>NZ_JBEPLY010000011.1:0-173543 GCF_040545495.1 Martelella mangrovi
TGTTCTTCCGTGAACCGTGAACGCTTCATGCCGTCCGTCTCCGTGTCGTGACAGACTCTACCAGAATCTGGAGGAAGTTCAGGGGCTCAGGTCAGAAATGGCCCGCCTCGGCATCGAGGGCGTCACCTTCCACGACCTGCGCGGCACCTTCATCACCGCCCGCCGCCGCGAAGGCTCCACCGTAGAACAAATCGCCAGCATCTCCGGCCACACAATCTCAGAAGTCCGCTCGGTTCTCGAAAAGCACTACCTTGCCGATGACCAACAGGTTAGCGACGCGGTGATTTTGCGGATGGAAAGAAACAGCGTCTCATAAAACAGATCAGTTCGCCGAAACTCACTCCAATCGCAACCTAGCTGTATAATTCGCAGCGCCCAACACCGACTATTCAAGAGACACCGAGCTCTTTCGATTTATTTGGGGCCGACTGCTGACAGTTAGCTTTTCACGCGGCGATAAACAAGGCGGGCATTCTCTCTTGGCAGGCGCATGATCACTTACGGCCCATAGCCGACATTCATCCCTAGCGCGACCAAGATCCACTGTCTGTCCAAAGATGTCGGTTGCAATATAGTGAGAAGGATTCCAGCGCGTGCTCTGCACGAAATAATTTGTTTCGCCGGCACGACTGGTTAACTCAATGACCTCTCACTTTTGCCCCGTCACAAGAACGTGGAAGTGCGTGCCGCCAACTCCTGTGTCTCCGCATCCCTGGGAAATGCATCGATGGCTGCAGCAATCGCATCAGATACATTTACCCGCACATCTTGATCAATAATTCCTCCTTGTTCGAGGAAGGTAATCACACCCCGAAAAAGCGCAATGTAAGGCTGCACGGCTTTCCGAGACCAACCCTTCTCCTTCTCAATAGCATACAACAGGTTCCTCGCGCCCTCGTGAAAGCATGAGTACATTGAGTAATCAGAGTGAAGCATTTGGGTCATGAGTATTTTGCCCAACGTCGTCAAACCGAACGGATGGTTCTCAATAGCCACAGCTTGCCGCGCCCTTCGCGTTGCATCCTCAAGTGCATCGACATTAGTTCTATCGCTGAAGTACTTCGCCAAATGCATTAATGCAACTTGCTCCCAGTAACGAGAGTTCCACTGCCACTCAGATAAGGCATTCTGATAGAAAGTTGCAGCCTCTTGATCGAGAAGCCTTCCAACCACATCGTCATAATCAAACAACCTCCCTGCGAGTCGAGCTTCGGGAGATCTCTGCTTGATAGTTTTACGGTTCACGAAAGGCTGGATCGAAGATGCTATCCCAGTAAACGCGGCCAGCAGAATTTTTGGACTGTCGTTCTTCACTCTCAACAACACTTGATCGGCAATAACTGAGTTCTCCGGAACCACATATCGCCCGCCTCCCGCAAGCGCCAAGGGTAGAAGTGAGTAGGACGTAAATTGCGATTTTATACCAGTTGATGAAGACGCACCAAGAAGAAGATCGTAGCGGATTCCACCATTAAAACAATGATGCGCGAGGGCAGCGCATACGTACCGCGCAACTTCCTGCTCGGAAGAACCGTCTAACACATCATCAATAATTCTACTAAGAGGGGTGAAGTCTTTCATTATCCGGCAGCAGGCAACTGCAATTGGATCTTTGCAAACTTCCGTAACAAAGCGACCTGCCTCTCTAATGGCTCTATGATCGCCGAGATTCCCATTTAGCCGATACTTCTCAATCAGCTGCTCAATTTCCCGCCTTGAAGTTGAATCCGGTTTTATCCACCGAAAGTTTCGAGTGGAGATTGTGGAAGTAAGGTACCCGCGCCTGTTTGATCTTTCAGCCGCGAGGATTGCGAAATCTCTTTTCTCAACGCTATCAATAAGCTCCGACACCGCTCGGACCTGATCTGCCAAATCGTCAACAACTAAGACCACAGGCCCATCGATTAAATCGACCACACTTGCCGTGGAGGTCGCTATCCTGCTAAGGGCAGAGCAATACAAAACCTTCACGCCACGCTGCGCCAGATTATACGCTGATCTCTTAACTATAGTGGTTTTTCCAGTCCCAATGTCGTCGGAAACGATGAACAGGATGGGGGGCTCGCCTTCATCTCGAACGGAAGCCTCGACCTGTTGAACCAAAGTTGAGCTGACTTTTCGAGCAACATCAAGTTCTGCTGCCAGATCGCCCCATTCCGGCGGGTGTCCAAGTTGAAATCTTGAGTTTAGCGCCGGTGCCGCGGAAGCAGGAACAAGGCTAAAATCAGCATGAAAGGAAGCGGCTGCGGCTTTGGAAACCGAACTTGGAAGCAAACTTCTCTCTGCTTGCGGTATTAGTTCTTCAGGGGTGGGAGCATAGGGTAACTGCTCAATGCAATACTTAAAGAAATCGGAGGCATAGCCCACGAAGTGAATAAGATCATGATTTTTGCATAGATCAGAAATAACCTCGTCATCATCTTTGGTGACCAGAATGGAGGGACCGCGATCCACTCGTGAGGTTGCATGACTGCGCGATGAGAGGTAAAAATCGAGATCCACTTCATCAAGCGCTGTTCCGGCAATGATCAATGGATCACTCCTCATCATTGTAGATAAGACAGCCATCCAAGGATTAACATCCTTGACTTGTTTTATATATTGCTCCCGCGAGAACACGTAACCTTTTTCGGGCTGACCAACGTACCCATGTAGATGAACTATCTGCAAATCCGACGATAACTGAGCATCGAAGAAGTCATCGCTGTAATGAATTGGGATGGCCGCTTGCTTTGCTCCTCCTGCCGCGTAGGTATTCTCCAGAACATCATCAATATTCCACGTGAATATCCTCTTCCAAACAAACCTGGACAGGTTTCTGGATGTTTCCCCGGGGAGGCAGCCTTTAAATCTATTGGTTACGTGTTCCTCAACCTGGTTCGGCTTTAGCAGGCCGAATACTCTCTGCAATGAGTGCTTAGGTGACGCACGGGTCACCTCGCAAAGATAATCTTTATAATAATCCCCAATTGGCAGACGCCAAACGGAATTACTTGTATCAGCACTTGACCCCGCTCCCAACAGAAGGCTGTATTGCCCATGCCTTAAAGAGGACATAAATAGATCAATTTGTTCTTTTGAAATATCCTTGAACATACAGTACCCCTCATCACCAGACAGTGCGCTATCTAAAGCAAGCCAATCTGAAATTAATTATACATTCTGTTGTCTCGGGTCCTACCTTGTTAGTCAAGATTATCGGCGTCAAATGAGGCGCTTGGATGCGACCCGTTGGAACAAGGGTTCTCGGAAGGCTAATTTAGCGGTTGAGGATGCGCTGCCAAGGCGGCGACACGGTAGGTCGTTTTGGTTGGTGTCCCGCTCGAATGTATGGCGGAAGCTCAGGCATCTTCCTGCGCTGCCCCGCCGACTCGAGGCAGCACGCTGGCCGTCTCCCTCCTGCGCATCTCGGTCATGTGTACTTCACGCGGCGAACGTCCGAGATGCGCCCTTTTTAGACCTTCGCAGGTTGCGCAACGATTGGCAGCTTTAGGGATCGCGCCGAGAGCCACTGACCGACCAAAATGGAGCCGCAATGCAGAAGGGCTGCAAATGGGCCGTAAACCGTCAGGTCACTGGCATTCAATTTAGTTGGCGCATAGACGCTTTCGGCCCAAAGCCGCCTTCCACACACCTCGCCGATGCTGCGCATCAGCTTTATCAGAGCGGCCATTCGTCCATGGCGCAGCAGGTCCTATAAAAACTTGAAGCGCAAGCAGTTTAATGTGAACTTGTCGTCACACTGAAAGCCCCATGCAAAATGGTGGCAACAAAGACTGAGATGGCTATGCGCGAAACACTCCGCCGAATCTGCGAACTGCAGCTCGCGTATTCCTCTGAGAATACTCCAGATATGCAAGAACGCGGCCGGCTTATCCGCCAAAAGCTGCCTGCGGAAGTGCGCACTCTCCAAGAACCTTTGGCACGGGCGCTAGGGCCATTCGGGCATGATTTTTTTGTTGAAGGTTCAGACGGCATCGGGCGCAAGACAGAGTTGGCATGGACGCGCTTTTGCTCGGAAGAAATGTCCCCGCGACCTACAGACGGCTTCTATGTTGTTTTACACTTTTCGACCGATGGTTCGGGCGTCAGCATTGCCGTCGGATGCAGTTCGTCCAAATTCCAAAACGGATATTCAATCGTCTTGCCGTTAGAGGAACTGGACAAACGTTGCGAATGGGCGCGCGGGATCGTCATGGAGGACCGCCATAGCTTAGAACCCTTTACCGATGCAAATGATTTTGGTGCAAGGGCGAAACTTCCCAAATCCTTTGAGCGCGCATGCGCGCTTGTGAAAAAGATTCCGTATGACGACATCCAGGATGACATCGTGGAGAGGCACTTGATAGAAGCTGCCGAAATGCTGCGCGTGATCTATACGGCGCAACGACAGGGCAGAGCGCTTTCCCTCGCAGACCAGATCGAGCTTGATATCCTCGACATCACCCGACCGGCCGCCAACGCCCGAAAAAATCAAGGTTTTGGCCTAGACGCCAAGGAAAGAAGGGCCGTGGAGCTCCGAGCCATGGATATCGTTGAGGATTGGCTTCGATCCCAAGGCTACAATCCTAGCAACACGGCAGCTACGAAACCCTACGACTTTCTGGCAAGAAAAGGGAACGAGACGCTATATGTCGAGGTGAAAGGCACGACGAGCGATATCGCCAACGCCATCGCTATGACGCATGGCGAAGTAGCACTTCATCGCCAAGAGAAGGGCCGAACGGCCATGATGATCGTTACTAGCATTCGTTTGCAGAAGGATGAGAAGCACCCAGTAGCCTCTGGTGGAACGCTGGAGGCTCTTATCGGATGGGATATTGATGAATGGCTTATGGAGCCTACCGCGTTCCGCGTATCGCGCGAGCATATGACTTAAGCTCAATACCAGCTGAGGTCGACCAGAAAAGGTCAATGGCGCTGGAACTGCTGAATAACTTAGACGTCAATCTCGGTAATCGCGAATAATTTCTTGGTTCAGCTTTTTCGCCGGCACGAGTTTGTAGTGACGTTCTTCGACCACTTTGATGCCATCGTACTGCAGCGTTAGCTCAAACATCGCCACGACATCATCGTCCATAAATTGCGCTGATACAGCACGGCATCGCATACCCGGGAATTTGTCCTCAACAAAACGCATGTCCTGGGTCGTCTGAACAATACCGATCTGGTCTTTGCCACCTTTAGCTTGGACCGGTATAGCGTAATGGCAACCGCGTTTATCGATACCGACATACAATTCATCGATTTCAATTTGACCGATGCCTTTTACCGTCGTCCGCAGATGGTTCTGCAGACTATATGTTGTCAGCCCCAAAAACGTATCGATCAAGCGATTGTATCGAACGATTGCTAATAGAGCTTGCTCATCGTCCAATGCATATGCCCGAATTATTTCGGGGGTCGCATCGGGAATATCTATTCTCACTAGATCTTTACGGGGCAATATGCGGTTGATTTTAACGAGCGAAAAACGATACCGAGACCGACCCGCCAGCTCGATTACCCATTCCTTATCGTCAGTTTGCGTTGCAACGACGGTCTCCGGCAGATCCGCTCGAAATCGAAAGGAATAGATCACGTCGCCCAGGTTGTCCGGAAGAACGATATTGAGGACTTTGGCCGCATCCTTAATTTCTTGGCGGGAAAAATCGAGAGAAGTAGCACCTTCGGTGTAATGATCGAAGAATATCTTTTCAATCAAGGCCTGGTAGCGATTTTGGGCATTCTTAGCCATGAGCAACCTGCCCTGTTAAGCGTGCACGCTCGATGTCGATTTGCTTACGCTTTTTTGCTCCGCTCTTTTGATCTCTACGACTTGGCGGCGCTTTAATCCCGAAATGGAGTGCCGCACCTGACAGGTCCAGCGACAACAAGGCTTTGTCACCAAGCGAAATAACTTCGCTTGGTCTGCTCGGCGTCACGCCTAGGGCTTCGATCACCTGCCTCGCAACAGCTCGTGCAAGCGGCGGCGGCACGGCATTCCCAATCTGTCGCGCCCCATGCCATTTGGTTACATTGAAGCGAAACCAATCAGGGAACCCGTGCAATCGGGCCATTTCCCGAACCGTTATGCAGCGATCATAGCGGTAGTGAATCGGGCGGGGGCTCGTAAAGGCTCCGCGCGCGCCGTCCGTGCCCGCTCGCAACGTATTGGAAACGCCAGAGCCCGACAGCTTATAGAACCGGCTAATCGGCTCTACGTTCCCCGGATCGGTTTCGGCAAATCGCCGCCGCGAAATATCCGTATGCTCTGTGCGCGCACTGGAAGTTAGGATCGATGCGTCCCAATCTCTTACGTACCCGTAGTGCCACGCATCGTTGGTAATGCAACGTAGCTCGGCGGCATAGCCGGAAGGCTTTCCGAAGGCAGTGGTCTTTACCGCATCGCGATTAAGCAAACTTTGGAATCGGTCTGCGTTTGGGAGATCCCCCAATGCGTCTCCGCAACTTGGGCCGGCGGGCAAACCGCTGATTGGACGTTTGCGGTCAGCGATATTGGTTAGCGGATCAGGATACTCGGGCAGGTCCTCTCCCCTTCGGCTTCCAAAAAGGATTAGCCGTTCCCTAAACTGAGGGGTGCCGAAGTGACCGGCGTTTAGAACTTTCCATGGCAGCTGAACATCGTACCCAACGGCATCGAAAGCCGCGACAAGCTCTTCTAGAAAGGCTTTGTGCTTGCCTACGGTCAGACCTTTCACATTTTCGAACACGAATGTCCGTGCATTGAGCTCGGAGACGATTCGCACAAAATCCAGCACAAGTCTGTTCCGGGGGTCCTCAAGAACACGACGACCGATGAGGGAAAATCCCTGACATGGAGCGCCTCCAAAAACGCAATCGACATCTTTGTTTCCAATGCCTGCAGCTACACGGATTTCCTCGCCGCTAAGGCCCTCAACGGAATATGGAATTACGACAGTTTGCGGAAAATTGAATTTATGGACCGCGCAATGTACCGGATCGATTTCGACCGCAGCAGCGACGTCAAAGCCGGCCTGTTCAAAGCCAAGGCTTAAACCGCCGGCTCCTGCAAATAGATCAATACCTATCGGTCTCATCGACTGCTTTCCTGTGCTCTTTCTTTTTGATTCTTCCGGTAACTTTACCGCGGCGAGCGTCCAATGTAGATCGTCCCCTAGATTTCATCCACAAACGTACTGAGGCGTTCCCGCAGATCATCGGCATCCTGAATCTCACATTGCCAGACAACAAGCACCTTCCAACCGAGCGCTTCCAGCTCCTCGACTTTCTCTCTATCGCGCGTCGCATTCTGCTCAAGCTTTGGCAGCCAGTAGTCAAGCCGCGATTTCGGAAGCTGACCTTTTGAGCAGCCATGTGCATGCCAGAAACAACCATGCACGAAGATAGCTTTTCGATGCTTTGGAAGCACGATATCTGGCTTGCCAGGTAGGTCCTTGCGATGAAGGCGAAAACGATAGCCCATGGCATGGAGAACACGCCGGACTTTTATCTCCGGGCCGGTATTTTTGCTCTTCACGGCTTGCATAATGCGCCGTCTCTGGTCGGGGCTGCGTGTATCCATAGGTCATTAGTGAAGCTTTGCAGTCATAAAAACCAACTGCGAATTCTCAAATTCACAGTTCAATTGGATGGAGCAGAAAATCTTCGAACCCTGCTAAATCTTCAAGATGTGCAATAAGCCTTGGCTTGGATTTAGCATCGATATGCTAGCGCCTATCCAAAGCACCGACTAGCGAATTATCTCACTGCAGCTGCACCGAAAAACGGCTAAAAAGAACACAGAGGAAACGGAAACTGTAAACCAGCCTGTAAACTGACCGCCTTTCGTAGAGAAGCACCCCCCCCTAAGCCATTGAAAAGATTGGCGACCCCTGCAGGATTCGAACCTGCGACCGTCGGCTTAGAAGGCCGGTGCTCTATCCAGCTGAGCTAAGGGGCCGTTTTCGCGCTTGGGTCAGCGCGGGGCATGAATGCCTCATCCGATGGAAAAACACAACCGGCCCGCTGCGGTGTTGAGGCAAGGAACGGAAGAGGCGGAAAAATTTCGAACGAACGGATCGGCAGTCCGCGGTCCGTAAACGGACCTTCAGTGCGTCCAGGGCTGAACCCGGCCGGGCTTGAAATTGTCGGAATAGGAAACGACCTTTTCCTTGGTTTCCTTCGGCATGATCACCCGATAGGCAATGCCGTGGCGACGGGCATAGTCTTCGGCTTCCTGCTGGCTCTCAAAGCGCAGCTTGACCTGTTGCAGCATGTCGGAAGACGAGGTGTAACCGAAAACGGGGTCAATCTTGCGCGGCGCCTGCTGGTCGAATTCCAGCACCCACTGGTGGGTTTTGGCCTGGCCCTGCTGCATTGCCGTTCTGGCGGGACGATAAATCTTCGCCGACATCATAATTGCTCCGATTGGTTTATCCGCGCCGCCCGGCGCGTCGCATTCTGAAACCTTCTTACGCAATTTTCGCTGTCGGGCAATAAAAATCAAGTCCGCGTAAAATCGTGATCGGAATTCAGCGCTCCGGACGATCAACTAAAATACCCCGGTTTGTCGGGTGCCCGGCGGCAGACAGACCTACCGTCAATGCCCAGCGCTGAGCCATTGAAGGTCAACGCGCCCTACCCGCTTCCCGGCACAATATATACCGCCTGCCCAAAAACGAGCCCGACAACCCAATGCCGCCGACGTCTGATTCGTAAGCCATGACAGGGTTGTAGCTTGCGCCGGCCTATGCGCGGAGGAAGAGGCGACGGACACAGTTACGTCAACAGGCCGCGCTCAACACCGCCTGACGTTCAGTTGCAAATCTGCATCCATCTCTTCCGATACCGCTTTGTATCAACAGCAAAAAATGTTTCCGCACCTGAGTGCCTCACCGACACCGGCAAACCGTTTTCCGCCCGCCGGCACGCGTTGGCGGATAACGATACCTTCTTTGCAGAATGCCGGAAGCACTATAGGATCGCCGCGCCCCGCTGGAACCTGGCCGGAGTGTTTTGTCCGTGGTTAGAGCAGCATTGCCCCCGACAGCCTGAGAAAGGCCGACGTGAACGAATGAACAGCAGCCCCCCGGATCAAAGTGCCTTTGATCATGAGATGTTCGAGCTTGCCCCCATCGCCATGTGGGTCGAGGATTTCAGTGCGGTCAAGGCACTCTTCGACACCTGGCGCGGTGAAGGCGTAACCGATATTGCATCTTTCCTGCGGGCCGACATGTCGCGTGTTGCAGAATGTTCGCGCGCCATTCGCGTCCTGAAGGTCAACCGCAAGACGCTGGAGCTGTTCGAGGCCCGGGATACGGCCCACCTCGTCGACAATATTTCCGCCGTGTTTCGCGATGACATGCTGGAAACCCATATCGACGAGCTGACCCAGCTTTTCGAGGGCAAGCTGAACTTCACCAGCTATACGGTCAATTACACGCTTTCCGGAAAACGGCTTGACGTGCAACTGCGCGGCCAGGTCATGCCCGGCCACGAGGAAACGCTCGACTATGTGCTGCTGGCCACGGAGGATGTGACCGAGCGCGAGGATGCCCACCGGCGTGAACGACACCAGTCGCTTTATGCCAAGGGCCTGTTTGAACATTCGCCCGTGTCGCTCTGGGTCGAGGATTTCTCGAAAATCCGCGCCCTGCTCGATGATCTGCGCTCACGCCACATTATGGATCTGCGTGTGTTCCTGGATGTCCATCCCGAATTCGTGCGCCAGTGTCTCAGCGAAATCCGCGTCATCGATGTCAATCAGGCCACCCTCGACATGTTCCGGGCGCCGAGCCGCCAGGTGTTGCTGCAAAACCAGCACGCCGTCTTCCGTGATGATGTCGAGGATCATTTCCGCGAGCAGTTGATCGACCTCTGGGAAGGTCGCCTTCTGCATACCCACGAGGTGATGAACTACGCCCTCGATGGGAGCGAACGTTATGTGCTGCTGCAATTCTCCGTATTTCCTGGTCACGAGGAGGACTGGTCGCTTGTTCTGGTGTCGCTGACCGACATCACCGCGCGCAAGAAGGCGGAGGCCTATCTCGAATATCTCGGCCGTCATGATGTGTTGACCAAGCTCTACAACCGTTCTTTTTATACCGAGGAAATCAACCGGCTGGAGCGCAAGAGGCTTCGCCCTGTCGGTGTGCTGGTCATCGATCTCAACGGCCTGAAGAATACCAATGACGCCTTTGGCCATGATGCCGGCGACAGTCTACTGCGCAGGCTCGGCGAGGTGCTCAATGAATCGGTTTCAAAGCCCAACTGCGTGTCCCGTATCGGCGGTGACGAATTTGCGGTGCTGATGCCCGGCGCCAATCAGCAGGCAGCCGAAATGGCGCTGGAGGAAATTCAGAAGGTCCTGGAGATCAACAATCAGTTTTATGCCGATTGCCCGATCAGCATTTCCGCCGGCATGGCGATTTGCGGGGAGGACGACACCATCGAGTCTGCCGTGCGCCGTGCCGATGCTGAAATGTACAGCCAGAAACGCCAGTTCTACGCGCTTCAGCAAAAGACCGAATTCAGACGATAGAACCACGACTCCGAGAACTGTGGAGGCCCGCGGCCCTTGTAGTTCAGTTTCCGCTTAAGGGACGGGCATCAGGCAAACTCTGGATCGCAAGCTCTCTCTGCACCGGCGCCGCATTGCAGAACAGGCAGAGGACGTCGCCCATGCCGCAAAGACCTGCCATGATTTCGGCGTTGGCAGGTTCAGCGGCACAGCCACCTGTCAGCTCTCGGTGTCATCCGGTGTTTCAGACCGGTCCGTCATCCTGCTCCAGCGAAGCTTCATGGTACGGTCGAGCCAGCCGAGACCGGCCAGCGCCAGCCCGAGGCCGATGAAGGAGACGACCCGCAACAGTCCTTCCAGGCCGGAAATATCCACGAGAAAGACCTTCGCGATCGTCAGACCGGTTGCGGCCATGGCAACCTTGCGCAGGACATGGGAGCGCCGCGAAAAGCTGATCACCAGCAGGGCGGCGCAGATGATCACCAGTGCAATCGTGTAGCTGTAAAGCTCGGGCTGGGTAACGCCGGGAACCGAAAGATCGGGGCCACGCCAGAACCGGCGGATCTCGCAGATGACATAAAAGCCGCCAAGCAGGCTCGAAATGGCGATAAAGCCGATCCGCAGCCATCGTGAGAGGCTGCCGATCTTCCACGCGCCCACCGCCAGAACGGCCGCCAGCGGCAGATAGCTGAGCGCAAGTGTGTCGAAGATCAGCGGCCCCTTCACCAGGTTATACCGGAACATCAGCGGATTGGAGATCGTCAGCGGCACGGCAATCAGGATCGCAGCAATAAATCCGAAGACGACTGCGAAAGCGCCCCTCAGGAACCGCAACCCCTTGCCGCTCGTCTGCAGACGGCTGAGCTGGGCGAGCATGGCAATGGCCAGAACGGCGGCGAGCAGCCCCGGCTCATCCGGCACAAGGCGCTGCAACAATGCACAGGCGAAGACGGCCGCGACCGTCCATGTGGTGGTTTCGATGGCAACCTGCACCGATTGACGTGCGCGCAGCACGGTCAGCCGCCAGCCGGCATAAAGCAGCACCAGCGTGCCGAGATAGGCCTCCACGAATGCCAGCCACGAGGTGGAGCCGCGCACCGCCCAGAAGAAACCGGGACTGATCACCAGCCGGAAGGCAATCACCGCCAGCGCCAGCTTGGTGAAGATGCCGATGAGCGCAAGATCGAAACGCCGGTCGAGCCAGATGGTGAGGACGACCACAATACCGAGCGCCAGTGTGAGCGCGGTCTGGGTAAGCACCACGAACAGGGCGAGCGCCAGCATCGAAAGTGCGGCAATGGCGAAAAGCGCGGCATGCAGCTGACGTTCGGGGCGCGCTTCGCCACGCAGAACCCGGTCTGTCAGGAACGCCATGACAGCCGAGACGGCCAGAATATGCAGGCTCCAGACATAGTCTCCGAAAACGGCTGCCGGGAACCACAGAAACTGGAAAATGAGCGTGGTCGCCGGCGCAAAGCTCGCAGCGCCCAGCGCAAAGCCGATCGCCGCGCGGGCGTCATCCCGAGACCGCACCATCCGCCAGAACGCCATGAGGGAAGCAACCACCGACAGGATCAGAACGTATGTGACAAAGGATGTTGACGACTGAGAGGCCATATCAGTCTGAGACAGCGTGGCGCCGGTGACGTTTTTGAAAAGCGGTCCGTATTGGACGGCCTGGAGGACAGGCACAGCCAGAAATGCAGCGGCCGGCAGAAGCGGTATATCGCTCAGCGCCTCGGCCCGGTGCATCCATATCAGCGTCGCGCCAAGAACAAGGACGATCAGCGCAAAGACGATATTGGCTTCGGTAACAGACTGCGTATCGAGTGAAAGGAATACCCCGGCCCCGCAGACAAAAAGCGTCATCGCCGCAACGATGCGGGTCGGAAAATCGGCGCGCGGCTTGAGACCCGACAGCGTCGCCAGCACGGTCTGGCCCGCATGTGTCGGCACAAAACTCTGCACCGGGATGATGACGGCCGCCAGCCAGGACAGCGCAAGAAAAGCCGTGTAGTGGATCATGCCGCCCGTCGCGACGTAAAGCATTGTCGCCGCCGACGCCGTTGCGATCAGCACCACGGCGGAGACCCACGCCCAGCGCTTGACGCTGTCGACGGCAAGGCCGGCAATGGCGATGAGCGCGAAATAGTAGAAGAACAGCCAGCTGTTGCCCGATTCGCCGCCCACGAGAAACGGCGCGGCCGTGGCGCCGATAATGCCGACAGCGCTCAGGACGGAGCCGTAAAGCCAGCCAAGTGCCACGGCCAGAACGCTGACCAGCACCAGCCCGGCCAGTGTGGTTTCGGCCGAAACAAGCCCGTAAAGAAGACGGGCGGCCAGCACGGCGGAGAAAAGCGTGATCAACCCTGCCCCGGCAAAGGCGGAAGGCAGATAGCGGGTCGCTTCGTTTTCCTCGTCGCCATAGCGGCGGCGGATCACCTCGCCCGCCCCCACCAGCAGCGCGCCCAAAAGAAGCGCGCCTGCAACGCGCCAGAACGGCGTCAGAAGCCCGTTTTCAACGCCATACTGGACCATGAAGATGCCGCCCAGCGCCAGCGAAAGTGCTGCAAGTGCGATCGTCCAGTTCTGCCGCAGCCACTCGCCGAACTGCTGCAGAAGCGCTCCGGTGAAGACAAAGGCGCGCGGGGGACCGCTCGTTGCGGGTGGTGTTTTTCCGGTTTCGGGCGGTCTTGCGGTTTCCGGCTTTGTGTCTTGCGCCGGCGCGAGATCTTCGGCTTCGGTGTTCTTCGCCTCCGTGGCCGGCTGTTCGGCCGCCGCCTCCGTCTGGTCCGCTGCGGCGGTACCGGCATCGCTTTTCAGGCGCTCCAGTTGCTCCAGCCGCGCACGGGTTTTCCGCTGATCATCTTCCAGACTTTTGAGACGCCCCTTCATCCCCGCATTTGACAATGCAAGCCACAGAAAAAGGAAAACGACAAGAATCTCAAAGAATGAAGTCAAATCAACATCTTCCTCTTTTGTGACACAAGACGGCAGATGTAACCGAGATAAGCGCCGCCGTTAAGAGTAAACTTCGTAAGCGATCCCTGCCCCTCAACTTCCGGGTTTTGATTGCGTTTCACACAGGCGTGGCAACGGGCCATGACGCCCCGGTTGGCGTGGTGATCTGCATGTCGACGCTATAGATGCGTTTGAGAATTTCAGGCTGCAATATCTCGTCCGGCGTACCCCTCACAAGAAGCCTGCCGCTGTGCAGCGCGATGATATCGTCGCAGAAGCGGGCCGCCATGTTGATGTCGTGGAGAACGACGATGACGCCGAGATCGTGGTTGCGGGCAAGGTCGCCGACGAGGTTCAGAATTTCGATCTGATAGGCGATATCAAGGGCGGAAATCGGCTCGTCCAGAAGCAGGCATTGCGGCTTCTGGGCAACCAGCATAGCAAGCCAGGCCCTCTGCCGCTCCCCGCCAGACAGCGTGTCGACAAGCCGGTCGGCCATGGCCGTCACCCGCGTCAGCGCCATGGCCTCGTCCACCGCGTCACGGTCGGCTTTGGAAAACCGACCGAGCGCGCCGTGCCATGGATAGCGCCCGAGCGCCACCAGATTGCGCACCGTCATGCCGGCGGCAGGCGGCGGGTTTTGCGGCAGATAGGCAAGCCTTCGGGCCAGTGCCCGGTCCTTCAGCTTGTCGATCGGCTCGCCATTGAGGCTGACCGTGCCGCCCAGCGGCGACAATTGCCGCGCCAGCAGTTTCAGCAATGTCGATTTGCCCGAGCCGTTATGACCGATAAGACCCGCCACCTGGCCCTTCAGCGAGAGATCGAGGGTCAGCGGTTGCAGGATCGCGTGGTCGCCAATGCCGAAAGACACGTCGCGGAGCGAAAACGTCAATTGGTCGTCATGCATGAAGCTTCTCTTATCTTCCTGTCCGGGCAAAGCGTGCCGCAGCCCTCAACGCCGGGAACGCGATAGCGCAGGCAGCAGACCTTGCGGCGGCGGACTGTCCGTCCCGCCTCTTCGATATAGTGGATCGCATCCTTCAAAGGATTGGGCTTGTCGTGTTCAAGCCGTTGGCGCGATAAAAATGCCAGCGCGTCAGCCGCCGCCTGCCGGTCAACGGCCGGATGCCTTTCCATCTGGCGGATGGCCCATTCCAGATAATGCGCGGCATTGCCCCACAGCGCCTTTTCGGAAAGGCGGCTTGCCTGTTTCAGCCGTGCGATGGCGGGTTCGAGATGAACGGAATAAAGCGTTGGCACAATGTCTCCCGCCTGCCCTTCAGTGAAGGTCAACTTGCCCTCCGGGGGGCGAAGCGCCACCGGCTCACCGGTTTCGTCGAGCACGAAGGCGGCCTCGTCCATGCCGATCCGCAAGGGTCTCCCGGCAAGCAGGGACAGCGCGATATAGGGAATGATCACCACCGCCAGATATTTCTGCGACCAGAGCGACAGCAGGAACGCATCCGGCGCCAAGCCGTGATGATTGCCGTGGCGGGCGAGAGCGGCGGACAGACGTTTTTCCTCCAGAAGCTCCGTGGCCGTTTCAGCCGGGCGCGCGTCGGGGTGAAGGGAGAGTTTGGCGCGCACCAGCGCAAGCGGGCCGTCAAGCATCGCCGTCAGTCGGTCGGCATCACCGCTCATGCCGGCCTCCGATAAAGCAGCCAGAGGAAATAGGGGCCGCCGACAAAGGCCGCCAGAACGCCCGCCGGGATTTCATAGGGAAAATCGACGCTGCGGCCGAGCCAGTCGGCGATCACCATCAACAGCGCGCCGAGCATGACGGCACAGAAGGCGCGCGCCAGCGGACGCCCCGGCGTAAGCATCGCCGCCATATGCGGGGCCATCAGCCCGACAAAGCTGAGCGGCCCGACGACCAGCGTCGCGGCGGCGGTGAGAATGGCGGAAAATGTCATCATCAGTGCGCGGGCGCGGCCCGGGGAAACGCCGAGCGCGCGGGCGCTTTCATTGCCGAGCGGCAGGATTTCCAGCCAGCGCGCAAACAGCGGCACAAATGGCAACGACAGCAGCGAGAGCGCCAGCGCAACCAGCCCGGTGACCGCCGTGGCGCGGAAGGTCGGGCCGACGCTCCAGGCGAGAATATAGGCCGCGCGCGGGTCGCCGCTGGCAAGAACCAGCGAGATCAGCGCCGCGGCAAATGTGCCGACGGCCACGCCCGCCAGCAACACCGGCCCCGGCGACCAGGCGCAGGCGCGCGCGACGGCGAGGATGAAGACGAAGGTCACCCCCGCCCCGGCAATGCCGCCGACCAGCATTACCGGCGGCGAGAACGATCCGGCGACAAGCACGGCACCGATGATGCCAAGCCCTGCGCCTGCGCTGACGCCGAGGCTTTCCGGGCTGGCAAGCGGATTGCCGGTCATAGCCTGCATGAGGACGCCCGCCAGCGCCAGCATCGCCCCAGCGCCAAAGGATGCGGCAATGCGCGGCCAGCGGCCGGCGGCCAGTTCGCCGACGGGAAGCCCGTCGATGAAGATCGTCTCGGACAGCGAGAATGCGATGACGCCGGCAAGCGCAAGCAGGGTGATGGTCAGCACCAGGGAAGCGGGAAACCGGCGGCTTTGCACGATATGCGGTTCGCTGGCCTGCGGGGCGGCAGCCGGCAGTCGCTTCAGCAGGATAAGCAGCAGAACAGCGCCGGAAATCGCCGTCAGCGTGCCGGTCGGCACCTCGCCGATAAAGCGCGCCATCGTCAGCACCGCGCCATCGGCAAAGGCCAGAAGCAGCGCGCCGAAAAGCGGCGCAAGCAGCAGACGCCGGGCAAAATGCCGCGCGCCGAAACGACTGGCGAAATGCGGCGCGGCCAGCCCGACAAAGGCAATCACCCCAACGCGCGCCACCACGACAGCGGAAATGGCAGAGGCCAGAAGCAGTGCGGCGAGGCGAATGGTCTTCACCGGCAGGCCGAGGCTTTTCGCGCTGGCATCGTCAAGCCCGGCAATCGTCAGCGGTCGCACCAGAAGCAGAACCAGCGGCACAAGAATGACGAGCCTGAGCGCCAGCGCGGGAACGGCGGAAAAGTCGTCCTGCAACAGCGAGCCGCTGGCCCAGATGAAGACGGCGCGCAGATAGTCATGATGAAACAGCGACAGCACAACAATGGTCGCGCCCGCGAGAAAGCTGATGACCATGCCCGCCAGAAGCAGGGTGACCGGCGAGAAATTTCGGCCAGAAGCCAGCGCAACGACCAGTCCGAGAGCGGCAAACGCGCCGACAAGCGCGGCAAGCTCCCGCGCCCACAGGCCGCCGGCACCGGCTGATGCCAACGAGACGACAATGATGGCCAGTTGCGCGCCGGACAGAAGCCCGAGCGTTGCCGGTTCGGCCAGCGGATTTTTCAGCACTTGCTGGAAGATCACCCCGGCAAGACCCAGCGCAGCGCCACAGATGAGCGCCACGAACAGGCGCGGAAACAGGCCATAATGCAGATAGACCTCACCGAAGATCTCCGGATCGGGCGCCATCAGCGCCGACAACAGCCGGCCCGGCGCGACATGTCCGGCATAGCCGAAGACTGTCAGCGCCAGTGCGAAAACGGTCAGGATCGAAAGCGCGGCGACGGGCGCGGTGGCAGAATTTCTCATGCGGTCGTCAGTGCCTCCGTCAGGATGCGGCCGAACCTCAGGGCCGATGGCAGGCCGCCGAACACCCAGGTCGGTGGAATGGTGAAAACCCGCCCGGCGCTGACGGGGGAAAGCGTGTTCCACAGGCGGCTTTGCGCAAGGCCTGGCGGCGGCCCCGGCTCGATGATCACCAGCCGTGCGTCGCGGTGGCGGGCAACGGCATCCAGCCCGGCGGTGGAAAAGCCCCAGCGATTGCCGGTCTCCTGCCAGGCGTTTTCAAGGCCGAGCCGTTGCAGCACATCGTCGAACAGGCTGCCTCGCCCATAAATATCGACCAGTCTTTCACCGGCGAATTTGACGATCAGAACCGGCCTTCCGTCATCCCCTGCAAGCGCGTCGCGCATCGCCGAAAGGGTTGCGTCAAAGCGCGCGATATAAGCATCGCCCTCTGCCTTGCGGTCCAGCCGTTCGGCAATCGCGCTCATGCCGCTTTCGGCAAGGGCGAGCGGCGTTCTGTCGGTCGTGAAAAGCGGCAGCGCCATGGTCGGCGCGATGGTCTCAAGCCGGCTTGCGGGAACGCCGTAACCGGCCTGCGTGATGATCAGGCCGGGATGCAGCGATTTCAGCAGTTCCATATTCGGCCATGACCTGAGGCCAAGATCGATGGTTGTGGCCGGCAGTGCGGGCGACACCACCCGTTCGTTATAAAGCGGCGCTTCGGCAACGGCATAAGGTGCAACACCGAGCGCCAGAACGGTTTCCGCCCAGGCCCAGTCGAGCACGGCAAGACGCGGCCCCTGCCGAGATGCAAAGGCCGCGTTTCCCATGAACAGCGCCGGCAGGGACGCGGCAACGAATTGCCGCCGCGTCAGGGCATGTTTTGCGGATGATGGCATCAACGATTACCAGCTGTATTTCAGCGTGCCGTAAATCGTGCGCCCGTCACCCCAGTTGCAGCCCGTGGCCGCGATGCAGGTCGAGACATATTTCTTGTCGAACAGGTTGGAGACGTTGAGCGAACCCGTCAGCCCGTCATATTTCTGATCGATCGCCGCGAAGTCGTAGCGGATGGCGGCATCGAACAGCGTATAGTCGGGAATGTCGTAGACATTGGCATTGTCGCCATAGGTCTGGCCCATATAGCGCGCGCCGCCGCCGAAGCTTAAGCCGCCCCATGCCGTATCCGACTGAACCGTGTAGTCGAGCCACAGCGAGGCCTGATGGCGCGGCACAAAGGCCAGCCGGTTGCCGACATCGCTGGCACCGGCGGCATCGGGATTATCCTCGGTGATCTTGCTGTCGGTATAGGCGTAGGAGGCAATCAGCGAGAGACCGTCGGTCAGTTCCGCCTTGCCTTCGACCTCGATACCGCGCAACCGCACTTCGCCGGTCTGGGTGTTGTAGTTGATATTGGCCGGGTCGGGCGTCAGCACGTCATTCTGGGTCAACTGATAGGCCGAAACGCTGACCGAGATATCCTCGTTGAACGGCACATAGCGCAGGCCGACTTCGAACTGTTCGCCGGTCGTCGGGTTGAACGGATTGCCGTTCCGGTCGGTTCCGCTTTGCGGATTGAACGAGGTGGAATAGCCCGCATAGGGCGAAATGCCATTGTCGAAATTATAGACAAGGCCAGTCCGCCAGGTGAACTTGCCGTCATTCTGGTCGACCGTGGCATCGCCGGAGGCATTGCGGGTCCGGGTCTTGGTGTCGGCCCAGTCATACCGGCCGCCAAGCGTCCAGACGAAATTGTCCCACTCGATCTGGTCCTGCGCATAAAGGCCGAGCTGCGAACGCTCCTGATCGATCCGCATAGCCGCCGGCGGACGGGAAATCGGCGTTGCGCCATAGACCGGGTCATAGGCGTCGAACGGCGTCGTGATGATCGTCAACTGCGATTCCTCGAAATGGCTGGTCTCGTAGGAATAGTCGAGGCCGAGCAGCAGCGAGTGTTCGGTTTCGCCAAGGGAGAATGTGCCGATCGCCTGGTTATCCACGGTAAACAGGTGCGAGCGCTCGGGAAACGCCCAGGCATAGCGCATAAGCGCCGCCGGATCGCAGACCATGCCCGCAAGGCACGCCGGCGCCACACGCTGGGTGTCGGCATTCACATAGGCATAGCGCAGGTTCTGCTTGACCGCCCAGGTGTCGTTGAATTCATGGTCCAGCTCATAGCCGGCCCAGGTCTGCACCAGTTCGAACTTGTCGTAATCCGGCTCGCCAACAAAGGTGTCGCGCGGCAGTTCCGGGTAGACATCGGTGTAGAGCGTGCCGTTTGCCGTCAGGGTCGGAAAGCCGCCGCCGCCATTGGATTTGACCTTCTGGTACTGGCCATAAAGCGTCAGCGATGTGGCGTCATCGGGTGCGAAGGTCAGCGACGGCGCGAAGAAGCCCTTCTTCTCGTCGACATAGTTATATTGCGTGTCGGAAATCCGCCCAAGCCCGGTCAGGCGGTACAGGATCGTGCCTTCGTCGTTGAGACGGCCGCCGAAGTCGAACGCGGTCTGGAAGCGGTCATAGCTGCCCGCCTGCAGTTCAATCTCGCGGATTTCCTCATCGCGCGGGCGCTTACTGACCATGTTGATCAACCCGCCCGGCAGGTTCTGGCCGTAAAGCACCGATGTCGGGCCCTTCAGCACTTCGGCGCTTTCCAGCCCGTAAGGCTCGATCTTCGGCTGGGCGTAGCCGCGCGCGCCGAACGGAAGGCGAAGGCCGTCGAGATAACGCCCCGGCCGGAAACCGCGTACCGAGAACCAGTCCACGCGCGCATCGGCATCGCCATATTGCGCCACCACGCCGGGCGTATAGCGCAGCGCCTGCACCACCGTTTCCGAACCCTGAATATCCATCTGGTCGCGGGTCACGACATTGACGGCCTGCGGGGTATCCTTGATCGGCAGGCCGGATTTCGCCCCGGTTCCGCTCGCTGTCGCGACGATGCCGACATTGCCACCGGCACTGGTTGTCACCGTCACCGGCTCCAGAAATGTCGTATCATCCGCGTCGCCGCCACCGGCGCCGAAGGAAACCGGTTCGGGCGCAGAAATGGCCACCGTCCGGTCATTGGTGAAGGTATAGACCAGACCGGAGCCTTGAAGGATTGCAGAGAGCGCCTGCTGCGGGCTGGCGGTTCCGCTGAAGCCGGGAGAGGCTTTTCCGGCCACGACCGATGCGAGATAGGTCACCTGCAGATCGGCCTGGCGGCCAAACGTCGTCAACGCCCCACTCAGCGATCCGTCCGGAATGGTAAAACCGGTTTGTGCCTGCACCTGCGCCACGGCCGGCGTGGACGCGCTCACATGCAGCAGACCACCTGTGGCCAGAACCAGAGCCACGACTGCAGTTCCGTTCTTCAACCTGTTGAATATCATGTTTTTTTCGTTGATGCGCCCCATGCGTCAACCACTCCGTTGCATTGAATTTTGCGGCAACGGGCAGCGATCCGGCCCATTGTCCTCAAAGCTAGTACAAACGGGCTGACAAAATATTCACCCTTTACTCAACTTTTTTTCAGACAGGCGAAACGATGGTCAGCAGCGAGGAGATACGCCGAACCTTTGCGTTTGCCGGATGGACGGCGGCTTCCAGCGCGCTGAAAGGCCTGTCGAGATCGAAAACCCCGCTGACATAGCGGCTGCCGATAAAGGGATCGGCAATCACGATCCGCCCGGGAATCCAGCGCCCGATGCGCAGCGCCAGCGCCGAGACCGGTTCGTTTTCGGCAATGATAAGATTGTCACGCCACGAGCCGATCATGTCGCGCTCCCGTCTGCCCCGCCCGATGGCACCGGATGACGCGTCAAAGCTGAGCCAGTCCCCCTGCCAGAGTTCCTCATCGCCGGAAAACTGCCGGCGCTGCGAAGAGAGGTTTACCCGGCCGTCATCGACCCCCACGGTCACATAGTCGCCATCGCTGCTGATATCGAAAGCGCCACTGGAGGATGCGGCGCGCAGAGGCCCGGCCATGACGGACAGCGGTGCGCCCGGCAGCGGCGCGACCCACAGGAAGGTCATGCCCGCCAGCAGCCTGATTGCCCGCTGCTGTTCGCCGAAATCCACGGCCAATGCGCTTTGCGGACCGAGGACCGCGACGCTGCCGTCTGCCAGTTCGATACGCCGAAACTCGCCCTTTCCCGTCAGATAGTCGGCACGGGCCTCAAGAAGAAGGCCCGGCCCGAACAGATAGGCCGTCGCCCCTGCCCCGACGGTCGCCGCCGCGCCGATCATGAAATTCCGCCGGGACGTCTTCAGGGCGTCACGCCGTTCAATCCGCTTCTTTTCCGAGAGAATGCGCCCGGAGGCCCCGTGAATTTTCGCGACGCGATTCCAGACCCGCTCGTGGTCATCGCTGACCGCCCGCCATGCCATGATCCTGTCAATGATCCCGGCATTGTCCGGATCGCCCTGATGGCTGATCATCAGGTCGATGGCTTCGTCCAGCAGGCGCTCTTCTTCAGGCGCGGCGTCGTTCATCTCATATCCCTCGGCGCGGCAACGGCCTGCGCATATTTCCTGCCTGTAGTACAATCGGGAGCGCCGGATTTTCCGTTCAGAATCGGCAAAAGGTTCATTCTTCTTCCGTCGCGCTGAGAAGATGACGGTATGCCTGATGGATCAGCGTCCACGCCCGGGTCGTGGAAATGCCCAGTTCCTCCCCCACTTCGGCAATCGTGCGTTCGCCGAGGCGGTGCATTTCAAAGGCCCTGCGGGTTCTTTCCGGCAATTGCTCCAGCGCCCGATAGGTTTGCAAAAGGCATTGCCGCGAATAGACGATATGCTCGGGAGACGGCGACGGATCGGCCTGCTCCCGCGCCTCGTCGCTGTCCAGATCGACGGTGCGGAGCAGCGCATCGCGGCGCTGCTGGTTGATGCCCAGATTGCGTGAAACGCGGTAGAGATAGGCCTTGGGATTATGGTTGGAAACGCCGTGCTCCGGCGGTCTGGCCAGAACGCGCTCAAACGTGTCCTGGGTAATATCGGCGGCACTTTCATCAGACATGCCGCGGCGCGTCAACGAACGTGCAATCCCCTTCGCATGAAGCCGGAACAGGCCCTGAATATCCCAACTCATTGGCATTATGCTTTGATACCCGTCCGTTCACTGCGAACATTGTGGAGGTCCGGCACACGACGCGCGCTCAAGACCGGCCACGCGGCAAGTTTAACCTTCCTTTAAAAGTCATGTTTAAGCGATGTCAATGAAAATACCGATCGGGTTTCACACGGGCAGACGGTGTCTGCCCTGTGGCTTCCAGCGACCACGATCCGTGAATGCGCGGTTTCAGGCGATGTTCTCGATGGTGTAGACGGGCGAGCCGTCCCAGAAGAGATTCCAGCTGGCGCCGGGCGTCACGTTCTGAACGGCGCCGGGGTCAAAGCAGACGAGGCAATTGCCTTCCGGCGCCCGTACCGAAGGATAGATCAGTCCGCGCGACCCGCCGCGCCGCAGCTCTTCGGCGAGAACTTGACCGGCCCTGTAGCCAATTTGCACATCCGGGTGCAGCGCTGCATGACCGACCTCGTCGGTGATGTCATCGAAACACCCGATGAAGTCCGCCCTGATCTCCACATAGCGCGCCTCGTCTTCAAAGAGGCCGGTGAATTCGAGTTCGCGCGTGCGATGAAAGGCAACTTCGGCAATCGAGACCTGAACATCCCAGGCGCAGTACCACGCCCCCCGGTCTTCCGTATTGAAACGGTTTCCGCCTTTGCGCGTGTAGGTGAAGGCCGCATTTACATGGGTGTTGCCATAGACGCGAAGGTCCGCCTTGCGGCGATACCATGCCAGTTCACGCGGATCGAAATGCGGGTTGTTTCCCGCCTCTGCCGAAAGGCGCGCATTTGTCAGCCCTTCAATCTCGGCGAGGATTTCCGCCTCGGCCTCGTTATCGACCAGTCCCCTTAATACCGGCGGCTTGTGATAGGTCGCCGGGATAAGCCGGACCAATGCACGGTCGGAGAGATTCGTCTGCCTCACGCCCCACCCCGCAGGGCATCCAGATAGGTCCTGATATGCAGGATCTGCGGCAGGCCACCTTCAATCGCCGTATCGACCGGACGCCGCCCGCTGAAAAGAGGTCCGGAATTCGGACGCGTCATCCAGCTGCCGGCAATCTTGCCGGAGAAATAAAGCTCCAGTGATTTGTATATGCCAATGACCGCGGACAGACGCAGCATCTGGTCCTTGGTCAGCTCACCGGAAAAGCCGGGTTTCTTCGCGCGCTTCCAGGTACTCTCGGACATATCGGCAAGGAAGGCAGCCTCGCGCTGCGTGAGCCCCCAGCCATCGACCACGCGGGCATAGGCCTTGAGGGCAACTGCCGCAACGTCGGCAGGCTCATGTTGTTTTTCCAGAACGTGCATATCGTTGCTCCTTGCAGACCAATATAGTCCATATGAACCTTATGTAAAGACCACATGATCTATAATGGCGACTGTCATACAACGATACATCAGTCATCCTGCACCGGGGAAAGCGATGTGGGAAAAAGCTATCGGGCCGATGTCAAACCAGCCATGCACAAGAACAGGACACGCACCGGAAACCGCTCTCAATATTGCAGAAAGCGGCAACGTTCGATGCAGCCTATTAAGGCGCAAATAAACAGGACGATGAAAGAGAAAATGGTGGGTGATGTAGGTCTCGAACCTACGACCCGCTGATTAAGAGTATTTGGAATATTTATTTATTTCAATGCTTTAGGTTCCTTTTGATTTGTGACTTTGCTGCTTTGTTACTGGTTCTGTTTCAGGTTTCGTCACACGCCTTAGGCAAGGAAAATCATCGTCGTCGTACTCCGTCCAGCCGCAGCGCTGGCAGTATGCGAACAGGAAGCCATGACGAAGATCGCAGGGCGGCTTAGTCATCGTGCGAGAACCGCAAGACGTGGGCCGCAGCGACTTCGAAAGTCGATGCACCTACTGTGATTGATCCTACTGGCGTATCTGGATACCATTGGATGGTCCACACCGAGTTATGCGCGATGGCGCGCATGCGCTCCTCCTCTGACACCCAGGATATCTGGTCATCTTCATTCCCGCTATAGAACCCATAGTTATCGTGCCAGCCCTGTGCATCTGTGTAACTGCTGGCATGCTGCTCGTTAAAGCAGACTATCAAAGAGGAAAAGCGGCCATGCAGCAGCTTGAGGAGGTCGCCGGGGTGGATGTCGGAAGGGCGGTCAGTCATCGGGAAAACTCCAAGAATACGTAGGAAACGGCGTTGCCAGTATGCGCGTGATCCAAACTCGGCCTTTTTCAGTGACCCGAAGCCTTCCATCCTCACCACTTTTGATGATCCCAGAACTCAAAAAGCCCTGAATACAATCCATTCCCGCCTGTGATTTCCAAACATCTTCCCCCACCCTTTCTATTGGATTGGGATATTTGTAAATATTCATCACAATTACGATAGCTAATGGCGATATCTCCATCTTCACTCTCCCTTGTTCCACCAGAGTTCAACCTTGTCGATTGCGCTGTCCGCCAGCTCGGGGTGGCGGGCGAAGTAGTGTTCGAGGATCTGCGTTGCCGTGGCCAGGCTGTGGCCGGTGATGGCGCAGATTTCGCCGACGGTGCAGCCGGCGCGGAAAAGCCAGGTCACGGCCGTGTCGCGCAGGTCCTGATCGCGCAGGGTGGCGCAGCTTTTCATGGTGCGGGCGGCGTGGCGGCGGACTTCCGCATAGACCTTGCGGTAGTGATCCTCCTCGAACGGGCGCCATGTGCGCTCGTCGAGGATGACATGGCTTGAGATCACTTCCGCCAGTTTGCGGCGCTCCTGGGCGGCATCGAGGCGTCTATTCAGCTCGGAAAATTCGCGGATATCGACCAGCACCTTTGTCTTGGACTGGCGCAGCATGATGCGGCCATTGCGGCGGCCGGCGATCTGATAGGCCAGGCGATCGCCCTGGCGCTGACCGGACCAGACGCCGAGCGCGATCATGTCGCCGATCTCCGGGCGTTTCAGCGCATCGGCCGTTGCGATCATATGTTCGATTTCCTCGCGTTCACCGGCGCGCACGCGCGGTTCTTCCTTCTTGAGCTTGAGCTTGTGGGCCGGGTTGATGGCGACGGCCGGCAGCTTGCCGCGCGACATGCCCCAGCTATAGGCAATACCCAAAAGGCGCATCGCCGCGTTGGCGGTGTGCAGGCCGGTCTTGCCGCGCAGCTCGTCATACATGCCGAAACAGATCGGCTGTGTCAGCGCTTCGGCTTCGGCCGCCCAGGCGTCTTTCAGATGCCGCTCGATGGAGCGGATTTTCGTGAGATAGTCTTTCTGTGTGCGCGGCTGCAGATCGCGGAAGGCCTGCGAGGTGGCGTAGTCCTTCAACAGTTCGGCAACCGTGTAATAGCTGACAGGCTTTGGCGGCGGCGTGGCGGCCTGCTTGCGGCGCGGACGGGCCTTGCGGGCGGCGGCGAGGCTTTCGGCAAACCGGCGCGACCAGTCCAGCGCCTCGCCGGCCGTCATCCATTCGCCGGCATCGTTTACCAGGTCTTCGGCCTTATAGCCCTGCTGCCGCAGCTTCGGCCCCGGCGTAAAGCGCGGACGGCCATTGCGCCATGAAACATATTTTATCTTGGGATCGGTTTTACGCATGACGGGATCCTTGAGGCTCAAAATGGGATATCGTCGCCTTCGTCGAGGGCGTGGCTGTAGCCATAGGGGCAGCCAATGGCGTGACATGCCTTGCCTGACCATCGGTGCGTATTGATCGAGCCATTCCACCGGCCCATACTGTTATGGGCACAGACGTCACAGACGCCCTTATCGGTGAAGTCCACGCGCCGACCGTTGACCCTGGTGATGCCCCGAGCGGAAACGTCCGAACGGCTTTTGGTAACGATCCAGTTGCCATCAAAACCCACAAAGACACCCCACCGCTTTGTGCCCGGGCACGCAGTGTAGGTGATGCGGTCGCCCTCTCGCAGATATTGCCGGGCGCGATCGGCGGCGCGCACCCATTCATCTCGGCTGGCGAGTTCCTTCTTTGTAAAATCAAGAGAATTGCTCATCCGCCCAGCCCTTCCAATCGAAATCACAGCCGCACTCCCATTGGCCAGACTGACCCGGCATATCCATAAGGGAGGGTACTTCATGGCAGCGCGGGCATTCCGGCTCCTGGACCGTGACCTTGGTGCCGGGAGGGAAGGTCTTGGCGGAAAGATCAAGGGTTTCCCCGATGGGGCTTTTGCCGTCCATGTCGCCTTCGGCAGAGACAACCCAGCGCGGCCGATGCTGGTCGCAGTTGGGTCCGGTGTAGATATCGGGAGCCTGTTGCGCCCACATGGTTTCTCTGAATTCCATACTAATTCTCCATCGTTGAAGGAAAAAGCGCCGGCGACATGTAAGGAGTGCCATGCCGCCGGCGCAGGGGGCGCCGCGCGTGGTTGGGAGGACTTGCGGCGCGTGCGGACCGGAACCGGAGGGGACAGGAGACCGGGCCGCGTTTTTATGATCTTCGGCGGTGCATACGCAGGTTACAGGGCCGCCTGATCGGTGTGGCCGTTTGCCGGCTTCTTTGGGAAATGGCGCCGGACTGAATGACCGGTGGCAAGCTCTATGCCGGCCGCCTGGGCCGAGGCGCAGAAATCGGCCAGCGCATTCTGCGCCGCCTGCATTTCCTGCCGCAGCTCGTCCAGCCCTTCATAGTCCGGCGCGGTGCACGCGATGCCTTCAATGAGGTCCGCCATGGCAGCGCGCGCGGTGTCGTGAATGTCCTTCATGGCAAGGCCGCGCAGCCTGATCACGGCAAGCGTTGTCGCATCTGATACGATCTCGGTCATGATCCGAGCCTTTCCAGAACGATCTGCCCGGCCATGGTCAGTTCCAGCCGGTAGCCCTTGCCTCTGCCCGGATTTTTCGCCCGGCGCACAAGGCCTTCCTTCATCAGGGCGGAAACTGTGCCGCGCTGACAATAACGGTTTCCGATATACCAGCCGCCGGAAAAGGTCTGGCGATGGTGGCGGAACTGGCCGACGGCCTGCAGCGCCTTGCGCTGGCCGGCCGTCAACGCCCGTTTCGGCGCGGCGACGGCCGGCTTGTCGAACATGCTGACGGCGGCGGCGTTCATGCGTGGCCTCCATGTTCAAAAACCATCGGATAGGATTTGCTGCGCACACCCTCGCCGCCGGCTGCGTCCAACAACCGGTCGATAAAGGCGACGGCGAACGGTTCCGCCAGCGCGGACAGCGCCTCACGATTGCCGCCGAGCAACGAGGTCAGATGATCGACCGTCATTTCAATGACAGCCTCGATAATGTCTTCCTTCGGCGTTGCGCGGTTCAGCTCGCGCATGAACATCTCCTGCACAGCGATGATCGCTTCGGGGTTTCGGAAGCGCACATGCGTGCCCTTCGTGGCGTGTTCGCCCGGCGCCTTTCGTTCGTTCAGCGCGGTGCGCAGCTGCGCAACCGTGGTTTCGATGTCGTAATGAATGCTCATGCCGCCACCCCGTTTTCGTTGGCCGGGCGGGCATATTTTGCCATCAGCCGGGCGCGGTCGTTTTCGATGACGGTTTCGCGCACGGTTGCGGCCGTGCGCTTGCGGCCGGCATCGGCATAGCCTTCCAGCCATTTTTCAACCGCGGCCTGCTGCCAGCGCAGCGGCCGGGCCAGCGGCAGCGGCGGCGGAAAGCCATACTCACGCTCAAGCGCATCACGGCGGCGCAGGAAAACGGAGCGCGAAACGCCGAGGCATTCGGCAACGGCGCTCGCTTCCATGGTGTGGTGTGTGATCGGCATCGCAACCTCCAATCCAAATCACTGCTATGTGTGACATGCTGTGACTAAATTGACAGGTTGTCAACAATTAATCCATGGATTTTGATTTATTGTGACTGACCGTGACGCACTGCGCCACGCAAAGATCAGATTTTCAGGGGAGCTGGATCAGGCTGCCGCGCGCTCGCGAATGGAAGCGATGACGACACCGCGCACCACAACGCGCTCGTTATCGACGAGCAGAGGCTTGAACAGCCGCGCGTCCATACTGGCAGCAACGAGGAAGGGGTATTCGAATATCCGCATGACGGTCTCGGCCCGGCCGGAATTGTCATAGACCTGCGCGCAGACCACATCACCCGGGCGGGGTGTGGCGCCGAGATCGATGATGACGATATCGCCCGGCATATATCCGGCCGTTTCGAGGCATCGCGAACGCAACACCCACGGATCAACGCCGTTACGGCCCTGCTTTATGGCAGCAACCGCGCCGCTGACGCTTGAAAGCGGCTCGGCGTCGAAAGGTTCACTTTCCTTTTCGCCGAGGCCGCGCGGCAGAACCGGCAGGGATGTTTCGAAAGCCGGTATGCCGGACACCCGCTCGATATTCTCTATCGAGTAGCTGTTCAGCATCCGGGTGTTATCGGGTTCGTCCTTCAAAAACCTGGACAGGGTTGACGGATCGAGGCCGGCCTCCTTGGCCAGCCGCGTCTGGCTCCATCTCTTGTGCCCAAGAATGAAGCGAACCCAGTCCAGATGTTTTTGCCGAACGTTTTCCACAACGCACAACATATGTGGGAAACGCCTTGATTGCAGTTTGTTGATTGTCACTTGACGTGATGCACCAAATCACATTAAGTCACAATTAATCAATGGAGAAGTGAGGAAAAAATGCCTCTCACATGGAAAACCGTGGACAAGTGGCGTGAAGACAAGGGTATGCGGAAATCCGACCTCGCCCGCGCTGCAGGCATTCCCGAGAACACAATCTATCGCGGCATCAAGCATAATTCGCGGCTGAACCCGAGCATGGTGCGCCTGATCCGTATGGTTTTTCCAGATCAATTCGAGGAGATGGAAAGGACGGGGTCATGAGCCGATGGAAAGTCATGGATAGCTTTGACAGCTACAAATTCGATCAAGCCGTCGATAGAGTTCTGGAAAGTCTATGGGACAGCATTGAAAGATGCCGGCAGGATGACGATGCCGGCGGCGCGCGCGTGGTGCGCGCCGATGTTTCTCACGATTTTATCTGCCTCACAATCGAGACGACCGCCGCCCCCGCTCTCACAAAGCAGGAGCTTGAAAACGCGCTCAAGGCGCTGCGCCACAGACCGCAAACAGCGCAGCGGGAAAGGACGGGATCATGAGCTGGATCGTGATCGGGCTTCTCGCCCTCGTGTTTGTGTTCTTCACCGTGTCCGGCGGCATCGGCCTTCTGATCGGCCGCGCCAATGGCAATGACACGCGCGGCAGAGGGAGGAAACGGTGATGTCAACACCTCCCAAACTCTGCCGCCAGTGCGGCAGGCCATTCGCCACTTACTTCATTTCCGGCCCAACGATCTGTCAGGCATGCCGGGCCAAGAATGATTTAAAGCGATCTCTGGCCATGCGGAAAACTGCGGCCGATCCCGATCCGGTCAACCATCCGAAGCATTACACCGAACATCCTTCCGGCATCGAGTGCATCCAGATCACCGAGCATATGGGGTTCAACCTCGGCAATGCGGTGAAATACATCTGGCGCGCCGACCTGAAGGGCAATGCGATCGAGGATCTTGAGAAGGCGCGGTGGTATCTCGACCGCGAGATTGCGCGCCGGAAAGGCGGTGCGGCATGACTGACACAAAACCGCATAAGCATTGGCGCATTGCCGTCGAAACCAGCGGTGAATTGATTGTCGCTATCGAGACAGAAATGCTCGCCGGTCGTGAACTATCCGAGCAGGACGAGGCGACGGTTGATGAGGCCGCACGGCACCTCTTGAATTGGGTCGGACGCCCCCATTTGCCTGAACAGTGGCCTGCCGAGAATAAAAGCGACGGACGCCCTTGCACGATGGACCTTTTTGTTTCCATCGCAATGGATGACATCGATGACGTCTACGACTTCAAGGAAGCGTGTCGAGACTGGTGTCAAGGCGCCTGGGCTGAAGCGCTCGAATATCTCAGCGAGAAAGCGCGTGCAGAAATCGATCGCCGCGCCCGCGCTGAGAAAGGCGGTGCGGCATGAAGCATCGCGACGAGATGGAACGGGCTGCCACGCGCAGGGTTTCGGCGATCCGGGCGGATCGGGATCGGCTGCAGGGCGCGCTTGTGCGCCATGCCATCGGCGGCGTGCTGCTTTGTGCCGGCATGGCCGCGCTGCTGGCCGTCGCGCTGCTTTCGGGGTGTCGGTTATGAGTTTCGCCGGCGCGACAATCAGGCTCCGTGGCATTGTGCCGGCGGATGCGCGGGCGGAAGGCCCGGCCGCCGTGCGCGCGGTCTACCGCGACCAGCTGGCCGTGATGAACCGCATATCCGCCGCCCTTTCCGCCGGCGGCGTCGAACTTACCGGCCACAGCTACAGCGCCGCCACCGGCCAGATGATGCTGGCCGGCACGGTGACGCACGGCAAACGCGCCGATGTGGACGATCTGAGGGCACTTTTTGCGCGGGGTGAGCGGTGATGACTGAGAAATTCAATCCTGATATCGGGCAAAAGCCCGAATTGCTTTGGGTTCCCGTCGACAAGATCATTGTTGACAACAATTACCAGCGCGAAATCAAGCCGCGCCGGGTGACGCAAATTCTGCGTGAGTTCGACTGGTCGAAGTTTCAGCCGGTCAATCTGGCAGAACAGGCCGATGGCAATTATGCCGTTTTTGACGGGCAGCACCGTGTTGCGGCCGCCAGAGCGCATCCGCATGTCAATGAAGTGCCTGCCGCCGTGGTTCGTCTTTCCGACAAGCGCGAGGAGGCCGGCGCCTTTCTCGGCGTGAACATGAACCGCACGGCCGTCATGCCTGTCGAGCGCTATTATGCCGGTCTCGAGGCTGGCGAAGCCGGGATGATGCAGATTTGCGCCGTGCTCGAGGAGGCCGGATGCGAGATCGTGCCCTATCCCGGCGCGCCGCTGAAAGCCAACCGGACCAATGCCGTCTCCTCCGTTCAGCGCGCCATCAAATATTATGGCGAAGGCGCGACAACGGCCGCCTGCAGGACGATTTCACAAGCGTGGCCCAGCGATGCCAATGCGCTGAAGGGCATTTTCATCAGCGCACTTTCGATGATCTTTCACAAGAACAAAGAAGCGATCTCGGCCGAGCGCATGAAGACGGTGCTTTCCGACCTCGACCGTCGCAGCCTCTCGACGGCCGCCGAGACGATCAAAAAACTTTCCGGCGGTTCTGCGCCCACGGCGCTCGCCCGCGCCATCTGCGAAACCTATAATCGCGGGCTTTCCAAAAACCAGATTTCCATAGCGGGGCCGCAATGAAGACGGCGCACGACCAGGACGAATTGCGGCGGTTGATTGGCGTGGTGGCGGGGCTGCGGGCGGAGATACCGGCAATCGCGGTCGAGCCATGGGCGCAATATCACGCCAGCGTGGCTGCGCATCGCACGGCGGCAGTGGCGGCGCTGGAAAAGCTTGGCGCCGAGGAAGGCGCGAAGACGCGCGACAGCTGGAACGGCACGTTCATCATTCTGGCCGGGATCAGATCAAGTTCGACCGGCGGGATAGCGGCCGCGCTTTGCAACTGGCAGCGCGCGGCGGAACTGAAACTGAAGTTGGAGGCGCAGGCATGAGTACGAAGCTGATGGCAGACATCGACGCCGAAAGCATTCTTGACGCTATGAGTGAAGACGCGGGCTTTGCGCTCGAGCTTTGGAAAGAGCTGACAAGCCGTCTTCATGACGGAGCGCTCCTGGACGACGCCGTAGACATTATTTCAACCGGATTTGATGAGCGGCAGAAGGCGATTTTTATCGCTGTTTTCGAGCGCCTTTCTAAGTCAGTCAATTCCGAACTTTAGCCCAATCACCAAGGCCTTTTTGTTGTGCGTAGGGCCGCCTTTGACCAGGTGGCGAGATGACGAAGCGAAATCTTTACCGGCCCGACCAGGCTGATGCGCTCTCTACCATCGAGACGCGGCGGCAGGTCATGGACGTGCATCATTCCGAGCTGGCGGATACGGCCGGGATTTCACGCGAGACATGGCGGCGGATCAGGCGGGAGAAGCGCGCCTTTCCGGCACAGATTACCGCCTTGCGGTTTGCGCTGCGCACGATCGAGGCGCGGCGGCGCGGGGCGGAAGGGGTGTTCCCCGATGACTGACCGGCTGATGCTGCGCGCCGGCGGAACGGCGCTTCGATCCATACGCCTTGCCGTTTCCTTCATGCCGGAGCTGCAGCCCCGGAAAAAGGCGGTCGAGATCTATCTGCTGGTGACCGGCTGCAACCTGAACCAGACAGACGCGGCCACGCTGTGCGGCTGCACAAAGCAGAATATTTCGAAACATCTTCGCCGGGTGGAAAAGGCCCGCGAGGACATGGCCTTTGACCGCGCGCTGGCGCGGATTGAGGCGGTGATGACGGGAGAGATCATATGAGCGCCGGGGAAGACCTGATCCGCACCATAATCGCCCAGCGATACAGATCCACGCTCGAGGATGCTTGGACAAAGGCGCTCGGCTCGGCGCCGAGATCCGACGCGACGATATCGCTTCCGACGCTGGAACAGTACTTCACAGATGCCGCAGCCAAGATGCTCGAGCGATCTATCTGCATTCGCATATCACCGCACACGGATCTGATCAGCCACCTCCCGATCGTCGAGAAATCCTATCTGCGGAGAGATCTCGACGGATCGCTACCCTACAGCTTCAAGGGTGTTGCGATCCATAAAGACGATCGCATCCCCGAAAACATCATCACGATTTTCGCAGGCAACAAGCTGCTGAAGTGCGCCCCGCTCACACCGGAAGCGACGGAGGTGGCGAGCAGGTTCGCCGGTCTGATGATACTCAATGACATGGTTGTGAAGGATGGCTGCGATGACTGAGACGCCGCATCTTTCCGCAGCCGAAAAACGCCTCGTCGAGCGTCTGCAGTCCAAGAAGTCGATTATCGCGCGCATGGCTTCCGACAGCGAAACAGCGATCCGGCTGGGCAATGGCTATGTGTATTTTTCCATTCCAGACGGCAAGCATGTGAAGGCGGAGACGGTTACGAGCCTTGCCGGCAAGGGCATGCTGACCGAGCAGGATGATTGCCTGTTTGCTGGGGGGGGGCAGACATTGCGCCTGGCCGACCCGCTGCCGGCATTCACCAGCGGCCGGAGGCGTAAAGCCAAATGAGCCGCTTTTCCGTCGCCAAGGACCGTGCGATCGACGATCTGGAAAGCATCGTCGAGGAGCTTTACCGCGCCAGCCGGCGCCACAAGCGCACCGGGCTTTGGAACATCGTCAATCCCTATCGGGCCAAGGCGAAGCCGGAGCAGATGTGCGTGTGGCTGACGGGCAACCGGCGCGGCGCGTTCAAGGATTTCGTTTCCGGCGACAAGGGCGATGCAATTGACCTGGTGGCCTATGCGCTGGCCGGTGCGGTGAGCGATGACAGCCGCATGGCGGCGGTGGAATGGCTGGAAGAACGCTACGGCCTGAAGGACATGGACCCGGCGCGCAAGCGGCGGATGGAGGCCGAGGGCAAGAGCCGGCGGCTGGCGGCCGAGGCGAAGGAAAAGACCCGGCGGGAAAACAATATCAACCGGGCGCGCAAGTTTTTCTATGCCTGCAGCGAGACCGTGGCCGGCACGCCGGTGGAGACCTATCTGCAAAGCCGTGGCATTGCCCTTTCCGCCATTCCCGCACTCGGGCACGCGATCCGGTATCGCCATGACTGCGAATACTGGATGGAAGACGAACGGCCGCTGATGCCGGCCATGGTGCACGCCATGGTGACGGCCGGCGGCAAGGTGGCGGCGAACCATTACACCTTCCTGCGCGCCGACGGCAGCGGCAAGGCCGATGTGTTCAAGGCCAAGCTGATGTTTCCCGAAACCAGCGGGCTTGTGATCCGGCTGACCAATGGCGCGGCCGGGATCGGCGCGGAGCAGGCCGCGCGTGAGGGCGTTTGCGAGCTGGTCGGCATCGTCGAGGGCTGTGAGGATGGCTATTCCGCCGCGATTGCCGCACCAGATATGCGCATGTGGGCAACCGGCTCGCTGTCCGGGCTTTTACATATGCCCGACCACGCGGCTGCGAGCGGCTTCATCATCTTCCAGGACAATGACTGGGGCAAGCGCCAGGCGCAGGACCTGTTTCGCCGCGCGGTGGCGCGGATCAAAGGCTTCGGCAAGCCGGTGGAAGTGGTTTCCATGCCGGCGAGCTGGGGGAAGGACGTCAACGATGCTTATCAAAGGAGAACGTGGTGAAACTCGATATCATGGAACTCGACCTCGTTGAGGCGGCGGCCGCTGTGGCCCATGCGGCTGCAAGCCAGCTTTACGGCATGCTGAACGAGACGGAAGGTTATGACTGGGCCGGAACCGGCCTTGAGGGCGATGCGCTGGCGACGGTGATCTGGCAGATGGGACACTACTGCCAGAAAAAGACGGCCTATGGCGAACAGCTTTGGCTGAGACTGAAATACAGCCTCGTCGCTCATACTCCAGGCGAAGCGAGACCGACACTGCAGGAAGGCGTGCCAGAGAGCCACCTTTTTGCCGATGTCGAGATCTCGCGGCAATGGGCATTCCTGACCTTTGCGCAGGTATTTATGGCGCAATACGACCGGATGAACAAACAGCGCGATGCGCTGACCACCCGTGCCGCAATGGAAGCCCTAAAGGCGCCGACGCCGCCGAAGATCGAAGACACGATTTTTGAGCCGATCGGCAGCATGGGCGAAATGGAGCCGCATGCGCTGGATTTCCTCAAAAAACTTTCCAAACCGAAAGCCCCTGCCACCGAAATGCCGCCGGCGATCGTCGCGCATGAGGGCGGGGCGCAGATGCAGCCGATCAACCTTGGAGCGACCAGTGAAGAAGAAACAGCAAATCAACAGCCGCAAGCTGGCACGAACGCGGAACCGGAAGCAGGCGGAGCACCGCAGGGTGCACCGGTGGTTCCGGGCGATGGTGATCCGCCCGCTGCAGGCGACGGGAACGGACAGCAGGGCGAACCGGATGGCGCGGCTGCAGGTGCTGGCAAGACTGTGAAAACGCCGCCCACGACCCGCAAAACGGCCGCAAAGGGCAAAAGCCGGCGCAAGGCTCCGCGAAACTGAGCGGTCAATTGTCAACCTGAAGCCGGTTTCAGACCGGCTTTTGCGGGTGAAGAAAAGTTTTCCACAGGTAAATTGCAATGCAAGAGCAGGACAACACGCAAGACGGCGGCCAGAACGGCGGCGCGAAACGCGTCGGCGGTCTGATTGCGGCGGCCGGGCAGCGCGCCAAGCTGGAGGCAAAGCGGCGCGATGCGGTTTATCCGCTGCCCGGCCAGCCATGGAACGGCATTCCGCCGGGAGAATGGCCGGAAAAAGGCGAGATCGATGACACCGGTTTTCTGCCAAAGGCATGCCCGGTGCGCCCGCTCGGCTATGAAGGAGAGGCGTTTTATTTCGTCGATACGATGGGGCAGGTTTTCAACTCTGCCGCTGCAGGCCGTCTTGGCGTCGAGCGGATGCAGATCCTTTTCGCCGGGCATGAGGATTTTCTTTACTGGGCGTGGCCTGCCAAGGAACCGAAAAAGATGGCGGCCGACCCCGGCTTCAAGAGCGAGCGCGTGCGGCGCGATCTTTTTGCCGCCTGCCGGGCGCGCGGCGCATGGAGCATGAGCGACACCGTGCGCGGGCGCGGCGCCTGGCGCGATGACCAGGGCGGGCTGATGATCCATTGCGGCGATGCCATGTGGATCGAGGGACAGCTGGAAGATACCGGCGAATATGACGGCTATTTCTATCCGCGCCGGCCGGCGAGCTTTACGCCATGGGCCGAACCTGTTCAGCAGAAGGACAATCCGGCGACCACGCTTTTCGAGATATTGCGGACGTGGAATTTCGCGCGCGGCGATGTGGATGTGATGTTTCTGATCGGCTGGCTCGGCGTGGCCATGCTGGGCGGGGCGCTGGACTGGCGGCCGTCGATTTTCATGGTCGGCGATGCCGGAACAGGCAAATCCGAGCTTTTCGGCAAGAACGGGCTGATCCGTTCAGTGCTGGGCAAGATGATGGTGGCCACGACGAACGCCAGCGAGGCCGGGCTTTACCAGCTTGTCGGCCATGACAGCGTGCCGATCGCGATCGACGAACTTGAAGGCGAAGACGGGCAGGACCAGGCGCAGAAGGTGATCAAGATGGCGCGTGATGCGGCTTCGGGATCGGTGCGCATCCGTGGCGGGCAGAACCACAAGGGCGTGGAATTTCAGGCGCAATCGAGTTTCGCATTCTCGGGGATCAATCCCCCGCCCATTCCACCGGCAAACCTTACGCGGCTTGTGATCGTGGAAATGATGCCGCTGAAGGTGACCAGCAACAAGGCGCCGACGCTGCCGGCAGCCGAGACCGTGGGACCGCGCCTGTTGCGGATCCTTGCGGATGGCTGGGGCGACCTCGATTACAAGCTGGACCAGTATTATGCCGTGTTGCGCGAGGCCGGGCACAACAGCCGTGGGCAGAAGACCTATGGCACGTTTCTGGCGCTGGCGCATACGCTGATCGGCGATGACGGATTGCATGCGCTGGGGATGCCGAGCGAACAGGGCGGCGACCTGCACCGCTGGGGCGAATGGCTGCAGGCCGAGGCCATGCCTGAGCTGGAAGGCGCGGGCGAGACCTGGCGCCAGGCGATCGACCTTATTCTGACAAGCGAGATCGATGCCTATTCCGGCGGTGTGCGGAACACGGTTTCCGAGGTGCTTGACGATCTGAAGCAGGGCCGCAGCAGCGACCCCATGGGCGGCGGGCCGGCGTCCGCCTTCGAGGAAACACGGCGCAAGCTGGGCCATGCGGATCTCGGGCTTTATGGCAGCGTCAAGAGCGGGCTTATCCTCGCCATTCCCAACAGTTCGAAGAAGATTGGCCGTGCGCTGCTGGATACGCCATTCGGCGACCGTGGCGGCAACGGATCGTGGAAATGGGCGCTGCGCCGCGCGCCGTCGCACATCGTGAAGCGCGGCATCGACGATGGCAGCGGGCGCGAGGATAACCGCGTCACCATTGCCGGCCGGCAGGTGCGGTGTTTGTTTGTCGACCTCAAGGCATACGGAGCGCTTTGATGTTGCACTTTAACTTGGCGTACTCGCCACTTTCAGCCGCACTATCACGTCATCAAGATCCGCAGATCGTTCGAGGCAGATACGCCAAAGGTCAAGCGCAACACCTTGAGGCACATCATCAGCGCCGGAAACCCAGCGCCGAATTGTTCGATCAGAGACACCCAGATCTTTGGCTAAATCGGACTGCCAACGAGGACCATAGAGAACCTCGCCAGCGTCTTTCAGGAGCTTGTTACTCATCGTTAGGCCAGGAACTTTGCAAACTCGACCAAGCGATCTTCATCCAACCAATGGCCGGACTGCGGATTGCATACCCACACATCCCCCTTGTCATCAATATCGTTTTCGGTGGTGTTGTTGAACTGGACGACAGCTTCGAGAACTTCCTCGCGGCCGGCAAATTCGATGGCCTCAAGGATGTGAGTGCGGGCTTCTTCAGCGGTTTCGATGATTTTGGTCATTTCGGGTCTCCTACCCAGTTTCGGCGGGGCCAACCCCCTTCCGTTCATGTCCTATATTTAGGACTTACTGTTTCGCAAGTCAACTACATTTTTCACAAAAAATCGCGCCATGGATGCAGAGCGCCGCCCGATTGCGTCATTTTGCACCCGAAATCCCCCACCCGGACCCGTCGAATTGCAATAAATCGCGCGGTTGACCGTTCGTGCGCGGGCGTATGGTGCACTCATGCGTGTGGCAAGACAGACAAACTGTCTAGCACTGTCTTGCTACTGTCTACGGATTTTGCGCCTCCAAGGCATTGTTTTGAAATGCAAAATCAGAACCACAAGACAATTAGACAATTAGACAGCGTTTTGTCTCGTACATACGCACACACGCGCGCGCATGTGTAGAGAATGACTGTCTAACTGTCTAATTGTCTAATTTATATATAACGTATTGTATTTATTACGTTATTCATAAGACAGCGTTTAGACAGTCTCTAGACAGTCGAAAGGCAGGGCCATGAATAAACAATCCGAAGAAACTGAAAATATGGATTGGGGTGAGTTTGCCGATGCCGGCGCCAGCTGGGAGCGGCGCGAGGCCGAACGGCTGGAGCGCGACCGCAAGGCCAAGCCCAGACGCAAGCCCGGCCGGCCGAAAGGCGCGACAAACAAGCGATCGCGCGACCTTCTCGCCCTGCAGGAGGAGAAAGGCTATGCCGATCCGGTCGAAGCGCTGATGCAGTATGTGACGATGCCGGCCGAGCAGCTGCATGCCTGGATATGCGAGCGCCAGCCGGCCAAGCCGCCGAGCCTCTGGCAGGTGATGCAGGACCAGAACGCCATGCGGGTGCAGCTTGCGCCCTACCTCCATGCCAAGATCATGAGCATGCCCCAGCAGCTTGAGGAAATGCTGCCCGCCCTGTTCCTCCATCTCGGCACCAACCAGCTCGACCAGGCGCGGCAGTTGGCCGAGCAAAAGGGCCTGTCAGTCGGTCAGCCGCTCATTGAAGAAAAGGTAAACAAAAACAATGACATGGACGATTGACGCATTTGTGACTTTTGGGCGCAACGGTCACACGGCGCATAAGGCATTGAAATCATTCAATCGGCAACTGATCAGATATCAGTGGCAGCGCCGGGCCGGACGATCGGCCACGGGCGGCACTGCCCCCTGCCCCCTGCCCCTCGCCCGCCAGATTTTTTGCCGCCGGATCGCCGCCGCCGCCGGGGCCTTTCCCCGAAAGGGGGGCACCCCCGCCCCGAGGGGGGAGGCGCTTGCGCACCGATCCCGATTTAAGCAATCGGGTGTGAGTGATCCGGGAACCGGTCAATCTGGACGCTGCGCTGCGTTCAGACGGGAACCATGGGGGTGCGGGGGATCATCAAGAGCGCGCCGGCGCCCTTCCCGCTTCTGCCGGGGTCGGGGGATGGATGGTCCTTGCCCTTCATACGGTCAACAGAATGCCCAACTGACGATGATTGAAAGGACACCTTACGGCCTCCGGCCTTCAGGTGACTTATCCGGTGTCGGCGCGCGCGCATGCGCGCCGACTGGTTCCTGCATTGTGAGGGCGCGCGCATGAGCGGCACGATCGGCAGTATTACACGCGATGATCTCAAGCGACATGAAACGCAGGAGGTGCGCGCCCTCGTTGCCAAGTACGAGATCGACGAGAAATTTTCGCCGTTCAGTTATACGCCGCCCGGCCCGGTTGCGCAGACATTCATCAAGTCGGACCTGCTAACGACGGTGATCATGGGGCCGCTTGGCGGCGGAAAGACGACGGCTTGCGTTTTCAAGCGCATCTATGCCGCCACAAAAGCCCCGATTGCCTGGCACCCCGACGATAACAAGCCGACACGCATGTGCCGCTGGGTGGTTCTCCGCGACACATTCCGATCGGCGGAAAAGACCGTGCTGGAGAGCTGGAAACAATGGTTTCCAAAAGGGTATCCGGGTTCGTCATGGGCAGGCGGAAATGACCGGCCGGTGACGCATACGCTGCGCTTTATGGCTGCCGATGGCATCCGCGTAGAAGTGATCACGGAATTCGCCGGCCTTGGCGAAAACTCGATTGAAACCATGATGAAAGGCCGGGAATATTCTGGCGGATGGCTGAACGAAATCGACACGCATGCAGATGGGTCGCTGGCCGATATGGAGCAGCGCGTCGGCCGCTATCCGGCGTCGAAAAACCTGCTGACAGTGGACGAGATCGAGGACCTTAGCCGAAAACTGGGCCGCAAGCTTGTCAGCGGCCAGCGCCAGCGCATGGTGATCGGCGACATGAACGCGCCGACGGTCGATAGCTGGACCTATCGCGACCTAATCAAAAACCGGACGCCGGACAGATACCTGTTTCAGCAACCGTCCGGCCGATCCGACGACGCCGAAAACCGCTTCAACCTTGAGGCGGACTATTACGACCGCATCGTGCGCAACCAGGAGGACTGGTTTGTGCGGCGGATGGTCGATAACGAGTTTGGCTATTCCCGCGCCGGCAAGCCGGTCTATGAGGGCTTCGACCGGCGGCGGAATGTGGCGCGCATGCGGATCATGACGGACCCGAAACTGACGCTTGGCATCGGTATCGATATTTCGATGAACACCCTCAATCCTGCCTGCGTCCTTGGCCAGACACGCGCCCCCGGCCGGATTATTGTTGCCGATGAACTTTATCTCGGGCACGGCGTCGGCGCGGCGCGTTTTGGCGAGGCGCTGAAACAGAAGATTTCCGAAGACTATTCAAACGCCAGCAAAATTCGCATTTGGGTGGACCCGGCGGCAGAGCACGGCGCCGACCAGGAAGGCGGCCAGCTTTCAGCCATGGAAACACTTGCCGTCATTCTCGGCCTGCCGATCCTCATTCCCGCAGGCGGTTCGAACGAGCTTGGCATGCGGCTCGATGCGGTCAAGGCAGAGATCCGTGGTTATCTGGAGCCGGACACGCATTTGCTGATCGATCCCGAAAAGTGCCCGCTGCTGCTGGAGGGTTTCGAAGGCAAATACCGGTACAAAAAACGCGTGGAAACCGCCTCGACGGATTACGAGGAAAAGCCCGATAAAGGCCATCCGTGGTCCGATATTCATGATGGCCTGCAATATCTCGTGCTCGGCTTTCGCGGCCGCACCGGCGCCATTCGCGGCGCGGCCGATGCCGCGCGACCTTCCAGCCAGGGCGACCGCTTCGGCCGAACGCAACGGGGGAATTCGTCCCCCTGGGGTGGGGGTGGCGGCTTCGATCCGCACAAGGTGGGGCTTGTCGGCAGATGACCACGCTTGAAATTGAAACACCTGCGACGATTTTCGACATGGCCGACATGGCCGATGCCCATACGCAAATTCACTGGGCAATTGCCAAACAGATGTGGTCGCACGGGGAAACCCATGTTCTGCGGGAGGATGGCAAACCGATCTGCCTTTTCGGGATTTATCCCAATGACGGCTGGGCTGAAGCGTGGTTTTCCGTCCGCCCGGAATGCGCCCGCCACATGGGGCTTATCGTCCGCCACGGCCGGTTGACGCTAGATGCCGCGCCCTACCCTGCCATCGTGACGTTTTGCGCAACGGATGCCGGACGGCGGCTTGCCCGCCTCTGCGGCTTTCGTTTCGTCGAGCACTGGAACAACACGGAGCTTTGGCAGAGAGATGGGCGGATTATTCGGCGGGAAAAGCGGTGCGGGCGATCTTCGCAGACAGCAGGAGAGCAACCAGAGACGCCAGTTGGCCGATCTGGCGCGGCAACAGGCTGAAGTTGACCAGGCGACCGGCGGTAAGGCCGGACGCAAGACAGGCAGTCGCCTTCTGACCTTCCTTTCCGGCAACGGCGTTGACAAGCTTGGCGGCGCCTGATGAGCGAAACAACCCGGCTCAAACAGCGGCGCAATGCCGCCCAGCGCGAGCGCGACGAATTCCAGCCGCTGCTGGATGAGGCCTACCAGTACGCCATCCCGTTCCGAAAATCGGCCAACAGCCAGCGCAACGGCCGATCACGCGGGGAAAAACGCGTCGATCAGGTTTTCGATCATACCGCGATCGACAGCGCATTCCGCTTTGCCGGCAAGCTGCAACAGGATTTCTGGCCGGCGGGACAAGACAACTTCCAGCTTGAACCGGGGCCGGTGATCGTCAACCAGGCCGAACGCGACGATTTTGCCAAACAACTTGCCCCGATCGCCAGCGTTGCCGGGGCCTTCTTCGATGATGGCGACTGGGATATGTCGTTTCATGAAATGGCGCTGGAGCTTTCGGCCGGAACCGGCGCAATCCTGATGGACAGCAGCACGGCCCCGGACAAGCTCTGGGAGCCGATGAGCGTACCGGTCGATGAAATCCTGCTCGAAAACGGCCCGCGCAACCGCATTTCCGGCATTTTCTGGACGCGAAAAATGTCGCTCCGGGTGATCAAGGATACCTGGCCACGCGCCAAACTCGGCGAAGAACTGCAGGAAATGCTAAAACAGGACCCCGAAAAGGAAATCGAGGTCTACCAGGACACGATCCACGACGCCCGCAAAGGGCAATGGGTGATGACCGTGTGGTGCAAACAGCAGGACGGCCGACTGCACCAGGCAAAAAGCCGCACATGCCCCTGGCTTGTGCCGCGCTATTTCCGCGTGCCGGGCGAGACCTACGGGCGCGGCCCGGTCATGCTGGCCATGCCGACAATCAAGACGCTCAACACCACGGCGCGGCTGCAGCTTCAGGCAGCGGCAATCACCATGCTCGGCATCTATACCGCCGTTGATGACGGCGTGTTCAACCCGGACCTCGCAACGCAAGCGCCGGGGTCTTTCTGGAAGGTCGCGCGCAATGGCGGATCGCTTGGCCCATCGGTTCAGCGTTTCCCCGATCCACGCCTTGACCTTTCCGACATGGTTTTGAACGACATGCGCATGGGCGTTAAGGCGACCATGATGGACCAGAGCCTGCCAGCCGAGGGGGCGGCCGTGCGCTCGGCAACCGAGATCCTTGAGCGGGTCAAACGGCTCGCCTCCGATCATCTTGGCGCTTACGGGCGACTGGTGAAGGAAGTCACCATCCCTGCGGTCAAACGCGTGCTGGAGCTTGCCTATAATCGCGGCCTGATCGCCGATGAAATTCCGATCGACCAGCTGCTGATCCGCGTGCGCATCAAAAGCCCGCTGGCAATTGCCCGCGAGGCGCAGCGCATAGAGAAAATCGTTCAGTGGCTGCAGATGGTGCTGATGATCATGGCGGATCGTTCCAACCGCGTCGCGCGCGTTGAGCAGGCCCTGGTGATGATCGGCCGCGATTTTGGCGTGCCGGAAACCCTGATGGTTTCCGACAAGGAACGCGATGCAATGGATACCCGAGAACAGGAAATGCAGGCGGCCGCGATCGCCGCGCAGGCGGCCGGCGCCGCAGGAGGAACATGACATGCAGCCACTGGACATTGAGAGCATCATTTCCGGCGCATCCGAAGGGGGCTGGGACTGGTTTAAGCAGGCCAACGAAAGGGTCAAGAAAGATATCGATCTTAAGCAAAAGCGCGCCGCCGAGGATCAGCGCGCGATCGCTTCCGCCTGGGCGCGTTTCTACAATTCGCCGGACGGCCGCAAGGCCCTTGAGGCAATGTTCGATGTGACATTGCGGCGTGCGGTCTACATGGCAACAGCCGGATGGGACCCGGCGACGATGGCGACCTATGGCGCGTTTCGCGAGGGGCAGAATTCCCTCGCGCACGATATCGCCCGGCATATCAGCGCGGGCGAAAAAGAGGCAATCAAGCCTCGTGATGTGTGAGAGGTGATAAGCAATGCATGATCTTCTGAGACGGTTCTTGCCGCTTGTGGTTTTCGAGGGCGAAGGCCTTGGCGGCGGTGATGGCGGCGACCCGGCCGCCGGTGGCGATGGCGGTGACGGCGGCGATCCGTCCGGCGGTGGCGGCTGGAAACCGCCGGAAGGCCTGCCGGAGGAATTCGCCGGCGCGGATGCGGACGAAACGCTGGGCAAGCTGCTCGGCGGTTACACCGATGCCAACAAACGCGCCGAGGGGCTGCGCAAAGACCTGGCACAACGGCCAAGTGCGCCGAAAACGCCCGATGAATACAGCTTCGAGCCGAATGAAAAGCTGGCACCGTTCTTTGGCGACCTGAAAGAAGACAAGCTTTACGCCTCCGCCCGCGAGGCCGCGCACAAATACGGGATCAGCCAAGAACAGTTCTCCGGCTTCCTGTCCGACACGTTCGGCCCGCTGGCAGAAGCCGGCGCCCTTTCCGCCCCGTTCGATGCCGGCGCGGAGCTGCGCACCTTCCAGGAAGCAACCGGCCTCGACAAGGCCGGCGTCGGAAAGGCACTGCAACAGTCGGAAAGCTTCGCCAAGGGGCTGATCGAACAGCTGGACCTGCCGGCAAAGCTCACGGACGAGGCCAAGGGCATGTTTATGGGGCTGACAGACACGGCCGCCGGCAATGCCATCCTGCAGGCGCTTTCTGCCCGGATCAACGACAGCGGTTTCGGGCTGGAAGGTCAGGGCGGCGGCGAAGGCGCGTTGACCGAGGCCGACCTGAAAAAGCTCACGTCCGACCCGCGCATCGATCCGGCGAACCGCGATAATCCTGATCCGAACAAGCGATACGATCCTGATCTGCGCAAGCGGTATGACGACGGTTTTCGGCGGCTCTATCCGTGACCGATACAGGATTTTGTCTTTGAGAAAGGCCGGGGTCTCCCCGGCCTTTTCTGTGGCCTGCAGGTTTACCTCACCTCACAGCTCTTAGCCTTTGCTCAGACAGCGGGCGGACCTGCTAAAGCAAAGGCCTCTCCGGCATGACCGGACCCTGATGCTCCGATGCGGCCTCTCCAACCGGTGTTCAAACGAAACCAGCATCGGAGCAAACCATGACGCAGAACGTCAACAACTGGAATACCACCCAGTATGCCCAGCGTGCCATGCACATCTATCAGCAGCGTGGCAACCGCCTTCGTCCGACGGTTACGATGGCGACGCGCATCGAAAACAACGAAAAAGGTGTTTTCTGGCTCGCCGGCAAGTCCGTCGCCCGCAAGAAGACGCGCCGACAGCGCAACATCCCCGGCAACGGCGAGCGCAAGAAATTCGAAGTGCCTCTGGAAACCTGGGTCGCTTACGACGAGGTCGAGGAATACGACGAAGACCGCACCACGGTGGACGAGCGCGAAGTCATCTACTCGGCAGGCGCCAACGCTCTCGGCCGCGCCACCGATATCGAGATTTACGCCAAGATGGCAGCCGCGAAAACATCCGTTGACGGCTCTCTCGATTTTTCCGCTGCCGCATTCTCGGCCGCCAATGCCCTCATGCTTTGCTCGGCGCTGCAGGATGACAAGGTGCCGTGGGATGGACAGGTCTATTGCGGTCTTCCGTCGCTGCAGTGGAACCAGTTTCTTGGCAACAAGGTCGTAAACTCGGCCGAACATGTCGGACAGGATATCCCGTTCGTGAAAGCGACCGACACCCGGTACTGGAACGGCGTCAACTGGTTCCTGTTCGTCGAGGAGGAAGCCGAGGATCTTTATCCGGTGCCCTCTGCCGATCACCAGGACCTGTTCATCTGGCACAAATCCGCGATGGGCTGGGCCAACAACACGGATCTTCGCGTGATCTCTCAGTGGCACAATGAATACGACGTCACGTCTTTCAACATGCAGGCCAAGGGCGCAGCCACCACCCTGCAGGAAGGCAAGGGCGTTATCCGCTTCCGCACCGGTACGGACAGCTCCATCGCGATCGTTTGACGCATTGACCTCCGGGCGCTCGCCGCCCGGTTCACCCCTTCAAACAGGAGACTGAGAGAATGACTTTCAACATCAAGGGTTTTCGCACCGTTGACTACATTCCCCATCCTTCCGGCGATGCCGGCAGCAACATGGGAAAGCATGTCTACGCGACCGAAGACGATACAGCCGGCATCGAAACGGCCGGATACTTCAACGCTCTTTCGACCTACAAATGGGTCAAAAAGGGCGATCAGATCGACTGCACGCTCAATATCGATGGCACCCCCATGCGCCGCAATTATGTGGTCACATCGGTGACGGCCGGCGTGGTGGCGATTGCAGCACAGAACGTCGCTTGATGCGAAATCTCTAGCTGCACACGGCCGCCGGCCACACATCCCGGCGGCCGTTTGCCTTTGAGGAGTGAGCAATGGACCTGCTTGAAACCGACCTTGCGATTGCAAATGCCGCCTGCGCCATGATCGGCGAGGACCCGATACAGAGTTTCGACGATGACGATGGCGGCAACTCGGCCGCAGGCCTGCTTTATGGCATGGTGGTGGATTTCAATCTCGGCCTTCAGCCTTCCGGCTTTCAGTTCGCCCGTGAAATGCGCCAGCTCTCCCGCATCGACGGCGCAACGGCGTTTACCGGCTACGATCATGTTTTCGACATTCCGGCGCCCTACACCGGCACGCCGGTTTTTCTGACCGATGACCCTTCGGACCCCGATCGCCGCTATAGCCGCTTCATTCTCACAAACGGCAAGATCCATGCGAGCGACGATCCGCTTTATGCCATGGTGAAATTCCGGGCTGCGCCCAGCCTCTGGACCGCGACATTCAAACGCGCGACCATCACCGCGCTTGCCGCCGAAATGGCCTATTCGCTGGCCTCCGACCGCAACACCCGCAACGAACTGCAGCAAACGGCCTATGGCAGCGCGTCAGAGAATTTTCGCGGCGGGCAGATGCGGACGGCGCTTTCCGAAGACGGGTTTTCAAACCCGCCCCGCCCGATGGGCACTTCGCAAAATCCGCTTGAGCAAGCCTGGAGGGGCTGACCATGGTTTCAAGTCCGGGCGATACACAGGCCGCCTTTACCGCCGGCGAACTGGACCCAAAGCTGGAGGAGCGCACCCGGCTCAAATATTACGGAACCGGCCTCAAACACGCCGAAAATATCACCATTGCACCGCAAGGCGGTTTTACGTTGCGTCCAGGCCTGCGTCATGTCGGCGCCCTGCCCGCCACCGCCGACCGGATTTTCCCGTTCGAAAGCTCGCAGGGCGGCGCTTATGATATCGTTTTTGCCGGTGATGCCGGAGAAGTGTGGGGCGCATCGGCCAAAACCGCCGATATCACGGTTTCCGGTCTTTCCGGCGTTCTTTCCGAGGTGACAGACGCGCAGCGCTTCGACACGATGCTGCTTTTTCACCGCGATATGGAGCCAAAGCGCATCCGGCTGACGGATAGCGGCTGGGTGGTGGACACGGCCCCGCTCGAAAACCTGCCGAGCTGGGATTATGGCGGCACCTACACAAACGGGGTCGCAGCCGTCTGGACACTTGAATTTGTCGGCCTGCAAAATGACACGTCGATTTTCACGCTGACTGTTTCCCAGCAGGAAACGTTCTCGATCACATACAAAAGCGACATGCCGACGCTGGTTTCCGCGATCGAGACCGCGCTGAACGATCTGCCGAATATTTCCTCCGGTTTTGCCGTATCCTCGCCATCGTCAAACAAGATATCAATCACCTTCAGTGGCGAAGGCAATGAGGGCGACAGCTGGGCGGTTTCCGGAAAGGTCGTGAACAAGGCCGATGCCGCGATTGTTTCGGTCAAGGATACCGTCGGCGTTGCGCCCGGCGAGCCGGTGATTTCCGCGGATAAAGGCTGGCCGCAATGCGGAGCGTTCTACAATCAGCGCCTGCTTATGGGTGGTTTTAAAGCGCTTCCTCACGCCTGGATGATGAGCCGCCAGGCGGATTATTTCGAGTTCAACAACCGTTTTACCGAGGATGACGGGCCAGCACTTGTGCCGATGGATGCAAGCGGCGGCGAAAAAATAGAACACCTCGTCCAGGGGCTATATTTGCAGCTATTCACCAACAAAGCCGAATACTGGATATCACAACGCGGCCTTTCCCGTAACGAAGCACCGAACCATGTGCAAGGGTCGCGCAATGGGGTGGCGCGCGGCGTGCGGCCGGTGGAAAACGAAGGCGCGACCGTTTATCTTTATAATAACCGGTCTTCTTTTGGCGAGTTTTACTCTACCGACGCCAACGGCAATTTCCTATCTTCCAATATTTCGCTGCTGGCGCCACACCTTTTGAAAGAGGGTGTGCGAGATATGGCCATGCGACGGGCAACGTCCGACAACACGGCCAATCTGCAAGCGGTAATTACAGAAAAAAACGGGGCACGCCTCGCAACGATCCTGCGCGAGCAGGAGGTTATGGCCTATTCGCGCATGACCAGCGCCGGAATGACCTTCCGGGCGGCGGCCGTCAATGGCCGCAACGAACTTTCCTTCATCACCGATCGCAACGGCGCGCGCAGCCTGCAGCGCATTGAGGAAGGGCTGTTGCTGGACGATGCCAGCGACTTTTCATTTGGCAGTCCGTCGGCAACGATCAGCGGCCTTTCGCGTTTCAACGGCGTTTCCGTGTGGGTGATCGCGGACGGCAATGTTTTCGGCCCTTACACGGTTTCCGGCGGTGCGCTGACGCTGCCGATCGCGGTTTCCGCTGCAACCGTCGGCACATGGTCTCCGCCGATCGTCAAGACGTTGCCTCCTTTGCGTGAGGTCGGCGGCGGTCGGGTGATAAAGCGTCGCGCACGGATACACACGGTTCATCTATCACTATCGGATACGACAAGCGTGGCCGTCGGCACCAACAACGGCCAGCTCAGGGAGGTCAACCTGATGCGCTACGGCATGCTGGCCGATGTCGGTGAATTAAACCAGGGCTTTACCGGCGAAATCAAGATTACCGGTCTGCGCGGCTATGCCGACAAACCCTTTGTGACGGTCTCGCAGGTTCGGCCGGGTAGACTGAACGTGCGCTCGATTACGTTTGAGGCTGCACTTTAGGGGAGCTTTCCATGGAAGCAGCGTTTTCGGCAATTGCGGGTTTGTTCTCGGGCGGCGGTGCGGCTGCCGCAACCACGGCGGCAACAGCGGCGGGGGCAGGAGCAGGAGCTGCAGCAACCGGTCTCGGCAGTCTTGCGACGCTTAAAACCGGCATGACGCTGCTTTCTGGGATTTCCGCGCTCGGGCAGATCGGCGCCGGCCGCGCCGAGGCGCAGGTTTTGCGGGCGCAGGCAGATGAGGCCAACCTGCAAGCAGGGCAGGAACGCCTTGACGCCCAGCAACGCCAGAACCGCATCCGCCGCGAAATGGCATCGATCCTTGGCGAGACGAAAAACAAATATGCCGCCGCCGGCGTCGATCTGACGGGCGGCATTGCCCAGTCGCAGGCAGAGCGCACCGCGCGGGACGCTGCCGATCAGATCACGATTGACCGGCGCGACAGTGAATTCGTCCAGGCGCAATATCGCGCACGGGCGCGCAATCTCAGGCGCGGCGCCGGACAAGCCCAAACAAAGGGGCTTCTTGCCGCGCTTGAAACGGGTGGCAACACGGCCTTTAACATTGCCAGACTGGGGGCCTGACCATGTCACCGATCAGACGCCTTGAAGCCCAGGGCCGCGCCGGCTCCGGCGTGCCTTCCGCCGTTGCCGGAAATGGCGGCGCATCCGCCGCGCTCGCCAATCTTGCTGGCTCACTTTCCGAGCGGCTGACCGCGCTGGCGGAGGGGGCGGCGCAAAGGGCCTACACCGATAAGGGCCTGAAATCTGGCGAGCAGGCATATAACGCGCGTTATCCTTCAGGCGGCGTCAAATACAGCCCCGTGAGCGGCGACCCGATCGCGGCAAAGCAATTCCTGCAGGGCGTTTCCAACAAGGCGGCAAGCCACACCGAAGGCCTTGACGACAATTTCGCGATCAAGGTGGCGAACCTGTTTCAGGCCGCGCCGGAAGAAATTCGCGCCGGACTGGGTATGTATTCCGGCTATCGATCGGTAGATCACCAGGCGCGGCTGTGGCAGGATGCGCTTGTCAAATACGGTTCGGCCGAGGCCGCACGCAAATGGGTGGCGCCGCCCGGCAAGAGCCAGCACAATCACGGCAAGGCGATGGATGTTGCCTATAACGGCCAGTCGCTCAGCAAGGCCCCGCAGAACGTGGTTTCGTGGCTGCATGAGAATGCGCCGGCCTATGGGCTGAAATTTCCGCTCGGAAACGAAAACTGGCACATTGAAGACGACAGCACGCGCGGCGGCACGGGAACGACGGCGCCCGCTTTCGACCCTTCACGCCAGATCAACACCGCACCGCTGCAGCTGCGCCGTGATGGCACAATTGCCGGCGATGCCTATGACCGGGCGGCGCAATCGGCTTATCTCTGGCGCGTGCAGGCCGGCGTTTCCAACGATCTGTTTCAGGCACAGCAGGATTTTCAGGACGATCCGGCAGGCTTCAATGCCGCTGTGGACCAGATACAGGCGCGCTATCTTGAGGACCCCGCCTTTGCCGATCCGCAGCTGCGCGAGGCCTTGCAGCAGAACATCACCCAGCGCGCGCTCGGATATCAGCAGCAGATCACCGCCAATTATGGCCGCCGCCTGAAAGACGAGGAAAAAGTTGCCTTTACCGACGGCATCGCCGCCGTGCAGGTGAATGTCGAGCGGCAGGCCTATGGCTACGGCGCCAATGGCGACGGCGACGAGGTTGTCGGCCAGATGGTTTATCGGGCGCAGGCATCGATCGACCAGGCCGTTGCCAACAACACGATTTCGCCGGCCGAGGGCGAAAAGCTCAAGGAAGACGTTGCCATCACGGCATCCCGCGCGCGCATCCAGGGCGTTTATGACGCCCTGCCCGGCCCGCAGGAAAAGGAAGCCTTTGCCGTCAGCCTCGTTGACAAATGGCTCGAAAACGATCCGTCGATCGGCGAATACGGCAACCGGATGATGGGCGAAATCACTGCGCTCAGCGAGATGCTGCAGCGTGACGCCACCGACATGACGAATGCGGAAAAGAACGCATTCCGCTCACGCGCCGCGCAACTGCAAGGGCTTGTCGCCGACGATATCGCCAGCATGGCCGAAAACGGCAAGGGGCTTGACCCGGCCGAAACCGGGCTTGATGCGGCCACGGTTGAACAATTTCTCGGGCCGGAGGCGGCCGTTGAATGGAACCGCGCCCGCAAACAGGCACGGCAGATATACGACGCCACCCGCAACATGGACGCCGAAAGCGAAACGGAAATCGCCGCACGGCTGCAGACGCTGAAAGACGAGACGGACGCCAGCGCCGGCAGCGCCGGCTACGCCGCCAAACAGGAAGTTTTTGCCGCCGCCGCCAAGCATGCCGACGATCTGTTGAAGGAACGCGCCACGGACCCGCTCGGCCAGGCCGGACGCGCCGGGCTGATCGAGGTCACGGCCATCGATCCGACCAGCGCCGAGGCGCTGGCCACGTCGCTTTCCCAGCGCCAGCTGCAGCGCAATCAGGTTTCCACCATCTACGAGCAGCCGGTGCCTTTCTTCCTGCCCGGCGAACAGGCGCGGCTTTCGGAAACGCTGATGCGCAACCCGGATGCGATTTCCGGTTTTTCCGCCACGCTGATCGATACGCTGGGCGACAGGGCCGTGCCGATCCTGGCCGAGCTTTCCGACCAGGCGCCGGTGATTGCGCATGCCTCCGCGCTTTCTCTGACGACGGGCGACGCCACGATTGTCGATGAGGTTTCGCGCGCGCTGACGCTGAAAAACGAGAAGGTGTTCACGGTCAAGATGCCGTCGCAGGCAGACCAGACGGCGATTGCCCTGCCCGCGCTTGGCACCGCCTTCGCGCATCAGCCGAAACTGCAATCGGCCGTGCTGCAGACGGCGGCGATCCTGTTCGAGAAATCCGCCAATGAACAGGGCTTCGATCCTTCCGAGATCGACGAGGGCGGAACGGTGGCGAACGAAACCTATCTGAAAATCCTCGATCGCGTCGCCGGCGGGCGCACGGTGCAGGGTCGCCAGTTCGGCGGGCTTGGCGAGGTCAACGGCGCCATGGTTGTCGTGCCCTCCGACATGGAAAAGACGCGGCCGCAGGAACTGCTTTCCGATCTTACGCAATTGCAGCTCGATGCCCTGCCGCCAATCGAGACCGGCGAATTCGATATCCCGCTTTCCGATATTCGCAATGCCCGGCTTGTCGGTGTGGATGACGGGCTTTACCGGGTGGCGCTGCACGATCCGCTTTCCGACGATCCGCAATATCTGGTGACGCCGGAGGGCGATGCCTGGTTGCTGGATATCCGCCAGCTGGCCGACATCGAGGCGCGGACGGAAACGCGCTACGAAATGACACGGCGCGGCCGGCGCGCGGCCGAGACCGTAATCGTGCCGCCAGCAACGGAAACAGCGCCGGCCGAAACCGCACCGCCGGAGATTTCACCACCCGCCACCGGACAGCCGCCGCGCGCGCCGACGGCCGCCCGCCGCGCCCGGAGAAACCAATGAGTATGTATCTCTACGAGGCCGACCCGTTCCGGCCGCGATCTGTGGCACAGGGCTATTCCACGCTGGAAGACGTGGTGCGCTCGCAATTCGAAGCGGGCAAACTGACGGACAATATCAATTCGCGTTCCTATGCGCTGACACGCGCCTATGACGAGCGCATTGCCGCCATTCGTGACGCCACAGGCGAGACCCATGTGAACCCGTTCACGACGCGCCCCGGGCGCTATCGCCCCGGCCGCGACCGCGCCGAATTCGAGGCGCGCGAATATGCGCGTTCCGCCGCTGGCTTCAATGACTGGTTGACTGCGATGGAGAAGCGCCACCCGGAGGCGGCCGACGTGATCCGCGCGGGCGAACCGGTCGAGGATGATGCGAAGGCGCTGGCGCGCAACATGGACGAGGAAGCGGCGAAAACCTTTGCCGCCGCGCGCGGGCCTGCGAAATGGCTGGCGATGTTTGGCGGCCGCGCCGGCGCCATGTTCAACGACCCGATCCAGACCGGTGCGCTTGTCTTCGGCGGCGGCGCGGGTGCTGCCCGCACCGTGACCGGGCGCATTCTCACCACGGCGGCATCGGAAGCACTGGTAAATGCGGCTGTGCAAACGGCAACCGAACCTTTCGTGCAGCGCTGGCGCGCGGAGGCCGGGCTGGAAAGCGGCTGGGGCGAGGCTGCAAAAAACGTGGCCTTTGCCGGGCTTTTCGGCGCGGCGCTGGGCGGCGCCGGCCGTGCCGGTGCGGAAGGCCTTGCCGCCCTTGGCCGCAGTGCCGAGGCGCGCGCGGCCGCAAGGCGGGCGCTGGCGAACGATCCCGCAACGCCGGAAGCCAGCCGGCGGGCGCTTGCCGGCGACCGCGAGGCGGCAGCGGCCGTGCTGGAGCCGATGCGCGCAAACCTGCCGGCCGAGGCGCGCGGCGCGCTCGATGCGCTGGAAGGCGAACGGCTTTTCGGCAACCAGAAGCCGCCGGCGGCCCGTAGCGCCTATCACGACAGCGTGAGCGCAAACGCCATTGCCGCCGCGCAGGAAAACCGCCCTTTCCGCTTCGAACCGGACACGGAACAGGTCAGGCGCATTGTCGATCAGCTTGCGCCGGAAACCACAGCGCCGGCGCGCACAGCCGAACAGCCGATCGACGAATTTCTGATGCGGCGCGGCGGCGTGAAGGATTACAAGGGCGAGATGGCCGCGCTCGGCCTCGACAAGGCCGCCCGGCCGTTTGTGGGCCGGCTGGTGCGCGAGGGCGGCGACACGCTGGACAATGCCCGCCTGGCAGCGGCAGAGGCCGGTTATTTCGATCATCTCTATGGCACGGCCGACCAGGCGGCGGAGAAAAGCACGATCGGCGACCTGCTGGACGCGCTGGACAATGCCAGCCGCACACAGACGGCACAGCCGGCCGCCGACACCGAACGCCGCGCGGTGGAAGGCCTGGTGCACGATATCATTGCCGACGCCGGTCCCGGTGTTGACGATGCCGTGATCATCCGCGCGGCCGAGCGCGCCGTTTCCGAAAACCTGCCCGCGCGCGATGCACTGGCCCGGACGCTGGAAGCGCCGGACGCCCGGCCAGCCGATGCCGGCGCTGATGACCTGCCGCAGGAAGCATTCTTTCCCGAAGACGAGATTTCCGGCGGGCTGGACGATCCGCGCGTGATCGACAAGGAAGACCTGATTTCCCGGCGCGAAATCGGCGATGTGCCGGAAGACATGGAAATCCCGTTCTTTGACGATGAAGGGCCGGTGACGATTGCCGCGCTGAATGACGAACTGGAACGCATTGACCGCGCCGCGCGGATTGTGGAGGCCTGCCCGCTATGAGCCTGCAAGATTGCCTGAAAAAGGCCGTTGACGAAAACCTGCTGTCCGATGACGACGCCAAGAAACTCGGGCGCGAATTCGACAAGCTGCGCCGCCGCCACGCTTCCGCCTCCGAGGTGACGGCCGATGCCGAGGCCAAGAAGGCCCTTGCCGAAATGCTGCGCGCCCAGAGCGCCCACCAGAAACGGAAGGCCAAGCTTTCAATCAAATCTATCAACCGCCTTGCGGCCGATCTTGGCAGCCACAGGAATGCCCGCGGTGAATTCGATGTCGGTGAGGCGGCGCTGGACAAGCTGGAACATTTCGGATCGTCCGGCTTTGCCTCCGTTGCCGGGCGGCAGCGCACCATCATCGGCATGGCGCATGCACGCATGGAAGATGCGCTTTACCATTTCCGCCGCTCTGCCCTGCTGGGGGATACCGCGCGCCATAACAAGGCGGACCTCGACAATGTCTTGCGCGAGAGCTTTGGCGAGGATACCGGCGATGCGGCGGCCAAGCACTTTGCCAAGGTCTGGAACGAGACGGCCGACTGGCTGCGCCAGCGCTTCAATGCCGCCGGCGGCGCAATCGGCCGGCTGGAAAACTGGGGCCTGCCCCAGCACCACGATGCGCGGGCCCTGCGCAAGATGGGCCTCGAAAAGTGGAAGCAGGACATAACCCCGCTGTTGGACGTTGCCCGGATGAAACACCCGCTGACCGGCAAGACGGTGGACCCGGAAGACCTTGACGACGTGCTGACCGATATCTGGACCAATATTGCCACCGAAGGCTGGAACAAGATGGAACCCAAGCGCCAGCCCTTCGGCCGGGGCGCGCTTGCCAACCAGCATGGCGAGCACCGCTTTCTGGTGTTTCGCAATGCCGATAGCTGGCTTGAGTACCAGCGGCAATACGGCGGTGGCGGCGATGCCTTCGGCGCGATGATGGGCCATATCAACATGATGGCCCGCGATATATCCGCCATGGAAATTCTCGGGCCGAACCCGAACGGCACAATCGAATGGCTGAAACAGGCCGTGACCAAACAGGCGGCGGAAAAGGCCGCCGGCCGCCCTGCCCGCTTTGCCGGAAAGCCCGAGGGCGCGCTTGACCGCGCCAAGGGCATTAACCGCAAAATCGATGCGGTGTGGGGATCGATCCGTGGCACCCTGCAAACGCCGGTCAGCGGCAAATGGGCATCCGGCATGGCGGCCGCGCGCAGCCTGATCACGGCAAGCGTTCTCGGCTCGGCAACGATCTCCGCCATTTCCGATATCGGCACCACGATGATTTCCCGCAAGTTTGCCGGCATGAATGCGCGGGGCGTTTTGAGCGATGTCATCAAGGCCATGGGCAAGCAGACCCGGCAGGAGGCGATTGCGTCCGGCCTGATCCTCGACAATGCCATGCATGTGTTTCACGCCCAGGCGCGCTATGTCGGCACGCTGGACGGCCCCGGATGGTCCAGCTTCATCGCCGACCGCGTGCTGACCTATTCCGGCCTGACGCCCTGGACGCAGGCGGGGCGCCATGCCTTCGGCCTCGCCTTCATGCGCACCGTCGCCGAAAATGCCGGCAAGGGCTACGATGCCCTGCCAACAGCGCTGCGCGACACGATGCGCCGCTATGGCCTGACGGAAACCGACTGGAACCTGATCCGCAAGACAAAGCGCCACGACATGGGCGGCGCAACGATCATCCGCCCGAACGAGATGTTCGACAGCGGCGATAACCGGCTTTCGGAACGCTATCTGGAAATGATCCAGTCCGAGACGGAATTTGCCATTCCCTCCGGCTCGCACCGCTCACGCGTGGCGCTGCTGGACCAGAACCAGCCCGGCACCTTCATTGGCGAGGTTCTGCGCTCATTCGCGCAGTTCAAGAGTTTCGGCGCGGTGTTCATGTTGCTGCACGGCGCACGCACGCACCGCATGCTTGTCGGCGATAATCCGGCCAAGGGCGCGGCCTATGCCGGCTCGCTGCTGATCTCGACCACGCTTTTCGGCGGACTGGCCTATCAGCTGAAACAGATGGCGGCCGGCCGCGACCCGCAGGACATGAGCGACCCGGCATTCTGGGGCGCGGCCATGCTCCAGGGCGGCGGGCTGGGCATTTACGGCGATTTCCTGTTTTCCAACGTCAACCGCTATGGCGGCGGGTTTTCGACCACACTGGCCGGGCCGGTGGTCGAGCGCGCCAATAATCTCTGGAACCTCACGGGCGGCAATGCCATCCAGCTTGCCAGCGGCGAGGATACCAAATTCGGCCGCGAGCTGAACCGCTTCCTGCGCTCCAATACGCCGGGATCGACGATCTGGTACTGGCGACTGGCATGGGAACGGATCCTGTTCGACCAGATGCAATATCTGATGGACCCGGAAGCCAATAAGGCATTCAAGCGCAAGCAGCGCTTCTATGAGCGTGAATTCGGGCAGGAATTCTGGTGGAAGCCCGGCGAGATGCGGCCAGAGCGCGGGCCAGATGTTGGTGCGGCGGCTGGTGGCGGCGGTTAATCAAGCTCAGACATTTCAGCTGCACGAATGAAAGTCACGGCAGTTGGAACTTGCGCTGCGTACATCACCATATTGATCCAAACGCCAAGGATAATAGCGATGACCAGCCTCACGACAGGCACGTTGATATGATCGTAGACTATCTTCCCGACATAGATCGACAGAGCGAGTGACCCCAAAAAATAACCGATATATAAAATCCCGCCCAGCACATAGGCCACGAGATCGGCCATTTTAAAAATGGCAATATGCGCAAAATCCTGAAACATGTTTTGAACTTTTCGTTTTAGTGTTTCTGCTTGCGATCCATAATTTTTCTCAGACCGTACCCGACAAAATAAGCGGCAAAAACAACCACGAAACTCACGATCATATTCAATAAAATATCGTTGATTTGCATCTGCGCTAGCCGCGCTTCTGTCCGCCATACATCGACTTTTTCAGACAGATAAATGCTTAAACCAGATGAAGCAAAGGCTACGATGCCACCCCACCACCAAGGGCGTGGAACGAGCCCAAGCACAAGATTAACAGCGGCGAGTACCAGCATTTCTTACCCCCATTGACAAACGCCCAAACCTCCCGCAACCTAATCACGCTTCTCGCAAAAGGGGAAGCCCCGGTTAGCAGCGGGTTGGGAACTACGAGGCGTCCGGCGCGCCTTTTGTGGCGCGTTTTTTTATGGTCGGGCGTAACGGGAGGGCTTTGCCCTGCCGGTGTCCTTGTAGGCCGGTCTGCTAACCCGTTACTGCCCGGCCACCCGTTAGCAGGGGTGGTCTGGTTTAACTCTTACAAGGGACAGAACCTATGACCGACTATATCGAAAACGAGACTTCCGAAGACATTCTTGCCCGGCTGGACAACAGCCTCGTCAATCTGCGCGCGCTCGCCAAGATCGTGCTTTACGTCTCCGAAAGCTGCAACGGCAACGACTTCAAGATGCTGAAAGGCGAGATGAACACCATGTTCTACATGATGATCGACAATGTGGACGATTGCTCGGATGCCAGCGAAAGCCTGGCACTGGCCGCCCGCGAGGCTGAGGAACAGCGCCTGAACGGTTGACCACATCCCCCACATGAAAAACTGGCCCCGGTCTTAACTTCCGGGGTCTTTTCATGAGCACTGTTCTGCCGATCAACGAAGTGCCGCGCTGGGCGGTTTATACCGCAAGCGCAGGACAGACGGCATTCGCCATCCCCTTCGTGTTTCAGTCCGACCTCGATATTTCGGTCGGCTACGAGGTTGACGGGCTGTTTCAGCCGATCGCTTCCGGCTACACCATCACCGGCGCCGGCAACCCCAGCGGCGGCACGCTGACCTTTGATGCCGGCCGCACCGCCGGCGACCGCATTCTGGTTGCGGGCGAGGCCCTGCTTGAGCGACTGTCTTCGATCGTCAAGAACGGCCGCTTTTCCTCTGCCACGATCGACAGCGAATTCGACCGGCTGACCATGATCGCCCAGGAGCTTTCCCGCGACCGCGACCGCGCCGTCAAGGCGGAATACGGCGAGACCGGCGCAACCTTCGACAAGGATGTGGAAGACAACCATTTCCTGTTCCTCGACAACGGCGTCGTCAAATCCGGCCCGAACCTCGACTATCTTGCAGGCGAGAAGGCTGCGATCCTGGCCGCGCGCGACAAGGCCGAACAATGGGCGGAAAACCCGGAAAATGCCGAGGTCGAGCCGGGCCAGTATTCGTCAAAGCATCATGCCATCAAGGCCAAGGCGAGCGACACCGCATCCGCGCAGAACAAGCAAGCCGCGCAAGAAGCGGAAGACAAGGCCCAGCAGTGGGCCGAAAACCCGGAAAATGATCCTGTTGAACCGGGGAAGTATTCTGCCAAACATCATTCCGCCAAGGCTGAAGGTTTCAAGGATCAGGCCTCCGCTAGCTTGACTGCCTCGCTTGCCGTCCAGACAGCCACAGAACAGGCGCGCGATCAGGTGCTTGCGGCCGTCCAGTTCAATGCCTTTGCTTACAGCTATCCGACGCTTGAGGCCTTCAACGCCGCATCTGAGACGTGGGCTGATGATGATACTGTTCTGGTGCTTTCCGACAGCAGCCAATTCGGTGTGGCAACCGGCTATATCTATGACAGCGGCGAGGCTGCTTTTCTGGGTCCGGTGGTGCTGACAGGGCCGGGCCGTGAGGCGGTTAAACGTGGTTTGCAACAGGCAACCGCATCGCGTGGCCTTCCCCGTACAATGGAAAAGGTAATCAGGAAAGTAGGCGGTGAGGCAGTTGGACCGGTAAAGATCGCGCCGTTATTTGACAGTATCAACGGATCGCCGCATTGGATAATCATGCCGATGCTGCAAGGCATGCTGCGTGTGAAAAATCCACAGCAAGAGAAGGTCGGCGATTACACAGGTAGCCCATACCCTACCACGCAGTTCGATGAAAACACGCCCATCTCTGGAACGCGCACGCAGCGAACGGATTATACGCTCTGGTATCGCACATCGAGCATTTACCGGCATTCCGATGGTGAGTTCCGGCTATATTCTGGCGGCGCGAAGCCTACGATGGATGAAATTCATTTTTACTATCTGGTTGACGCGGCAGGTGGCACCTTTCAGGTTACCGTTGACGGTACGCCCGTTGGCGATGTGATCGACACATCAGTTGGCACGCCTGGCGAGGTTGCCCGATACACTTACACAGCACCTGCACGACTGACCAACAGCAATGAGTGTCGTTTTCTCGTCACCGGTGATGTTGATATTGTCCTGAAATACTATGTCAACAATGACGATGAAATCCTGTATTTCTCGTTCCTTTCGAGGGGCGGCCTCGACCTCAATGATGCATTTGAATACGCGCAGGCACGGGACAATTTCCGGTTTGTCCTGAACGAATTGGCACCTGATTGGGTCACCTGGTCCGCCCGCGAGAGCGAGCGGCCCGAAGGGTACCAGGATGACCCGGAAGATGATCCGACACCTTGGGTCTCAACCTACGCACCCATGATGGTAAACATCTTTAAGGGCCTTGATAACCGCCCGGACGTTACCGTCTTTTCAGGCTTTCCGCTGACATCCGAAAGTTCGAATAATTCTGTTCTTCGTGGCATGGAGGTTTGGCGCACTTTGATTGCGCAGGCGCAGGCAGAAGGTTGCGTCATGGATTTTGTGGATGAGTTCGGCCCGTTTATGCCTGATGGCAAAGAAGCGACAGCGCGAGCATACGTGCAATGGCTTGTCGATACGTTCGGCGCTGGCGTCACGGACGGTCTCACTGGTGTTCATCCAGGACAGTACGGCGTTCATATCTTCGGGGCGCCGACACGCTCGTATGCTGAGCTTGCGTTTGGCATTCTTGGCGGCGACTACAAAGTACCTTGGGCCAGACAGCCCGGTATGCTCGGCCTCGGCACGCGGTTTGTTCGGAATGATATCACTGGATTTGACACTGGCATTCTCCTCGACGGTACCGCAAACGGTCTGGATGCATGGCTGCGATTTTATCGATCCTTCCAAGTGATAGATCAGAATGGCGTCATTCGCGCACAGTTCGGCAACGATCAATCCGGCTATGAAGATGTCTTGCCGTTTTCCGAGACAAAAATGGACGCTCACGATAGCGGCCGGGAAATCGCCTATTATCGTGTAGGTTCTACCAACACATACCTGATCTCCGAAGATGATGAGAATGACGACTATACGACCAAAATGGGCCGGTATATGGGCGCTCTCAAGCTGGTACCGGTCAATATTTCAGCGCCGCCGTCTGGCTGGCTGACCGGCATGGCGGGTGGCCTTGCTTACGGCACGGACGGCACGTTCCGGCTGATCTATGGCGGCAATGCACGACACGTCGGTAATCAGCTACCTATCGCAAGTGCCCTAGGTACATCCGTGCTTGGCCAGTTTGCAGCAAGCGACGAAGAAATCAGGGTGGCGGATGGGGCCGGCGGATGGGTTTCACTCAAGAAGGCTACAAACATCGCACCTCTCTCTGGCACCCCTACCAACGACGACCTGAAAAACGCATATAATTCACTATTGGCAACATTGAAAACGGCCGGACTGATGAAGAGCAGTTAAGGTTATATTCGCACATCCCGGAAGTTCACCGCACCGCGCCGCGCCTAGACTGACCGCCAAGTCCAACCAATGGCGAGGTCAGCATGGCCAACACACGTGAAGTTCAAACAGCGCTTGCCGCGCGCGGGATCGATCCGGGACCGGTTGACGGCATCCGGGGACCGCAGACGATTGCCGCTATCCGCAAGTTTCAGGCGGCAAACGGATTGCTGGTTGATGGCATTGTCGGCCCGCAGACCGGCGCGGCATTGTTCGCCGGGGCCACGACAGAGGAAACCGGCCTTTGGCAGGCAATCCTTTCGGTGATTTCCACCATCATCGGCGACCGGACCGACAAGGCCGACATGCCGCCATGGCTGAAAAATGCCTATGTCGATCTTGGCGAAGCCGAGATCAAGGGCGCGCAGCACAATCCCCTGATCCTGGAATACTGGAAGGCCATCGGCCAGCCGGTGTATGACGACGAAACGCCTTATTGCGCAGCCGGGATGGGCTACTGGCTGGAGACGTCCGGCCTTCGCTCGACGCGCTCCGGGCTTGCCCGTTCCTATGGGCGCGGCTGGGGCATAAAGCTCGATGGACCGGCGCTTGGCGCAATCGCCGTGAAAGGCCGCGCCGGCAGCGCGACATTCGGCCATGTGACAAATGTTGCCGGGCGCACAACAGACGGCCGGCTGGCCTGTCTCGGCGCAAACCAGAACGACCGCATTCAGATTTCGCCCTACCCCGTCAGCGCTTTTTCCGGCGCCGAGGATTGCGGTTTCTTCTGGCCGAAAGATTACCCCCTTCCGAAATCGATCGGCTTCGACAGCCTGCCGCTGATCGATGCCGGCGGCAACGTGCTCAAGGAGGCATGATATGACCGTCTATGTGCGCATTCTGCTTTACATCGTTTCCGGCTGGATGGTTTCGTCCGGCCTGATCAACGAGGAAGTGAAGCGGATCATAACCACCGATCCAGCTGTTGCCGATGGCGTTCAGGCGGTTCTTGCCGGGCTGCTCACCACCGCCACGGTCTATTGGTGGCGGCTTGCACGGCGCTTCGGGTGGAAAACATGATTGCCTGGATCAAAGCCCGCCTCACGGCGTTCGCAGGCGGCATGGTGGGCGCGGCGGTGATGGCGCTGGCCATGTTCATATTCTTCCTGCCGCAAGCCCGTCAGGAGGGCCGTGAGGCGGAAAGAGCCGCAATTGCACAAGCCGCGCTCGATGCGGTCAAGGAAAGGGTGAAGGACGATGCTGAACGCGAGGCGCTTTCTGCTTACGATCTCTGTGTTGACTATTTCCGCCATCGCGGCCGGGTGCCAGAGTGCGACACTCTCCGGGTGCGGCCCCTTCGTGAAGAATAACCTTAGCCCGGCCGGTTTCGTGGCGCTGGCCCAGGCCGACCGCACCGCGCTCAACAACATCACCGGCAATGATGCGGCCGGCGAGCGCCTTGGATGCTGGTAACGATGTCTGAAACAGATCAGATCACAAACTTGATCCTGAAGCGCATGGACCAGCTTCAAAACAGCATTGATAACGTCGATCGACGGATGGTCACATCCGAGGATCGCGCGTCCGCAAGCCGGCGCAGCATGCACCGCCGGCAGGAAGAACAGGGCCAGAAGCTGGTCGCGATTGAACACCGTCTCGGATCCGTCGAAAAATCGGTCAGCGACGCCGCCCCGACGCTTGAAGACTACGCCAGGACAAAGGCCAAGGTGGAAGGCGCGGGCGCGCTGGGGCGCTTTCTGTGGACGCTGGGCGGGTTATTGCTGGCAATCGCTCTCTGGATTGTCGCCCGATGGGATGGGCTGATTGCCTGGCTGACATCGCGTTAGTGACTGTGTGACCCCCGTGTGACTTTTTCGAAAAATAAAGTCACAAATGAAGTCACAAGAAAAGTCACAAACCGACTTAAATAAATGAATTTAAAGGAGAAAATGGTGGGTGATGTAGGTCTCGAACCTACGACCCGCTGATTAAGAGTCAGCTGCTCTACCAACTGAGCTAATCACCCACGATAACGGCGCGTTCGCGTCGTGTGAGGGGCGTATAACGGGGATTCGCGGGCTTGTCCAGCGTCCCGTTTGATTTTTTCGAGGGCAAATTCCTTTTTCTTTACAAAGCCGGAAATGCCCCCTCCTGTTCCTGCCGCAGAATGAACCCGTTTCGATCCAAAGCGCGCTAAAGCAGGGTCCCGCGCGCAACGCAAACGGCCTGCCCGCCAATACGCGCCGCAGCGACCTCGCCGCTTGCACCGGTTTCAAGATTGAGCCGGATATAGGAGGGCCGCTCCATTTCGACGCCCTGTTCGATGACGAAGGAGTGCGAGCCCTCGCCCGGCGCGTCGAAATACTGGATGGCGCCGGAAAACGCAGCCGCGGCGGAGCCGGTGGCGGGATCCTCGACGATCGCATCAACCGCGAACATGCGCGTGTGGAAATGGGCATCGTGACGCACGCCACCGCGGGTATAGGCATAAGCCCAGGTCGGCAGACCGTCGACAAGCGGGGTGAAGGACTGCCAGAGCCGCGGATCGAAATCGAGCTTTTCCATCACATTGAGATTGCGCACCGGAATGAACGCATACGGCACACCGGCCGACCAGATTGTCGGCACATGGTTTTCGAAACCGATTTCCTCGACGGTTATGCCCAGTGCCTCGGCAAGCTTCTCGCGCGCGATGGCTTCGTCACTGCGACGGGAAAGCTTCGGCAGGTCGAATTCGGCAAAGCCCGCCGCGTCCTGCCGCAGCTTTACCGCACAGCGCACCGGACCGATCTTTTCGCCGAGAACGGAAACCATATCGATTTCCGTATCGCCGCCATGCTGGCGTTCGGCAAGCGCGACAGCCGCGCCGACCGTCGGATGCCCGGCAAAGGGCAGTTCGCCGCTCGGCGTGAAGATGCGTGCTGCAGCAGACTGCGAGACATGTTGCGCCGACAAGAGGAAAATCGTCTCGGACAGATTGAATTCGCAAGCGATCGCCTGCATTTCCGTATCGCTCAGCCCATCGGCCTCGAAAACGACAGCCAGGGGATTGCCGTGATAGCGTTCCGCCGTAAACACATCGTAGATTGCATATTCGCGCATCTCAGCAAAAGCTCCTCTGCCATTTCGCCGGATAGTCTTTCCTCACGCCCGACCGCCGAAAATCAGATCCAGTGCCGGCGGCATTGAATGGGAGTAATCGAAATTATCCCTGTTGTCGCTGGTAATTGCCAGAACGGCGTCGATTTCTTTTTCCGTATCCTGACGCATATGCCGATGAACTTTTGCCATAAGCGCGTCGGCGTCAAGCGCGGACCGGAAAAAGCGGTAGAACATGACGATCTGGCCATGGCGGGCGCAGTAATAGTCAGGCCCCGCCTCCATCTCGCCCAGAGCAAGGCCAGTTTCCTCCGCCACTTCGCGCGCCATATTGGCATCGATATCGATGCGCCCGTCGACAATGTCGTCTTCTTCCAGCGACCCGGAAGCGCAATAGACCTTGCCGGCATTGGCGGTGATGCTGCTCATGCGGATCGCGATGACCGCGTCATCGGCCGACTGGATCATCGGCATGGCGAAACTGTGAAAGGTCGGCGGCGCTTCCGGCTGTTTGCGCCACCACAGATGATAGGCATAAGGCACGATCTGACCTCTGGCGCGCACGGCGCCGTCACAGAGATCAACCTGGTTGAGCGTGACCAGACGGCCATTGAAAAGATGCGGATTGGCCGCCTTTTCCTGCGCCCAGTTGGCTTCCACCGCGCCATCGAACGGCTTCAGGTCCACCGCTGCATTATCGGTGATGCGAATGTCGATTTCACGAAGCGGAAAGGCCTTGTTTTCCGGTGGCCAGTCCTGCGGACAATCAAGAAGCGAAATGGGCATGGAATATCCTGAATTCTGCGAAAGCCAGTCATGAACGGCGCGCACGCTACAGCACCAACCTGACAAACAAAAGGCCCGCCATTGAGATGACGGGCCTTTCGGCTTTTGCAGTTAAAAATGCCGGAATTCAGGCGGCGGCTGCCAGTTCTTCACTCAAAACAGCGCCAAGCCTCCGGATGCCCTCATCGATCACCTCGGGTGCGCTGCACGAAAACGACAGGCGCAGGTGATTGCGCCCGCTGCCATCGGCATAAAAGGCATTGCCGGGCACGAAGGCCACCTTGGCCGTCTTCAACGACAGCGGCAGAAGCTCCGTGGCGTCCATCCGCTCAGGCAGCGTCAGCCAGATGAACATTCCGCCTTCCGGACGGGTCCATTCCACACCTGCCGGCATATAGTCCGCCAGCGCTTTCAGCATCGCATCGCGCCGTTCACGATAGACCGTATTGATCTTCTCGGCCTGGGCTTCGAAACTGTTTTCGGCCACGCGCGCGATTGCCATCTGGTTGATGGTCGGCGAATGAAGGTCAGCCGCCTGCTTGGCCAGCACCAGCCGCTTGATGATCGGGGTTGCGGCGCAGACCCAGCCGACGCGAAGGCCCGGAGACAGCGTCTTGGAAAAGCTGCCGCAATAAAGTGTGCGGGTATTCTCAATGCCGCCGGAGCGCTCACAGTCCATCGCCAGAAGGGTTTTCTGGCGTTCACCCTCATAACGCAGGGCCCGATAGGCAGCGTCCTCGATCACGACGATATCGAGTGCGTCGGCAATATCGAGGAGTTTTTCACGCTCCATCGGCGTCAGCGATTCACCCGTGGGGTTTGCAAAATCCGCCGAAAGATAGGCGAATTTCACCCGGCTACCGGCCTTGTCGGCCGCAGCGCTATAGGCTTCGGGTGCCGCATTGCGCGACAGGTCCAGCCGGTCGTAACGCGGCTCATAGGCGTTGAAGGCCTGCAGCGCGCCGAGATAGGTCGGCCAGCTCACAAGCGCGGTATCGCCAGGCGACAGCAGAAGCTTGCCGAGATAATCGAGCGCCTGCTGCGATCCCGAGGTGATGAAGATATTTTCCAGATCAGCATCGATACCGCGCGCGCGCATGCGCTTGACGATCCACTCCCGCAGCCGCGGATAGCCCTCGCTCACCGAATACTGCAGCGCCTGGCCCGCCTCGGGGCCGGACAGGATATCGGAATAAGCTTCCTGAAACGCGTCATTGGGAAACAGCGCAGGGTCGGGAATACCGCCGGCAAAGGAAATGATGTCGGGCTGCTCGAGCAGTTTCAGAAGTTCGCGGATTTCGGACGCGCCCATCCTTTTGGCGCGCGTCGCGTAGATTTCTTCCCAGTCAAACATGGGGGTTTCCTCGAAGTCTTTTTTGATGGTCGAACATGACCACAATCGGCTATTTAAGTCAACAATGCTGACCTATTATTCGGCAACAAAACCGTGTTTTCAGACCGCACAGGGTAATATTCAGTCCCGAATTCGGCAAGTACGGTAATTTATAGCAATCGATCCGTGCAACGGGGGCGCCCAAGTCCGATCACGGCTACGCCGGAAACAGATGCCCAAACAGAAACGAACCGGGCAGCAAGGCCACCCGGTTCGCGCATTTCATCGGTAATGAGGTAAAAGAGGCTTAGTTGCGCTCTTTGTCGACCAGTGCGCCCTTCTTGATCCAGGGCATCATGCCGCGCAGCTTTTCGCCGACTTCCTCGATCTGGTGACGGTCGTTGAGGCGGCGGGTTGCCTTGAAGCGGGCAGCGCCGGAATGCCATTCCTGCATCCACTCCGACGTAAACTTGCCGCTCTGGATGTCCTTGAGGACGGCCTTCATCGCAGCCTTGGTTTCCTCGGTGACGATGCGCGGGCCGGTGACGTATTCGCCCCATTCGGCCGTGTTCGAAATCGAGTAGTTCATGTTGGCAATGCCGCCTTCATAGATCAGGTCGACAATCAGCTTCACTTCGTGCAGGCATTCGAAATAGGCCATTTCCGGCGCATAACCGCCTTCGACCAGGGTTTCGAAACCGGCACGGATAAGTTCGACCAGACCGCCGCAGAGCACAGCCTGCTCACCGAAGAGGTCGGTCTCGCATTCTTCCTGGAAAGTGGTTTCGATGATGCCGGCACGGCCGCCGCCAACGCCCGAAGCATAGGACAGCGCAACGTCAAGCGCATTGCCGGAAGCATCCTGCTCGACGGCAACGAGGCAGGGAACGCCACCGCCGCGCTGGTATTCGCCGCGCACGGTGTGGCCGGGGCCCTTCGGCGCGATCATGATGACGTCAACGGTCTTCTTCGGCTCGATCAGGCCGAAATGGACATTGAGGCCGTGGGCAAAGGCAATCGCAGCGCCGTCACGGATGTTCGGGGCAATCTCGCTGTTGTAGATGCCGGCCTGCAACTCGTCCGGCGTCGCCATCATCATCAGGTCGGCCCATGCAGCAGCATCGGCAACGGTCTTGACCTCGAAACCGTCGGCTTCCGCCTTCTTGACGGTCGACGAACCGGCGCGCAGCGCGATGACGACATTCTTCGCACCGCTGTCCTTCAGGTTCAGCGCATGGGCGCGGCCCTGCGAGCCGTAGCCGATGATAGCCACATTCCGGCCGTTGACGAGATTGATATCCGCATCCTGATCGTAATAAACACGCATTGTCTTTCCTTCCCTTGACAAAAGCTTCACCTCACCGCGCTTGCGGCAGGCAATTCAGGTGGCCGCATAAAGCGTCCAGAATCTTTCCACAGCCCGTTCGGCACGCCGCTGGAACAGTCCGCGATCGGCGGCCTCCCCCAGCAACAGGCGAACATGACTGTCACCGACGATGAGCCCGTACAACACCCGGTAGGCCTCATCGCCATTGTCGAACACCAGAAGCCCCGAGCGCCGTCCGTCTTCCAGAAGCGCCCTCGCCCGCTGGTCGATCTGGCCGCGGCCACGCTCCAGAAGCATGCGGCCGAGCTTCTGCCCGTCCTTGGTGACACGCCCGATCGCAAGCCGGTTGAGCGCCAGCGACACGTCGCCGGCCAGCACCTCGAGAAGATCGTGGCCAAAAGCGCTGAGATGATGTTTCAGTTCATCGGCATCCAGCCGGTGCCCCGCACTTTCGAATGTGCGCACCTTGCTTGCCTGATAGGCGATCATGGCGGAAAGCAGGCCGTCACGGTCGCCGAACCATTTGTAGAGGCTTTCCTTCGAACAGCTTGCCGCGCGCGCAATGCCGGCCGTCGTGACGGACTTCTCGCCACCTTCGACCAGCAGCCGAAGCGCCTGTTCGAGAACCGCCTGCTGGCGGGGTGTAAAGTGAAGTTCGACCTCGACGTCTTCGATCAAGATGCAGCTCTCGCGTTCTGGTACTGTACGGTACGGTACCTTTTGCAGCAGTTTCCGTCCCCCGTCAAGCGTCTTGCAGCGGCGGACACAAATTTCCCGCCCACCGGGCTTCCGTTGTTGACGACCGTCAGGACAGCACCGTCGCGCGATTGTGAACGGCCAGAAACCAACGGTCGCCCGGACGACCCGGAATTGCCCGATTTGTTCAATAGAAATGCAGATGAAACGCCTCTGTTGAGAGCGTAACGGCGCTGCAGCAGAAAATCTGCCAATATGATGTAATTTTTTTAATCAATCGATTGACTATCGGAAATCAAATCGCTAATTTCAACTCAACAACGCGGGTGATTTCTTTTTGCCCGCCAGCCTTCATCGTGATGCGGCTCCTGTAAGGCACGTCTCTGCCCCATCAGATCAGCACGTTTACGATGACCTCCGGAAACACCCCGACAGAACCCTGCGTCGGGGTGTTTCTCGTTTATCCCTTGCGATTTTTCGAAAAAAACTGTTTTCGCGCCCGCGCGGCGTCTGTCGGCACCGCCGCGCAATCGGATGCGTACCGGCGTGCCGCTGCTACGCGATGGCCCGATAAAAGCTTAGGGAAAAATTAACACTATCGCGGAACATGAAGCCCGCTGTCGCCGTTATGGCGGTATATCTTCACAAGACCTCCAGCAGGCACCCCGGCATTTCCCCGCGCCGGGGTGTTTGTGTTTTAGCGGTCCTGACCTTCTTCGCTGTCGAAGCGCTGGCGCGCCTCGTGGACAAGGTGCCGATTATCCCGGGCCCAGACCACAACTCCATGCCAGGCTTCCAGGAATGAGTGCCCGGCTTCCGTCAGCGCATATTCAACCTGCGGCGGCTGTGTCGGGTAGACCGTGCGGGTGATGTAGCCGTCGCGCCTGAGGTCGGTCAGCGACTTGGTCAGCATGCGCTGCGAGATATCGGGCGCAAAGCGCTTCAATTCCGAAAACCGCCGCGGACCATCGCTGAGCGCCAGCAGAAGCAGCGTGCTCCATTTGCCCGACACCCGGCTCAGGACATCGCGGACCGGACATGATTCAATGTCGCGCGCACCCAGCAATGTTTCCATCCTGTCTTGAAAGAGCTTGTCCATGGTCGTGCCTTCCCCGGTTACACGCGTGTAACCGCGCCACAGAAGAGTGCCTTCTTTACAATCGCTCCGGTATCCATACATGAAGGGAAGTCTCATTTCGAGACCATATCTCGGACGGGAAAGGATAGATCATGACAGACACGACAGTTCTGGTTACAGGCGCCTCCGGCAAGCTTGGCCGCAAAACACTCGATTTTCTGCTTGCTTCCGGCAAGCCGGCAGACCGGATTATCGCGACCACGCGCACTGTTGAAAAACTTGCCGACTATGCAGCAAAGGGCGTGACGGTCCGCAAGGCGGATTTCAACGACCCCGACACGCTTGCCGCGGCCTTTGCCGGCGCCGAGCGGATAGCCATCATCTCGACGGATGCGATCGATCCCGGTTCCGACCGCACGGAGCAGCACGGCAACGCGGTCGCAGCCGCCGCGCGCGCAGGCGCGCGTCACCTCGTCTATACATCCCTGCCCGACCCCGAAAACTCGAAGATCAGCTTTGCCCCCGATCACCTGGGATCGGAGAAGGCCGTCATTGCCAGCGGTCTTGCCCATACCATTCTGCGCAACAGCTGGTATCAGGAAAACCTGTTGATGAGCCTGCCGGACGCCTTTGCAAAAGGCGTGTGGTCAAGTGCCGCCGGGACCGGAAAACAGGCCTTCATCGGGCACGACGACTGCGCCCGGGCGGTTGCTGCGGCACTGCTTTCCGACAGTGACGAAAGCAGGATCCTGACGCTGACGGACGGCGAAAGCCGCACCGTGGACGAAATCGCAAGCCTTGCGAGCGAAGTGACCGGCAAACCGCTCAAGGTCGAACACATCGAGATCGAAACCCTGCGCACCGGCCTCGGTTCCGCGGGCCTGCCCTCCTTCGTGGTCGACCTCATGGTCAGCACCGACGCGAATGTCCGCGCCGGCGGCTTCGACATTGTCAATGACGATTTCGAGCAGTTGACCGGCCGCAAGCCCCGTTCGCTGCGGGCCTTCTTCGAGGAAAACAAGGCCGCATTCTAGGCGGCGCGCTTGGCGAGGCCTGCTGTTGATCGCACCGGTTCCGGCCAAAGGCCGGATCAGATGTGCTCGCCGCAGGCCCTGCGGAACCGGCGAACGCTTTCGGCCATGCCGTATTCCAGGGCATCGGCCGTCAGCCCATGGCCGATGGAAACTTCGCAAAGATCGGGAATATGGCGGGTCAGAAGCGGCAGATTGCCAACCGTCAGGTCGTGCCCGGCATTGACGCCAAGCCCCAGTTCAGACGCGACCGCGGCCGTCTCGCCAAGCTGGGCGGCCATTGCCTTCTGCTGGTCCGGCGCATCATAGGCACCGCCATAGGGACCGGTGTAGAGCTCGATCCGGTCGGCCCCGACGGACTGCGCGGCCACGAGTTGCTCCCGGCTTGCATCGCCATCCGCAAACAGCGAAATGCGGACATTCTTCTTTTTCAGGCGTGAAATCGTGCGCTTCAAAAGGTCGAGATTACCGATAAAATCCCAGCCGTGATCGGATGTCGACTGGGCGGGATCGTCAGGCACCAGGGTCACCTGCTCCGGCTCGCTTTCGAGACACAGACCGATGAAGTGATCGCTCGGATATCCTTCGATATTGAATTCGGCGTCCGGAAATTCGTCGTCGATCAGCGCGCGGATGACCGGCAGGTCGGAAAACCGGATATGGCGCTGGTCCGGCCGCGGATGAACCGTCAGGCCATAGGCGCCGGCCTCCAGCGCAATCCGGCCAAGACGGCGCACGCTCGGCCATGGCAGGTCGCGCCGGTTGCGAAGCTGCGCGATTGCATTCAGATTAACGGAAAGTCTCGCGACCATTTTTCCCTCCGCAGGTCAGAGGTGCCGCGGATACATAATCGGCGTCCTCAACGAAATAGCATATTTCGAAACACTCGCTCATGCAATTTGCCCATCAGCGAACACCCCGAACCGGAAATCGATTCAACATTGAGCGTTTTAAACATACATTTCAATAAGATAAATGTAAAAAACTGTGAACAAACTTGAAGCTCTCAACCACCCGCAGAGCGACACGCCTCGCCGTTTCAGCCGCCCCGCCACAAGCCGCGTCTTGAAGGCGTCGCGCCGTCCCATACGCCTCCGTTGTAAGTTCAGAAACAGCTAAAGCACGAATTAGCGCTGACAATGCAAGATGATACGCGGACGACTTCACGGGTTTTCAGTGTCTTCACCCGAATAGGTCACCGGCTCTTTCTGCAGGCCGGGCGCGGGTGTTTCCGTGTTCATCGTCATGATGCTGGCGGCGAGACCGATTTTTCTGAACTCGGTCGGGCTGACCCGGAAATAGCGCCGGAACACTTTCGCGAAGTAATTCGGATCGGCAAAACCGGCCATGCCCGAGACCTCCTTGATCGTGTGATCGCCGCTTGCCAGAAGCCGGGTTGCCTGCCTGAGACGGCGCAGCAGCACATATTCGGCCGGCGGCATGCCTTCCGACTGCGCGAACAGCCGCGAGAAGTGCGCGCGGCTGAAGCCCGAGACTTCCGCCAGCCGGTCGACCGGCAGCGGCATGTCCAGATTGGCGTCGATATAATGGGTAACGCGCTGCATTGCCCGGCTTTCCACCGGCGGCATCGCATGCGCGCCGAAGACATCGTCATAAAGCAGCATCGTCGCTTCATAGGCAACGGCAGAGGCGCGCGCCGGGGTGTCGGTTTCCGACGAAAGCAAACGGCCGAGGCAGTTGGCAAGCTCATCGACGGTCTTGTCTTTCAGCTTCAGCACCGGCCCGGACGTCGCCAGCACCGCCCTTTGGATGCGCATGGCTTCCTCGCCATTCAGGGAAATCCAGAAGAACTCCCAATAACCGCCCTCCTCCAGCCAGTAGCGGTGGTTGTGCGGGATGAGCGTGAGCATGGTTTCACCCGGCCGGATACGATAGGTCTGGTTTTCAAAACGCAGGTTTCCCGCACCGGCAATCGTGTACTGGATGACCGAAAACGGGCTTTGTCCGCGCCGCCTGCCATCCCACTGATAATCCGGCCGCGTTCTGACTTCATACCCGGCACTCACCGGCATGGCATGCAGGTCCTGATGGCCGCGTGGTAGCGAAATCAGTCGCCCGATTGGCGCTTTTTTACGCAATTCCTGCAGCACAAAATTACCCATGAAAGCACAATCCCTCTCTGTGATGTCCCCATGACTGCTGCATAATGGATATCGGGAGTTTGAAACACAAGCGCTACAGGCAGAACATATCCATCGGGACCGACCTTGACCTGTCGGGCCCCAGTGGATGAATTGATCGCGTCTGCAGCATTGGATTTTACCCTTTTGTTGGTTCTTGTTTCAGGGAGGCGGCTATGAGCGCTTTCAAAATAGCCATTATCGGCGCAGGCAGCGTCGGTTTCACCAAGACACTTTTCAAGGATATCCTGTGCGTTCCGGAGTTCGCGGATATCGAAGTGGCGCTGACGGATGTCAGTGAAAAAAATCTGACGATGGTCAAAACCATCCTCGACAAGATCGTGGAGGCAAACGGACTGCCGACCACCGTCACCGCAACCACCGACCGCCGCAAGGCAATCGAGGGTGCGCGCTATGTGATTTCCTGCGTGCGCGTCGGTGGGCTCGAAGCCTATGCGGACGATATCCGCATTCCGCTGAAATACGGTGTCGACCAGTGCGTCGGTGATACGATCTGCGCCGGCGGCATTCTATATGGTCAGCGCAACATCCCGGTGATTCTGGATTTCTGTAAGGATATCCGCGAGCTTGCCGAACCCGGTGCCCGGTTCCTCAATTATGCCAACCCGATGGCGATGAACACCTGGGCGGCGAATGAATACGGCAAGGTCGATACGATCGGTCTTTGCCACGGCGTCCAGCACGGCGCCGAGCAGATTACCGAGGTTCTCGGCGCGAAACCGGGCGAACTCGATTATGTATGCTCGGGCATCAACCATCAGACCTGGTTCACCGATCTGCGCGTCAACGGCCGCAAAATCGAAAAGGATGAGCTGATTGCCGCTTTCGAGGCGCATCCGGTCTTCTCGAAGCAGGAAAAGGTCCGCATCGATGTGCTGAAGCGCTTCGGCGTCTATTCGACCGAGAGCAACGGCCATCTTTCCGAATACCTGCCCTGGTACCGCAAGCGCCCGGAGGAAATCACCCGCTGGATCGACATGTCGGAATGGATCCACGGCGAAACCGGCGGCTATCTGCGTCACACCGCGGAAAACCGCAACTGGTTTGAGACCGAGTATGACGGGTTTCTCAAAGACGCGGCCAAGCCCATCGATCCGGCAAAACGCTCCAGCGAGCACGCAAGTTACATCCTCGAAGGACTGGAGACAGGCCGGGTCTATCGCGGCCACTTCAACCGCAAGAACAACGGCGTGATCACCAATCTGCCGGATGACTGCATCATCGAATCGCCCGGTTTCGTCGACCGCTTCGGCCTCAACATGGTCGCCGGCATCACGCTTCCGGAAGCCTGCGCGGCAACCTGCATGGCGTCCGTCAATGTTCAGCGCATGTCGGTTCATGCGGCCGTGACAGGCGATATCGAACTTCTCAAGCTCGCCGTCCTGCACGATCCGCTGGTCGGCGCCGTCTGCACGCCGGAGGAAGTGTGGCAGATGGTCGATGAGATGGTCGTTGCCCAGGCCGCATGGCTGCCGCAATATGCCCATGCCATCGAAGGCGCAAAGGAACGGCTCGCCAAGGCAACCGTCAGGACGCGCGAATGGGAAGGCGCTGCCCGCCGGCACATCCGCTCGGTTGACGAGATGCGCGCGGAAAAGGAAGCCGAGCGCGCGGCGGCCAACGCCTGACTTTGTTCATCTCGACCGGTTCGGCGGCGCGCCGGGCCGGTCTTTCCTGTTCCGGCGGCCTGTGGGTAGGAGCCTTGCTGGCGGATCAACCGGCGAAAGGTCAAGCACCTTCGCCTTCAGTGTCAACGAGGGAGGACGACACGATGACATCTCACCTTGCTGCCCGGCATCTGACCAGCTTTCTGGCTGCCGGGATTTCAACGCTCGCACTTGTCTCCGGCGCAATGGCCTCGGAAATGACAATCGTGCCGCAGCAGCCGGATTTCCCGGCGCAATCGAAGATCACCTATGTACCGCGCGACGCAATTGAGGAATTCAGGTCGCTGCCGTCATATTCAGAGCCGGAATGGGTGACCGAAAACTTCGTCGACGCCGGTACATTGCCGCCGGTGGAAGAACGCCTTCCCGCCGAGCCGCTCGTCTTCAAGACCGGCAATATGCCCGATGGCATCGGCGTTTACGGCGGAACCCTGCGCCATGTGATCGGCGGCCGGCCCGAAGGCTGGAACTACCAGGCAGGCCAGAGCACCGGCTGGGGCGGCATCGACATCGGCATGTTCGAATGCCTGACGCGCACGGCACCGCTCTATCAGGTCGAAGCCAGCGACATGGAACCGCTGCCGAACCTTGCCAAGAGTTGGGACTGGTCGGAAGACGGCCACACGCTGACCATGCACCTGATCGAGGGCGCAAAATGGTCCGACGGCGTGCCGTTTACCTCTGAAGACGTGATCTTCATGTGGGAAGACAATATCGTTGACCCGAATGTGACGCCGCTCAACGGCGCCTCGCGCGAGACCTTCGGCTCCGACACGACGCTGAAAGCCCTTGACGACTACACCGTTGAATGGACCTTCGCGGAGGCTTTCCCGCGCCAGTATCTGTTCAACATGGCCTATGGCAATTTCTGCCCCGGCCCGGCGCATATCATGAAAACCAAGCACCCCCGGTATGCCGATACGACCTATGACGAGTATCGCAACGGTTTTCCGCCGGAAATGCTGAACTGGCCGGTCATGGGCGCGTGGGCGCCGGTGGAGTACCGCCCGGACGATATCGTGGTGCTGCGCCGCAACCCCTATTACTGGAAGGTCGATGAGGAAGGCCATCAGCTGCCTTATATCGATGAGCTGCAATACAAGCTTTCGACCTGGGCCGACCGCGACATTCAGACGATTGCCGGTTCCGCCGACCTTTCCAACCTCGAACAGCCGGAAAACTTTGTCGTTGCGCTGCGCCGCGCCGCTGAAGAGGAGGCCCCCGCACGCCTTGCCTTCGGCCCGCGCCTGATCGGCTACAACATGCGAATGAACCTTTCCGGCAATGGCTGGGGCGAGCCGGACGAACGGGCGCAGGCGGTGCGCGAACTCAACCGCAATTCCGAATTCCGCAAGGCCGTGACCATGGCGATCGACCGGCAGGCACTCGGCGATTCTCTGGTGCGCGGTCCCTTCACGGCGATTTATCCCGGCGGCCTTAATTCCGGCACCAGCTTTTATGATCGGGATTCGACCTATTATTACCCTTATGATCCCGAAGGCGCGCAGGAAATCCTTGCCTCGCTCGGCCTTGAGGACACCGATGGCAACGGCATCGTCAACTGGCCGGCCGGCACACTGAATGGCGACGACGTCAATATCGTCCTGCTTGTGAGCTCGGCCTACAATACCGACGTCAACCTTGCCGAAGGCGTGATCGGGCAGTTGCAGCAGGTCGGCCTGCGCGTGGTTCAGAACGCGATCGAGAACAATCAATATGAATCGATGCGCTATGGCGGCGATTTCGACTGGATGATCCTGCGCAATTCCCCGGCGCTAGCATCGGTGGTTCAGGGCACGACGTCTCTGGCGCCTGTCGGACCGCGCACCAGCCACAATCACCGCGCGGGGCCGGATGGCACGCTCGACCTGCTGCCCCATGAGGAACAGCTTGTCGATATCGTCAACCAGTTCATCGCCACCAGCGATGATGAAGAACGCACCGAGCTGATGAAGCAGTATCAGAAAGTGGCGACGCAAAACGTCGATACGGTCGGCCTGACGGAATTCCCCGGCGCGCTGATCGTCAACAAACGTCTCGACAATGTCGCCTCCGGTGCGCCGATCTTCATGTTCAACTGGGCTGAAGACGCGATCATCCGCGAGCGCATGTTCGTGCCGACCGACGAGCAGCAGGACTATCAGCTGTTCCCGCAAACCCTGCCCGGCAAACCGGGCGCCGACGGCCCGGTCAGCGGCTGACGGCGTGGCGGTCTTCATGAAAGGCCGCCGCCAACGCCAAGGGACCGGGAGCCGATACTCTCCCCGGCTGCCGGTCCCGATCATAGAGCGTAATGCGCATCATGAATGCGAAATGCGGTTCTATAAAACGGAATGCGCGTATCGAAAAACCGGATCAACCGGATGATGCGCCAAAGGGATGCAGGGACCAATGGCACGATTTCTTTTCAACCGGATCATGTCGGGGCTGATGCTGCTGTTCGTGCTCAGCATCGTGACCTTCGCCATCATCCAGGCACCGCCCGGCGATTACAGCGATTATATCCGCTCGCAGGCGATCAACCAGGGCGGCGCCTCCTTCGAACAGGCGGACCGGCAGGCGCAGGCCTATCGTGAATCCCACGGCCTCGACGATCCGCTTCCCCTGCAATATGTGAACTGGATCACGGGCATCGTCTTCCACGGCGATTTCGGCCAGAGCCTCTACTACAACAAGCCGGTTTCCGATGTCGTCGCCGAGCGGCTGCCGCGCACGCTGGCGCTGGCGCTGACCTGCCACATACTGGCCTCGATATTCGGCATCGGCTTCGGCATCGTGGCGGCGACGCGACAATATAGCTGGATCGATACGGCGCTGTCGGGGGTCGCCTTTCTCGGCATGACGGTGCCGCGCTTCCTGATGGCGCTCATCATCGTCTATGTTCTCGTCTTCCATTTTGACGTCAACGAAGTGGGCAGTTTCTTCTCCCCCCAATATGGCGGCGCGCCGTGGTCGTGGGGCAAGTTCACCAATCTTGTGCACCACATATGGCCGGTGGTCGCCATCGCGACATTCGGCGGGCTCGCCTACAATATGCGGGTCATGCGCGGCAACCTGCTCGATACGCTGAACATGCAATATGTCGAGACGGCGCGCGCCAAGGGGCTTTCGGAGCGCAAGGTGATCATGCGCCATGCCGTGCCCAATGCGCTGCATCCCCTCGTCATGTATCAGGGTGTCGTCCTGCCCTACATGCTGACCGGCGAAATAGAAGTCGCCATCATCTTCGCGCTGCCGACCGTGGGCCCGGCGATTGTCGGCTCCATGCAGGTCGGTGACGTCTATGTCACGGCAACCTTCATGCTGCTGCTGTCGGCGATGCTGCTGATCGGCAATATCATCGCCGACCTTCTGCTTGTCGCCCTTGATCCGCGCGTCCGACAGACCGGGAGGGCTTCGGCATGACCGACAATATTCTTGAAACCGTCGACACCGTCAAAGAACCGGACGCCAACAAGAACGAAACCTATATGGCGCTGGTCTGGCGCCGGCTGAAACGCTCGTTTTCCGGAATGATGGGGCTGATCCTCGTGGTCTTCCTGTTGTTCATCGCCATCTTCGCCGATTTCCTGTCGCCAGCCGATCCCCGCGTCACCGGGCAGGCCTATCAGCCGCCGCAGATGGTGACTGTTTTCGGCAAGGACGGTGAATTCGTATTTCCCCCGCGCGCCTATCCGCTGGGCGATACCGGCGAACTCGACCCGGTCACCTTCCAGCCGCTCGTCGGCAAGGATTATGAGAATCCGCAGATCATCGGCCTGTTCGTGAAGGGCGCGCCCTACAAGCTGTTCGGCCTCATTCCCGCCAACCGGCATTTCATCGGCGCAACCGATGGCACGGTCATCCATTTCCTCGGCACCGACAAGCTCGGCCGTGATGTGCTGTCGCGCATTCTCTATGGCTCGCGTATTTCGCTGCTGATCGCGCTCACCGTGGTTACGGTCGTCACCATCGTCGGCACCTCCGTCGGCATGACCTCCGGCTATTTCGGCGGGCCGGTGGATTCCTGGATCCAGCGCTTTGTCGAGCTGGTGCTCGCCTTTCCGCAACTGCCCTTCTATCTGGCGTTGGCTTCGCTCATTCCCGTCACCGCCCCGACCAAGGTGTTTCTCGGCTTCGTCATCGCGGTCATGTCGGCGCTTGGCTGGGCGCAGATGTCGCGCGAGGTGCGCGGCAAGACCATGGGTCTGGTGCGCATGGACTATGTGCGGGCGGCGATTGCCGTCGGCGCCACCGACAAGCGCATCATCTTCCGCCATATCCTGCCGAACGTGATGAGCCATGTGATCGTTGCGGTCACGCTTGCCATCCCGACGGTCGTGCTGCTCGAAGCCTTCCTCGGCTTCCTCGGTTTTGCGGTCAAGCCGCCGATGATCTCCTGGGGGCTGATGCTGCGCGATACCTCCAACTATTCGGTGATCGGCGCCTATCCCTGGCTGCTGTCGCCCGTTGCCTTCGTGCTTCTGACCGTTTTCGCCTTCAACGCCTTCGGCGACGGCCTGCGCGATGCCATCGATCCCTATTGAGAAGGAGCCGCTTTCAATGGCTGACGAACTCAGACATGACACCGCGCCCTCCGAACGGCGCGACGATCCCGAAAAACAGGGCGAGCCGATTATCGACGCCCGCAATGTCGCCGTCGATATCACCGTCGAGGATGGCACGGTGAATGCCGTGCGCGACGTCTCCTTCCAGCTCTACCGCGGTGAAACCATCGCCATCGTCGGCGAATCCGGCTCCGGCAAGTCGGTCACGGCCCGAACGGTGATGGGGTTGCTGCCGAAGCGGGCAAGCGTCGGCAAGGGCGCAACGATCACCTATGACGGCGAAGACGTTCTGAAATTCTCCGAAAAGAAGCGCCGGCAGATGCGCGGCGCGCGCATTTCGATGATCTTTCAGGAGCCGATGAGCTCGCTCAATCCGATTTACACGATCGGCTCGCAGATCGTCGAAGCCATCCAGACCCATCGCCGCATCAGCCGCAAAAAGGCGGAGGAAGAGACACTGGAGCTTTTGCGGCAGGTGCAGATCCCTGAACCGGAGGCGCGGCTCAAACAATATCCGCACCAGCTTTCCGGCGGCCAGCGCCAGCGCGTGATGATTGCCATGGCGCTTGCCAACAAACCGGATGTGCTGATCGCCGATGAACCGACGACGGCTCTGGATGTCACAGTTCAGGCGCAGATCCTCGGCCTGATTCGGGATCTGCAGCTGGAACTCGGCATGGCCGTCATCCTGATCACCCACGACCTGACCGTGGTTCAGCATTTCTCGGACTATGTCTATGTGATGAGCGAAGGCGTGGTGCGCGAGCACAACACCACCAAGGCGCTCTTCACCAACCCGCAGCATCCTTACACAAAAAAGCTGCTCGGCTCCGAACCCTCGGGCGAAGCCAATCCGCTGCCGGAAGGATCGCAGACCATTCTGGAGGGCAAGGATGTCCGCGTCGCCTTCACGCTGAAGACCGGGACCTTCTTCAAGTCCAGCTACAGCCAGCTTGTCGCGGTCAATGATCTGTCGATCACGCTCAGGAAGCACGAAACGCTGGGGCTTGTGGGCGAAAGCGGATCGGGAAAGACCACCTTCGGCCAGGCGCTGATGCGGCTGATCCATTCCGACGGCGGCACGGTGCTTTTTGACGACAAGCACATCGAAGGGCTTTCCCGCGAACAGCTCAGGCCGCTGCGTTCGCGCATGCAGGTTGTGTTTCAGGATCCGTTTTCATCCCTCAATCCGCGCATGACGGTCGGCCAGATCATCGAGGAAGGGCTGATCGTCAACGGCATCGGCTCATCCGGCAAGGATCGTAACGAGCGGGTGCGCGATGCGCTCATTGATGCCGGCCTGCCCGGCTCCATCACCCATCGGTTTCCGCATGAGTTTTCCGGCGGCCAGCGCCAGCGCATTGCCATTGCTCGCGCCGTGGCACTGGAGCCGGAGTTCATTCTGCTCGATGAGCCGACATCCGCGCTCGACCTTTCCGTACAGGCGCAGATCATCGAACTTCTGCGCAAGCTGCAGAGCGAACGGGGCCTCAGCTATCTTTTCATCTCGCATGATCTGAAGGTCGTGCGTGCGCTCTGCCACCGTGTCTGCGTCATGCAGCACGGTAGAATCGTCGAGCAGGGACCGGTGCGCGATGTGCTGGAAAACCCGCAGACAGAATACACGAAACGGCTGGTCAAGGCCGCGTTCGAAGTTGCCGCCTGAATTTGAGGAATTACCACATGGCAAGACAACCCAAGATCACCTTCATCGGCGCCGGCTCCACGGTCTTCATGAAAAACATCATCGGCGACGCCTTGCAGCGCCCTGCCCTGAAGGACGCAAAAATCGCACTGATGGACATCAACCCGGAGCGTCTTGCCGAAAGCGAGATCGTTGCCGGTAAACTTGCCAAAACGCTCGGTTCGAAAGCCGAAATCACCACGCACACCAATCAACGCGACGCGCTGGACGGTGCGGACTTTGTCGTCGTCGCCTTCCAGATTGGCGGCTATGAACCGGCCACCGTCACCGATTTCGAAGTACCGAAGAAATACGGCCTGCGCCAGACGATTGCCGATACGCTTGGCATTGGCGGCATCATGCGGGGCTTGCGCACCGTGCCGCACCTCTGGTCGATCTGCGAAGACATGATGCAGGTCTGCCCCGAAGCCATCATGCTGCAATATGTAAACCCGATGGCGATCAACACCTGGGCGATTGCCGAAAAATATCCGAAGATCAAGCAGGTTGGACTTTGCCATTCGGTGCAGGGCACAGCCGGCGAACTGGCCCGCGATCTCGACATTCCCTATGAGGAAATCCGTTACCGCTCGGCCGGCATCAACCACATGGCATTCTTCCTGAAATTCGAGCATCGCCAGAAGGACGGCAGCTACCGCGATCTCTATCCCGATCTTGTGCGCGGCTATCGCGAGGGCCGGTTCCCCAAACCGTCGGGCTGGAACCCGCGCTGCCCCAACAAGGTGCGCTATGAAATGCTGACAAGGCTCGGCTATTTCGTCACCGAAAGCTCGGAGCATTTTGCCGAATACACCCCCTATTTCATCAAGGAGGGCCGCGAAGACCTGATCGAGAAATTCGGCATTCCGCTGGACGAATATCCGATCCGCTGCGTCGAGCAGATTGCCAAATGGAAGGATCAGGCGGCGGAATATAAAAAGGCCGATGAGATCAAGGTTGAGCAGAGCAAGGAATATGCCTCGTCAATCATGAATTCGGTATGGACCGGCGAGCCGTCCGTCATCTACGGCAATGTCCGCAATAATGGCTGCATCACATCGCTACCGGCAAATTGCGCAGCCGAAGTCCCCTGCCTTGTCGATGCCTCCGGTATTCAGCCGACCTATGTCGGCGATCTCCCGCCGCAACTGACAGCGTTGATCCGCACCAATGTCAATGTGCAGGAACTGACGGTGGCAGCACTGGTCAACGAAAACCGCGAACATCTCTATCATGCCGCGATGATGGACCCGCACACGGCCGCCGAACTCGACCTCGACCAGATCTGGTCACTCGTCGACGACCTGCTGACCGCCCATCACGACTGGATCCCGGAATGGGCGCGGACTGCCTGACGGGCGCAGTCCGTCTGAGCGGGGAGTGCGTGCCGGTACCCTCCGGCCCGCACAAACACGGCCAAACATGAAAATGTCCGCGCTTTCGCACGGGGCATCCCTGACTGCTGAAAAAGCTCGTCCCTCGTTCTTCCGTCATTCCGGCCTTGAGCCGGTATCCAGGGCCGCTTGTCGTGCGCTTCCAGAAAGAGTCTTTGCGCGCAAGGACTTGCGCTTACTAGATTCCGGCTCAAGGCCGGAATGACGGCGAAAGGGAGGGAAGACAGTGATTGGTCACAGGGTTTGTCAACAAACCGAAATGCCCGCGCTTTCGCACGGGCATTCCCATTTTCAGAACTGACGCAAAGGCTCAGGCGAAGGCGGCGACAGTGCGGCCTTCCTGCACGGCTTCGGCGACGACGCGGGCGGTCTGGCGGGCCAGAACGATTTCCTCGTCAGTCGGGATGACGCGCACTTCAACGCGGCTTTCCGGGCAGGAAATGATTTCCTCACTGGCATTGTTCGCTTCATCGTCGAGCTGGACGCCAAGCCATGCGAGACGTTCGCAGATCATCTTGCGGATCACCGGCGAGTTTTCGCCAATCCCGGCACTGAAGACCAGCGATTCCATGCCTTCCATGGTGGCGACCATGATCGATAGTTCACGGCAGGCGCGGAACACGAACAGGTCGATCGCCTTTTTCGCGTTCGGGTCATCGCTTTCCATCAGAACGCGCAGGTCGCCGGAAATGCCAGAGACGCCCAGTAGACCCGACTTGTAGTAGAGCATGTTCTTGATTTCAGCCGGCGAAAGGTTTTCCGCCTCCATCAGCGTCAGAACCAGGCCCGGGTCGACGGTGCCCGAGCGTGTGCCCATCATCAGGCCGCCGAGCGGCGTCAGGCCCATGGTCGTGTCGATCGCCTTGCCGTTGCGCATGGCGCACATCGACGAACCGCTGCCGAGATGGGCAACGACCGTGCGCTTCTTGACCAGATAATCCGAGATCTCGCGCAGCCGGTCGGCAATGTAGGTATAGGACAGGCCGTGGAAACCGAATCGGCGATAGCCCTTGGCCTCGTACTCCAGCGGAATCGGATAGCGCGCGGCGCGCTCGTCGATATTGACGTGGAAGGCCGTGTCGAAACATGCGACCTGCGGGAGGTCGGGACGGATGCGACGGAACAGCTTGATCGAGGCAAGATTGGCCGGCTGGTGCAGCGGGCCCATGGGAATCAGTGTTTCGAGATAGGAAACGATCTCGTCATCGAGCAGAACCGGATCGGCGAATCGGCCGCCGCCGTGAAGGACCCTGTGGCCGACGGCCTGCAGCGGGCTGTTTGCGGTGTAGGGCTTGATGACGCCGAAAATGCGCTCAAGCATGTCTTCCTGCATATGTTCCCCGATCTCGAGGTCCATATTGCAGATTTCCTTGCCGCCCGCTTCCTTGACCACAAGGCGGGGATTTTCATTAACGCCGTCAAACTGACCGCGCAGAACCAGAGTAAAGTGATCACCCTCGACTTCGTAAAGACGGAATTTGAGGCTGGATGATCCGGCATTCAATGCCAGTACTGTGCCATTCATAATCGCTATCCAGAAATGGTGTGCGCACCGCCCTGGGAGGTGGCGGTGCGCAGGCTTCGTTAATTTGGATCAGCCCTTGGGATAAGGCCATTTCCAATCGAGAATCTCCGGCATGTCTTGACCATGCTCGCGGACATAATCGTGATGTTTTGCGCGCATTTCCTTGAGATAGTTCAATGCGGCAGCACCTCTTTCACCAAATCCACCGGCACGTTCAATCGCATCCATGGCCAGATGGTAGCGGTCGAGACGGTTTTGGACAACCATGTCGAACGGCGTTGTCGTCGTTCCCTCTTCAACATAACCACGAACGTGGATGTTGTTGTGGTTGTGACGGCGGTAGGCCAGGCGGTGAATAAGCCAGGGGTAGCCGTGATAGGCGAAGATGACCGGCTTGTTATCGGTGAACAGTGCATCGAAGTCGGCATCGCGCAGACCATGCGGATGTTCTTCCTTCGGCTGCAGAGCCATCAGGTCGACGACGTTGACAACCTTGACCTTCATTTCCGGCAGCTTCTGACGAAGAATGTCGACAGCGGCCATCATTTCCAGCGTCGGAACGTCACCGGCCGAAGCCATCACGACATCGGGCTCTTCGCCATCCGGCACATTGCTGGCCCACTTCCATTCGCCAAGGCCGGTATCGCAATGCACGATCGCTTCTTCGATCGACAGCCATTGCGGCTGCGGCTGCTTGCCGGCAACGATGACGTTGACGCGGTTGTAGGTCTTCAGAATGTGGTCACCGACAACCAGAAGCGTGTTGGCATCCGGCGGGAAGTAGGTGCGGACGACGTCGGCCTTCTTGTTGACGACGTGGTCGATGAAGCCCGGATCCTGATGGCTGAAGCCATTGTGGTCCTGACGCCATACATGCGAGGTCAGAAGGTAGTTCAGCGACGAGATCGGCTTGCGCCACGCCATATCCTGCGTGGTTTTCAGCCATTTTGCGTGCTGGTTGAACATCGAGTCGATGATGTGGATGAAGGCCTCGTAGCACGAGAACAGACCGTGGCGGCCCGTCAGCAGGTAGCCTTCCAGCCAACCCTGGCACAGATGTTCACTCAGAACTTCCATGACACGGCCGTCGCGGGCAACACCTTCATCATAGTCGAGAATGTCGGCCATCCAGACGCGATCGGTCACGTCGAACACATCCTGCAGGCGGTTCGAAGCGGTTTCGTCCGGGCCCATCAGGCGGAAGTTGCGTTCGTCGGCATTCAGACGCATGACCTCACGCAGCAGCATGCCAAGATGCTTGGTGGCCGAGGTCATTACGGCGCCCGGCTGGCTTACGTCGACCGCCAGCTGGCGGAAGTCGGGCATGACCAGTTCCTTGCGCAGCAGCCCGCCATTGGTATGCGGGTTTGCGCTCATACGCAGATTGCCTTCCGGCGCAAGCGCCTTCAGCTCGGGAACCAGCTTGCCGTTTTCATCGAACAGCTTTTCCGGGGCGTAGCTCTTCATCCAGTCTTCGAGCTGGCTTCTGTGATCGGCGTTCTGGCGGGCTGCCGAGATCGGAACCTGGTGCGAACGCCAGAAGTCTTCAACCTTCTTGTTGTCCACGAATTTCGGACCGGTCCAGCCCTTCGGGCTCCTGAGGATGATCATCGGCCAGCGCGGCATTTCGTAGACCGTGCCTTCGGCGCGGGCAGCCTCCTGAATTTCGCGGATGCGCGTGTAGCAATCCTCCATGACCTCGGCCATGCGCTGATGCATGTATTCCGGCTCATCGCCTTCCACGTAGAAGGGCTCGTAGCCATAGCCCTGGAACAGGTCGGTCAGGTCCTTCTTGCTCATGCGCGAAAGAACCGTCGGATTGGCAATCTTGTAGCCGTTCAGGTGCAGGATCGGCAGAACCGCGCCGTCATTGATCGGGTTCAGGAACTTGTTCGAATGCCACGAAGCGGCAAGCGGACCTGTTTCGGCTTCACCGTCACCGACAACGCAGGCGACGATCAGGTCGGGATTGTCGTAGGCTGCACCGAAGGCATGAACGAGCGCATAACCGAGTTCGCCGCCTTCATGGATCGATCCGGGCGTTTCCGGTGCGACGTGGCTCGGGATGCCGCCGGGGAACGAGAACTGCTTGAACAGCTTCTGCATGCCCTCTTCGTCTTCGGTGATTTCCGGATAGATTTCGGTGTAGGTGCCGTCGAGATAGGCATTGGCAACGAGGCCGGGACCACCATGACCGGGGCCGCAAATATAGATCGTGCTGGCCTCGTATTTCTTGATGATGCGGTTCAGGTGGACATAGATGAAGTTCAGTCCGGGGGTCGTGCCCCAGTGGCCGAGCAGGCGCGGCTTGACGTCTTCTTCCTCGAGCGGTTCCTTCAGCAGGGGGTTGTTCATCAGATAGATCTGACCAACCGACAGGTAATTGGCCGCCTGCCAGTATCTATTCGTCAGATCCAGTTCTTCCGGCCCCAGAATATTCTGGGTGCTATCAGGCGTGATCTGTTCCATGTCGATTCCCCTTTTCGAAATCAAATTGGCGTTTAAATCGATTTGCTATATCCCTCGTACCGGTTTGAGATCACATGACCTAAATCAACCGGAGCGCCACGGATCGCTTTTTACGGCCATCTGATCCGAAGGATTTCGCCAGCTCAGCGGGACGGTAAATGTAAGCGCCCACTATGACATAACTTTTGTTTCAGCACTTTCAAAGGCTTGACGTTTGTAAATTTTCTCTGCCCAATTTTATAGGGTCAACCGTGACAAACGTTTGGCATAGCGAAAAAATTTCGACGAAAGCACGAAAAGCCGTAAATCTGCGATCCACTCTCGACGGCACGCCGCCGATCTGTCATTTGCAAAGCAGGCTCCGGCGGCTTTACGCTGCCGCGCAATCGTATGAAACACGCCGTGATCAGCATCCGGCCAACCTTCCGGTTTGAACGACAATGTCCGATACCAGCACCTCTCCCAAACCCGTTCACGTCATCGGCGGCGGCCTTGCCGGCTCCGAAGCGGCATGGCAGATCGCCAATCGCGGCGTTCCGGTGATCTTACACGAAATGCGCGGTGTTCGCGAAACGGCGGCACACAAGACCGACGGGCTTGCCGAACTGGTCTGCTCCAACTCGTTCCGCTCCGATGATGCCACCAGCAATGCCGTCGGCGTCATCCATGCCGAAATGCGCATGGCAAATTCGCTGATCATGGCCTCAGCCGATGCCCATCAGGTGCCCGCCGGCGGCGCGCTGGCCGTGGACCGCGTCGGGTTTTCCGATGCTGTGAGCGAGAAGCTTGCCGCTCATCCGCTGGTCACCATCGTGCGCGAGGAAGTCACGGCGCTGCCGCCGGAAGACTGGGATCAGGCGATCATCGCCACCGGGCCGCTGACAGCCCCTGCCCTTGCCGAAGCGATCAGCGCGAACACCGGAAAGGAAGCGCTTGCCTTTTTCGATGCCATCGCGCCCATCGTCTACCGTGACACGGTCGACATGGATATCTGCTGGTACCAGTCGCGCTATGACAAGGTCGGCCCCGGCGGCACGGGCAAGGACTATATCAACTGCCCGATGAACGAGGCAGAATACAACGCCTTCATCGATGCGCTGATTGCCGGCGACAAGACCGATTTCAAGGAATGGGAAGGCACGCCCTATTTCGATGGCTGCCTGCCAATCGAGGTGATGGCCGAACGCGGCCGCGAGACGCTGCGCCACGGCCCGATGAAACCGATGGGCCTGACCAATGCCCACAAGCCGGACGAAAAGCCCTATGCGGTGGTGCAGCTTCGTCAGGATAACGCACTCGGCACGCTCTACAACATGGTCGGGTTTCAGACCAAGCTGCGCTACGGCGCCCAGAAGGACGTGCTGAAGATGATTCCCGGCCTTCAGGAAGCCGAGTTCGCCCGCCTCGGCGGCCTGCATCGCAATACCTATCTGAACTCACCGACGCTGCTCGACGCAACGCTGACGCTCAAGGGGCGGCCGGGGCTCAGGTTTGCCGGCCAGATCACCGGCTGCGAGGGCTATGTGGAAAGCGCCAGCATCGGCCTTCTCGCCGGGCGATTCGCCGCAGCGGAACGGCTCGGGCAGGCCCCGGTGGCACCGCCGCCGGAAACCGCGCTCGGTGCCCTGCTCGGCCACGTCACCGGCGGGCACATTGCCCATGAAGAAGAAGGCGGAAAGCGCTCGTTCCAGCCGATGAACGTCAATTTCGGCCTGTTTCCCGAGCTGGAACCCGGCGCGCTGATCGATCCCGAGACCGGCAAGCGGCCGCGCGGCAAAGCCAAATCATCGGTAAAGAAGCAGCTTGTGGCCAAACGCGCGCTGGAGGCCTGCAAAACCTGGATCGACGGCTGACGCCGGCCAAACCTTTGTCAGCGGGCGTTCAGCATCCAGGTTGAAACGTCCGCGGCATCCTGCTCGCTGCGGAAATGATAGTTTCCGCTGAAGAAATCGTTTTCGGGATAATCCACCTGCAGGCCATTGGCCTCCGGCAGCGCGCGCAGACGATAATCGCTCTGACTGACGATGATGGCCTGCCCCTTGCCGCGCCGGGAGCGATAAATCCCGACCTTGCCATCCGACAATCTGAGAAAGAAGGTCTCGATCTCGGTATCGCCAATGACCGCGGCGACATTCGAATCGGGATAACTGCGGCTGAATTCGCGGCTGGCCCATCCATTGGCCTCGTCTACCGAGAATTCATCATCCGGTTTTTGCGCCTTCGCGCGTCCGAAAATGTAGTAAGCAGCAATGGCGACGACCACAGCGATCAGAAGCCAGACCCAAGTTTCCATTCACGCCCTTCCTCTCCTGATGCGGCCCGCAAAGAATCGCGACTGCATAAACGAATCCAGAGGGTGAATTCCGCGAAACTGGCCGGAAAACAGGCCCTAGATCCGATATTTCAGCGTGAGCATGCTCATCAAATTTTGCGAAACAGTAAAGAGCGCATCATCAGGAGCTGCCTCTTCCACTGGGCCGGCCGTATCTCTTCTTCGAGGATAGCTTCACCCAGTTTTTCAGCCTTTACAAGAATGTTCTCGCAGACTGACATAGGCAGATATGCCGGTGCAAGTGTTTTTGCAATACGGCCGGTTTCCCTGAATTTCGCCAGATGCGACCGGCCGAAGGACGCAAAAGCGCGGATCGCATTGCCGACTCGCGCACGGTCGCTGGCAATCAGAAAGCTTTCCCGATCGAGCCCCGTGGCCGTCAGAATTTCGGTCGGCACGAATACCTGTCCGGCAGTCCTGTGGCGCGGCAACAGCAGCAGTGATCCGGCAACAGCCTGCGCAACACCGGCATGACCGGCGGCATTTGCATGGGTGGCCGCAGCCTTCGGATCCAGCACGAGGCTTGCAAGCTGGATCAGGGCCGAGGCGGTTTCACCGGCATAGCCTTCGAATTCCGAGGTCGTGCCCATCGGATCGTCATAAAGATCGAAAATCCGCGCTTCGGTCATGCGGATCAGCGGCTCGCGCGGCAGATGGAAGGTGTCGATGGCCGCAAGCAGGGCTGAGGCCGTCGGGTTCGCCTCGGTCGAGCCGTGACCGGCCCCTTCCAGAAGATCGCGCCAGTATTGCAGCCTCACCTCGCCCGGCAACGGCTCGCTGACCCGTTCGCGTACACGTGCCAACTCGGCATTGAACACATAAAGTGCGGCAAGCGCACCGCGCCTGTCGGCCGGCGAAAGCAGCGCTGCCAGATAACGGTCACGATCCGCTTCACGCAGTTCGGACAGCAGCAATCCTTCAGTTTCGGCGTGATCCGCCACGACACATGCTCCAGTGTTCTGCAAGTCCGTGAAACAAACCGGCCCGCTTTTTCACACGGCAATCAGCGCCGCGGCAACGGCACGCGATTCTCCAAGCAGGATATTATAGGTCCTGACCGCAGCGCCGGTATTCATCGGATCAGCAACGATCTTTTTCGCGCGCAGAGCCTCACGCAGGGGCTTGGGCAGGATCACCATATCGAGACCGGTTCCAACCAGCAGCACCTCGATCTCGTCAGCCTGATCCAGCACCCGCTCGAAAGCGGATACCGTCATCTCCTCCGGCGTGGTCACATCCCAGCCGTGAATGCCGGACGGCACACACAGCAGCGATCCGCGATGTGACATGTCGGCAAAGCGGAACCCGCCATTGCCGTAGGTGTCAATCGGCGCGGTCCCGGGAAAATGCGCCTCGCGGATTTCGATGCCACGCGCCATTGGATCAGATTCCCGTCACGGTTCCGCGTTCTTCCGGCGCGTCTTTCTCCGCATCCCTCTTCTGGAATGTATCGGGCCGCAGCTTGAAGGCGATCAGGATCGGTGCTGCGATATAGATCGACGAATAGGTGCCGATCGCCACGCCGAACAGCATCGCGAAGGTGAAGGACCGGATCACCTCACCGCCGAACAGATAAAGTGCGGCCAGTGCAAGCAATGTCGTCAACGCGGTCAGGATGGTTCGCGACAGGGTATGGTTGATCGAGATATCGAGCAACTCCGGCAGCGGCATCTTCTGATACCGCCTCAGATTCTCGCGTACGCGGTCATAGACCACCACCGTATCGTTCAGCGAATAACCGACGATTGTCAGCACCGCGGCAATACTGGTGAGATTGAACTCGACCCCCGTCAGCACGAAGATACCGATGGTCAAAAGCACGTCATGCGCGGTCGCGATGATCGCGCCGACGGCGAACTGCCATTCGAAACGGAACCAGATATAGATCAGGATCGCGATCAGCGAGGCCAGCACGCCAATGGTCGCAGAGCGTGAAAGTTCGCCGGAAACGACCGGGCCGACAACTTCGACACGGACGAAATCATAGCTGCTTTCCAGCGTACTGCGGATTTTGGAAATCGCGCTCTGTTCGGCATTGGCCCCGCCGTCCTGCGCCTGAATCCGGATCAGTACATCCTTGTCGGACCCGAACCCCTGCGCCTGCACAGCGCCGATATTCAGGCCGTTCAGGTCGGTACGGATCTGACTGATGTCTGCCGGGCCCGACTTCGATTCCACCTGCACGACCGAGCCGCCGGTGAAATCGATGCCGAGATTCATGCCATGGGTCCCGAAACCGATGACGGAGGCAACAACGAGAACCGCCGACGTGATGAACGAAATCCTGCGGAAATTCATGAAGGAGAAATTGATGCCGTCGAACATGCCCGTGCGAATGCCCTTCGGCAGTTCTTTCGGACGGCGGCGACGGACCCATTCGGAAATCATGAAGCGGGTCAGATAGAAGGCACTGAAGATCGTGGTCAGGATACCGATGGCCAGCGTAATCGCAAAACCGCGCACCGGACCGGAACCGAGGAAGAACAGGATCACGGCCGCAATCAGCGTGGTCAGGTTGGCGTCGATAATGGTCGCAAACGCCCGCCGGAAACCGGAATCGACGGCCTGAACGACACTGCGGCCATTGCGCCGCCGCTCTTCGCGGATGCGCTCATAGATCAGCACGTTCGAGTCGACCGCCATACCGATGGTCAGCACGATACCGGCAATACCGGGAAGCGTCAGTGTCGCGCCGATAATGCTTAAAAGCGCGATCAGCAGCACGATATTGAAGAACAGTGCGATATTCGCGACCACGCCGAACATGCCGTAAAACGCGACCATGAAGATGACGACCAGGGCCGCACCGATCACCGAAGCGAGAACACCGGCACGGATCGAGTCGGCACCAAGGCTCGGCCCGACCGTGCGTTCCTCGACCACCGTCAGCGTGGCCGGCAGCGCACCGGCGCGCAGCAGCACGGCAAGGTCATTGGCGCCCTGGACCGAGAAGTTGCCGGAAATCTGACCCGAACCACCAAGGATCGGCTCATTGATCACCGGCGCCGAGACGATCTGATCGTCGAGCACGATGGCGAAAGGCCGGCCGACATTCTGCTGGGTTGCCTGGGCAAACCGCTGGGCGCCGCGCGAATCGAAGCGGAAGTTGACGACCGGCTCATTGGTGCGCTGGTCAAAGGCCGCCTTGGCGTCGACCAGATCCTCACCGGAAATCAGCGCCCGCTTTTCGATTACATAGGGAACCGGCGGATCATCCATCGAATAGAGCACTTCGTCGCCTGCCGGCGGACGGCCCTCGATGGCGTCCTGCGCATTAACCGTGGTGTCGACCATGTGGAAGGTCAGCTTCGCGGTCTTGTTCAGGAGCGCCTTCAAACGCTGCGGATCATCGAGACCCGGCACCTGGACGATAATGCGGTCGTCGCCCTGCCGCTGGATCAGCGGCTCGGTCGTGCCGAGTTCGTCGACGCGGCGACGGATAACCTCGATCGACTGCTGTACGGCCGAGCGCATGCGATAGTCGATACCGGCTTCCGTGAGCGAAAGCTGGATCAGACCGTTTTCATCGTCGGAAATGCTGACTTCCTGAAATGTGCCACCGTTGAGCGTCCCGGCATTCACGGTTTCGGCCAGAGGCATAAGCGCCTCTTCGGCGGCGGCATACTGATCGGGATCGGTGATGCGCACCTGTGCCGTCTCGCCCGAACCGGAAAGACCGGTGTAGCGCACCTGCGCTTCGCGAAGATCGGCGCGAACATCGTCAACCAGCGTATTCAGGCGATCGGTGACAATGTCGGAACGATCGACCTGAAGCATGATGTAGGAACCGCCCTGCAGGTCGAGACCGAGGGTGACCTTGCTGTCCGGCATCCATCCGGGAAGTTTTGCCAGCTGCTGGTCGCTGAACAGGTTCGGAACGGCAATCACCACCCCCAGCACCACAACAAGCCAGATGAATAAGGTCTTCCAACGGGAAAAATACAGCATGAAGGTCTCGGTTCGTCGGTTTTCACGAAGCAGGCGACACCCTTCAGGCATCGCCCCGTCTGTTTGTCAGCCCATCAACCGGCACGGTCAGTCCCGGCAGTGCATGCACCAATGCAGATCCGGCCCAATCCCGCCTTTTTCAGGGCGACACCGGACCGTTTGCAGTCTCATCAGCTTTTTGACTTGGCGTCTTCAGTCTTGACCGGCTCGCCCTTGACGCGAACATCGGACACATAGCTGCGCATGATCCGGGTGCGGACACCTTCGGCGATCTCGACTTCCAGCTCGCTGTCATCGACCACCTTGGTCACCTTGCCGACGATACCGCCGCCGGTGACCACCTGATCGCCGCGGCGAATGGCAGCCAGCGTTTCCTGGCGCTTCTTGGCCTGGCGGCGCTGCGGGCGGATCAACAGGAAGTACCAGATCGCCATCAGAGGCACGAACAGGAAGATCATTTCGAGACCCGATCCCATCGCGCCTGCGCCGCCCGCTGCCTGGGCATAAGCCGTGCTAAACATGTCGTTCAAAACTCCTCAAACCATAAACGGGGCTCACGCCCCTCGGATGTGTCGCCGGTATATAGTCGGAGGCCAGTTCAATGCAACAATAGCGGCAAAAACAAGCGTGCTTTTTGGGGTGAAGCGACCTTTTTACCAGCATTTCGACCTTGCAAGGACGGCAAAAACCGAAAAGCTGTGTGCCCAAAAGACTGCTTTTCGAAATCAAGGGAGTAGAAATTGGGAAAAGAATCCACCGATGCGCTGATCGCGGAAGTCAGAAGACTCGCCGATGCGCTGGAACGCATGGGGCCAACCCCGGCACGTGAGAGCGACCTCGATGCTGCGGACTGTTTTGTCTGGAAACCGGAGGCGCGCTACCTCTCGCCGGTCGGCAAGCCGAGCCGCGTCACCCTTTCGCTGATCCACGGCGTCGATCACGTGCGCGACATTCTCTATGACAACACCCTGCGTTTCGCCGAAGGCTTTCCCGCCAACAATGCGCTGCTGTGGGGCGCGCGCGGCATGGGCAAATCATCGCTGGTCAAGGCGATCCATGCCGAAATCGTGACGAATCCGGCCATCAAGCTGAAACTGGTGGAACTCTACCGGGAAGATATCGGTTCGCTTGGCGACCTTCTCGACATCCTCAAGGCTTCGCCATACCGGTTCCTGTTGTTTACCGACGACCTTTCCTTCGATCACGACGACGGCGCCTATAAATCACTGAAAGCGGCGCTGGATGGCGGCGTCGAGGGCCGGCCGGACAATGTCCTGCTTTACGCCACCTCGAACCGCCGGCACCTGATGCCGCGTGACATGATCGAAAACGAGCGTTCCACCGCCATCAATCCGTCCGAGGCGACCGAGGAAAAGGTCTCGCTTTCCGACCGTTTCGGCCTGTGGCTCGGCTTCCACAAGTGCAGCCAGGACGACTACCTCGCCATGATCGACGGCTATGCCGCCCATTTCAACCTGGATGGCGATCCCGACGAACTACATGCCGAAGCCCTCACCTGGGCAACCACCCGCGGCGGCCGTTCGGGCCGGGTCGCATGGCAGTTCGTGCAGGATATCGCCGGCCGCCAGAGGAAGCATCTGTCGCTTTGAGAGGGCGGGAGGAAGCCATTGGCGCTTGTTCTAGAATGAGAGCACGGGCTGGAGACAATGCAGACGCAAAGGCAAGCCGGAAAGGCCTGCCCCGGACTGCTGACAACGCTCGTCTCACGTTCTTTCGTCATACCGGCCTTGAGCCGGTATCCAGGGCCAAATACAGAAGACCATCAAAAATAAACCCTTTGTATACAGGGAGTTACACCGAACTGGACCCCGGATCAAGTCCGGGGTGACGGACAGAGGCTAGGCGGGCTCCGAGTGTCTACAACAAGGGCTTGTCAACAAACCGAGGCAGGCCTTTCCGGCCTGCCCGTTTTTCAATTTCAGCCGTTGAGGTAAGGCATCGGGTCGACGGCCTTGGTGTTGTCGCGGACCTCGAAATGCACCATCGGGCGGCTCGCCTTGCCGGTCATGCCGGAAGTGGCGATCGTCTGGCCGCGCTGGACACTATCGCCGCGCTTGACCGTCAGTTCCTCGGCATAGCCGTAGACCGTCACGCGGCCATCGTCATGGCGGATAAGGATCGCATTGCCGTAATCGGAAAGCCCGTCATCGGCATAGACCACAACACCGTTTTCAGCCGCCTTGATCGGCGTGCCCTGCGGCACGGAAATATCGATACCCTCGCTCAGATCGTCGCCATAGGGCTGGCCGAAGCCGACCACGACGGCGCCCTTGACCGGCCAGCGATAGGTGGCAATGCCGGTGCCCTGGGGAACGTCTTCGCCGGCATCGCTGCGTACGGCGACATCCTCGACGACAACCTCATTTTCAGCCGCCGGCGGCTGGTAGGGCTTCGGTTTTTCCGTTTCCGCTGCCGCCGTCTGCTTGGGCGCAGTCTGCTGCTGTTGCGGCTCGGCCGTTGCGGTCTGAACCGGCGTCACCGGCTGGGCGGGCGCTGCACCGCCGGTCGGAATCTGCAGTTTCTGGCCGATCCGGATATTCGCGGAGGTCAGCCCGTTGGCAGCCTTGAGCGAATCAACCGTCACACCGTTTTCCTTGGCGATGACATAAAGGCTGTCGCCGCTCTTTACGGTGTAGACATTGCCGCCGTCGGGGCTGCGGCCATCGCCGCTCTGCCCGGCTGCGGTGGGGGCTGTCGCGCCACCGGAAGACGTGCTCTGGCGTTCACGTGTACTGGTCGTGCTCGGCAGCACGGCAACGCGCTGATCGGGCTTGTCGGTCGGAGCCGGCGTCGGCGAGGCGGGCGGCAGGCCTTGGGTCTGCGCGGTCGCCTTGGCAGCCGAGGTCTGCGGCGAGACCAGCGGCACAAGCAGAACCTGACCGGGGCGGACCTGCGAGGCGCTCGTCAGGCCGTTCAGCCGCAGAATATCCTGCTCGGAAGACCCATTGCGCGCCGCAAAGGCGGAAAGCGATTCATCCGAGCGGATCATCACCCGCTTGGTGGCGACATCCTGCGTGCGCGACGGCAGATTGCTCGGCGCGCCGACATTTGCCTGCTGCTGATTGTAGGTCGTCGACGGATTGGCGGGCTGTGCCAGAGCCGCGGTCTGGACGGGGGCCGGCGTCGTCGCCATCCGGGCACCGGAGCCTGCCGTTGTCGCGGTATTGATAGGCTGTCGGTTGACCACGGCGGAACCGGCGTTCTGCGACTGCTGCGCCTGATAGCCTCCGTTTCCGACATTCGCCGGCGGCACCATATACTGGTACTGCGGAATTCCGGAAACCGATCCTGTTGTCATCGTATCGGGTCCGCGGCCAAGCCGTGCGCTCTCCGAGCTACAGCTTGCGACCATGATCGCCAACGCCGAAACGAACAGAATACGTTGTGTTGCCTTGCCGCCTTCCGGCACACCTGAAATACGCATGAACCGACCCTGTACGCTTGAACTAAATACTGCACTGGTTTTAACCACAACAGAGTTACCGTGCGGTTAAAGCCCGAGCGACAATGCAGAAAATCAATTCACGAAGCATGAGAGGATGCGGTTGGCGCAGATGTGAAAAGAGCGCACACGCCCTGCGACAAAGCGCCTAGAGCGCCTTGGAAAGGCCGCGCTCGACGGCCAGATAAGGAACCTCAAAAAGATCCTCGCGCTCGAAACGGCTGCCGATCCGCGTCATCCGCACCATCAGCGGCGGCGCGCCCTCACGGATCAGCGGCGCCATGATGACACCGTTGGAAACCAGTTGCTCGACGCGTGCGCGCGGTATTTCGGGCAGCGCCACGGTGTACAGTATGCGGTCGAAGGTCCCCTCGCCGCTCAGGCCCTCACGGCCGTCGGCCTGGCGCACCACCACGCTTTTCAGACCCAGATCGGCCATGCGCTTGCGGGCAAGGTCGGCAAGCGTGCGGTAGCGCTCCACCGTCAGCACCCGTTCGGCAATCCGCCCCATGATCGCGGCGGTGTAGCCGGAGCCAGTACCCACTTCCAGAACGCGCTGACCGGGCTTGACCTTGAGGATATCGACAAGCCGGATCGCCAGATCTGCACCTTCCATGAAAGCGCCGCATTCGATCGGGATCGACCGGCCGGAATAGGCATAGGGCGTCATGTGGGACGGGGTGAAGGCGGTGCGCGGCGTCGTTTCCACGGCCGACAGAAGATCGAGATTGGTGACGCCGCTGGATCTCAGCCGCATCACCAGGGCGGCAAACCCCTCACGTTCCTGAAGCTTCGTCGCCACCGTTCGACCTCGTCATTTATGCCAGCGCTGCAGCGATCCTGTCGCGAACCGCGTGATCGGTCAAGTCGAGCTTAAGCGGTGTCACCGAAACATGGTTTTCGCCGACCGCATTCAGGTCGCTGTCTTCGGCAAACGCACTCAGGCGTTCGCGGAAGGTCAGCCAATAATAGGGCAATCCGCGGCCATCGGTGCGTTTTTCGACCGACAGGCCGGATTCAAGCTTGCCCTGTGCCGTAACCCGGACACCTTCAACCGCGTCTGGCGCGCAATAGGGAAAGTTGACGTTGAAAAACGTGCCTTCCGGCAGTTCCAGCGGCAACAGCTTGCGAATCAGCGGCAGGGCGTATTGCTCGGCAACCTCCCACGGAAAATGCCGGCCATTGTCATAACGCCCCGCCTGGCTGAGCGCGATCGAGCGCACGCCCTGCAGCGTGCCCTCGATGGCCGCGGCGATGGTGCCGGAATAGGTGACGTCATCGGCCATGTTGGCGCCGGAATTGATGCCGGAGAGGATCAGGTCCGGCGCCTCCGGCAACACCTCGCGCACGGCCATGATCACGCAATCCGTCGGCGTGCCGCGCAGCGCGAACTGCTTTTCACCCATCTGGCGCAGCCGAAGCGGCTCCGACAGGGTCAGCGAATGAGCAAGACCGCTCTGATCGGTTTCCGGCGCAACGGTCCAGATATCGTCGGAGAGTTCCGCAGCGATTTTCTGAAGCACGGCAAGGCCCGGCCCGTGAATGCCGTCGTCATTGGTCAGCAGAATACGCATTGTCGCCGCTCACCCTTCCGCTTCGATCCTGGTCTTGCCGCCCATATAGGGAACAAGAACCTCGGGAACCGTGACCGAGCCGTCTTCATTCAGGTAGTTCTCGACAACGGCGATCAGCGCGCGACCGACGGCAACGCCCGAGCCGTTCAGCGTATGAACGAAACGCGTGGCCTTCTCGTCCTTCGGCCGGTAGCGCGCATTCATGCGGCGCGCCTGAAAATCGCCGCAGACCGAACAGGACGAAATCTCGCGATAGGTGTCCTGACCGGGAAGCCAGACCTCGATGTCGTAGGTCTTGCGGGCGGAAAAGCCCATATCCCCGGTGGAAAGCGTCACGACCCGGTAATGCAGGCCAAGCGCCTGCAGCACGTCCTCGGCGGCAGACGTCATCCGCTCCAGTTCGGCAAGCGAACTGTCGGGATCGGTGATCGACACCATCTCGCATTTCAGAAACTGATGCTGGCGCAACATGCCGCGCGTGTCACGGCCGGCAGACCCTGCCTCCGAGCGGAAGCAATAGGTGAGCGCGGTATAGCGCAGCGGCAGCGTTTCGGCCGGCAGGATTTCGCCGGCGACAAGATTGGTCAGCGGCACTTCCGCCGTCGGGATCATCCAGCGGTCCTCGGATGCCTTGAACAGGTCCTCGGCAAATTTCGGCAGTTGCCCGGTGCCATAAAGGGCGGCATCGCGCACCAGAAGCGGCGGGCTGACCTCGCGGTAGCCGTGCTTTTCGGTGTGCATGTCGATCATGAACTGCCCAAGCGCCCGCTCAAGCCGGGCAAATGCGCCGCTCAATACGGTAAAGCGCGAGCCGGAAAGCTTGGCCGCACGCTCGAAATCCATGCCGCCGAGCGCCTCGCCGATCTCGAAATGCTCCTTCGCCGGATGGTTCCATGTCGGCTTCTCACCCCATTTGCGGATTTCGACATTGTCGTCCTCATCCGCGCCGACAGGGACATCTTCAAAGGGAACATTGGGAATGCCGGACAGCAGATCGTCGAGCGCGGCCGTTGCCGCCCGCTCCTCTTCCTCAAGCGTCGGCATCGCCGTCTTGATGTCGGCGACCTCGGCCTTCAGCTTTTCGGCAAGCGCGGTATCCTTCTTGCCCATCGCCGCGCCGATTTCCTTCGAGGCGCTGTTACGGCGGGACTGCATTTCCTGCAAACGCTGCAAAACGGACCGGCGCTTCTCGTCAAGGTCAACGATCTGAGCCGCAAGCGGTGCGGCGCCGCGCGTTGCCAGCGCCTTGTCCAGCGCTTCCGGGTTTTCGCGAATCCATTTGATATCGAGCATCGTTCCTGCTTTCCCATGAAGAAAAAAGGCCGCCGGCGCGTCTGCACCAGCGGCCCTCTTGTGCCCAACTCATCTTCAAAGCGCAAGACACGCTTTGACGATATCGCCTAAACTTCGTCTTCCGGGGACGCCGTTTCCTCCGCGTCGTCGCCTTCCTCCTTGCGCCGGCGCTCGACCAGCTTGGCGGCATAGATCGCGACCTCGTAGAGAATCACCGTCGGCAGCGCCAGACCGAGCTGCGACAGCGGATCGGGCGGCGTCAGAACGGCGGCGATGATGAAGGCGATGACGATGGCGAATTTGCGCTGCTTGGCAAGCCATGCCGCACTGACAAGCCCTGCCCGCGACAACAGCGTGGTGACCACCGGCAGCTGGAACACCAGCCCGAACGCCAGCACCAGCGACATGATCAGGCTCAGATATTCCGAAACCTTCGGCAGAAGCGAAATCGCAACCTCGCCGCCCTCGGGCGCCTGCTGCATGCCGAGGAAAAACATCATTACCACGGGGATGAGGAAGAAATAGACGATTGCGCCACCGGCGATGAACAGGATCGGCGATGCCACGAGGAACGGCAGGAAAGCCGACCGCTCGTTCCTGTAAAGCCCCGGCGCGACAAAACTGTAGACCTGGAAGGCAATGATCGGAAAGGCCAGCAACAGGCCGCCAAACAGCGAAATCTTGATCTGCGTGAAGAAGAATTCCTGTGGCGCCGTGTAGATCAGCTGCATCTTGTCCGGATCGAGACCCGACCAGACAACCGCCCATTTATAGGGAAGGACCAGAATATTGAACAGGTCCCGGGCAAAGGCGAAACAGAGCAGAAAACCGGCGAAGAACGCCGCCAGCGACCAGACCAGCCGTTTCCGAAGTTCGATCAGGTGCTCGACAAGCGGCTGCGGCTTGTCTTCGATATCGTTTTCGACGCTCATCGGTCGTTCCTCCGCCCGCCTGAGCGTCCCTTGGCAGTCTTTGTCGGCCGCGCCGTTCCCCTGTAACCGGGACGGCGACTGACAAGCCCGTCATCCTGTCGCTTCGAGACCAGATCGCCTGCCTGTTCATCGTCCTTGCGGGCCGCCTTCTGGAAGACGTTGTCCGGCGTGAAGGCCGGTTTCTCGCCGGGCGCCGGATAGGAGGCCTTGGGCAGATCCGGCTTGTCGGTCGTCGTCTTCGGCTTGTTTTCCAGCGAAGTCGAGGTCTTCAGGTCGGACTGAAGATCGCGCGCCGTTTGACGCAAAGGATTGACCGCATCGCGCAACTGATTGGCGGGATTAAGTTTTCTAACATCCCGTATAGCGGAGGAAACATCTTCCATATCCGCTTCTTTCAGCGCATCATCCATCTGCGAACGGAAATCGGAAGCCATGCGCCGCATCTTGGTCATGGTCTTGCCGAACGTTCTCAGGACATGCGGAAGCTCCCTCGGGCCGACAACGACGACCAGAACAATCGCCACGACCAGAAGCTCCGTCCAGCCAATATCAAGCATTCACATTCTCCTGCAGACAGCCCCTTAGGCTGTCCGGCACCGTGTCAGCCTTGCTTGGTCTTTTCGTCTGCCCTGTGCTCGACGGTCTTGTCGTCCGTTTCAGCCGGCTTTTCGTCCTCGTCTGAAATACCCTTCTTGAAGCTCTTGATGCCCTTGGCGACATCACCCATCAATTCGGGAATCTTGCCGCGGCCGAACAGCAAGACGACAATTGCCAGAATGATCAGCAACTGCCAGATTCCGAGATTACCCATGGCCTATTTCTCCTGTTACCACTTTGTCTCCGGTGTAAGATGTTTATGGTTGTTTTTCAAACATCAAAATTGAGTCATCGGCAACAATCAGGAAAACCCTGCTTATACCGTCGGCAAGCACGCCTGCGCCGACGCTGGCTTCAACGACATCGCCGCCCTGTTCCAGACGCATCGTCAGATGCTCCGAAGTCCCGAGATACCGGCGGTTTAGCACGGTTGCAGGTGTGGCCTCAGGGTGTTCCGCAGTGGTGATACGGATGTCACTCAAACGCACGGCAAGGTCGAGTTCGGCATTCATCAAATTTTCCGGCGCAGGGCGTGTGCCGAACGGCGTTTCGACATTTCCGTCGCGGGCAAGGGCATCGAACCTGTTGATTTCGGAAAAGAAGGACGCCGCAAACACGCTGTTCGGCCGGGTGAAAAGCTCCCGCGCGCTGCCCGTCTGCACCAGTTCGCCATCCTTCAGCAGCGCGATCTGGTCGGCCATGCCCATTGCCTCTTCCGGGTCATGGGTCACCACCACCACCGTGGCGCCGGTTTCGCGCAGCACGGCCAGCGTATCCGCTCTTACCTGATCCTTCAAACGGGAATCGAGGCCGGAAAACGGCTCGTCCATCAAAAGCACCGAAGGCCGGGGCGCCACCGCGCGGGCCAGCGCGACCCGCTGCTGCTCGCCGCCCGACAGCATATGCGGATATTTGGCCTCGTATCCGGCAAGGCCGACACGGGCCAGCGCTTCCGCGGCAATGGCCTGGCGCGCCGGCTTTTGCACATGCGTCAGCCCGAAAGCCACATTGGCGGCCACCGTCATATGCGGAAACAGGGCAAAATCCTGAAACATCAGGCCGACGCCGCGCCGCTCCGGCGGCAGAAAGCCGGCCGGCCCGCTCGCTTCGACATCATTGATCAGCAACCGCCCGGCATGCGGGATTTCCAGGCCGGCGGCAATGCGCAAAAGCGTGCTCTTGCCGGAACCGGAGGGACCGAGAAGACAGAGCACCTTGCCGGGAAAAGCCGTCAGCGAAACACCGCGAACGATCTCGCGACCGCCATACCCATGACGGATATTTTCGAACTGCAACCGGGCGGCCGTGCCGCTTGAGCCGAAATTGCGCGCCGCAAGGTTCATCGTCGCTCCAGAAATCCTGCTGTGGCCGGTCGATCCGAGCCCTTTCTAGAGCTTATTCATCATGTTTACCGCCCGGAGTCAAAAGGCCGAGATCCTCAAGGTCTGCGGCATCCAGCGGGTCCTCGTCATCGGCAAGGTCCTCGTCATCGTTGAGCGGCAGCGGGATCTGAAAACCGGGCGGAATGCGCCCTGAGAGAAGCCCCGCACCTCTGAGTTCCTCCAGACCGGGCAGATCGCGGATTTCCTCAAGGCCGAAATGGTCGAGGAAGGCCCGCGTCGTGCCCATGGTGACCGGCCGGCCGGGCGTACGTCGACGCCCGCGAAACCGCACCCAGCCCGCCTCCATCAGCACGTCGAGCGTGCCCTTGGAGGTCTGGACACCGCGAATTTCCTCGATTTCGGCCCGCGTCACCGGCTGGTGATAGGCAATGATCGACAGCACTTCCAGCGCCGCGCGCGTCAGTTTACGAGCTTCCCGCTCTCCCCGATGGATCACGAAGGAAAGGTCCGACGCCGTCCGGAAGGCCCAGTAATCCTCGACCCGCACCAGATTGACGCCGCGATTGGCATAGTGTCCCTTCAGATTGGCCATCACCGCCGCGACATCGACACCCTCGGGTATCCGTTCGCGGATATAGGCTTCGCCGACCGGCTCAGCGGACGCGAAGACCAGCGCTTCGGCAATGCGTTCGGCCTCCAGCAGCAGTTCCGGATTTTCCGCTGCGACCGCTCCGGTGTCTTCGGCCTCGTCGTCGCTCATTCGGCCGCCTCTCCGGGAACCGGCGTCCGGGGGTGTCCGCGATCGCGGCCGCGTCGCATCAGCAGCGGAGAAAACGCCTCTTCCTGCCGCAGGTCCAGCCGCCCCTCGCGCACCAGCTCCAGCGATGCGGCAAATGTGCTGGCAATCGCTGTGCGCATCTCACCCGGGCGGGAAAGATAACGCAGCAGATAGCGGTCAAGCGCGGTCCACTCGCCGATCTCGCCGATGAGGTCCTGCAGCAGCTCACGGGCATCGGTCAGCGACCAGACGAGGCGTTTTTCGATCGTCACCTCACTGACGGCCTGACGCTGCCTGAGATTGGCATAGGCATCGAGAAGCTCGTAAAGCGTGGCCTTGAAGGCTGAACCGGTTTCATCTGGAATATGCTCCGGCGCGCCGCGCTGGAACACGTCACGGCCGAGCCGGTTGCGGTTGATGATCTTGGAGGCGGCATCGCGCATCGCTTCCAGCCGCTTCAGCCGGTGGGCCAGCGTTGCCGCCATATCCTCGCCCGAGGGTTCCTCGTCGCTGGCGCGGCGCGGGATCAGAAGCCGCGACTTGAGATAGGCAAGCCAAGCCGCCATCACCAGATAGTCGGCAGCAAGCTCGATGCGGATGCGCCGCGCGCTTTCGATGAATTCCAGATACTGCTCGGCCAGCGCCAGCACGGAAATCCGCGCCAGATCGACTTTCTGTGTGCGGGCCAGATGCAGCAGAAGGTCGAGCGGGCCTTCAAATCCGCCGACGTCGATGACCAGCACCGCCTCGCCCGCGGCCCGCACCTCGACCGTGCCGCCCGGATCTTCGGAAAAGAAGGTCTTCTGCATGCCCTACCCCTTTTCATCCATCAGCGCGTCAAAACGACGTGACAGCGCCTTCAGGTCACTGTCATCGGCCTCGGGCGCGCTGGCAAGCGCTGTCGTCGCCCTCGTCAGCGCATCGCCGGCAAGCTGCGGCGCCTGGCCGGCAACCGCGCGCATCTCCGGCATATCGCCATTGCAATGCAAGATGATGTCGAGGCCGGCGTCTGCCACCGCGCGCGCGCGTGTCGCGATATCACCGGAAAGCGCGTTCATCGAAATATCGTCGGAGATGATAAGCCCGTCAAAGCCGATTTCGCCGCGCATCACCTCTTCGACGAGTTTTTTGGACGCCGACGCCGGGTTGTCCGGGTCCACCGCCTCAAAAAGCACATGACAGGTCATGGCCATGGCAATGCCCGTAACCTCCCTGAAGGGCCGGAAATCACGGTCCCGCAGCAGCGCCAGCGGGGCATCGACCACCGGCAGGCGCTTGTGTGAATCGAGAAGGCCCCGGCCATGGCCCGGCATGTGCTTGACCACCGGCAGCACGCCGCCGGCCTTCAACCCGTCGGCCTGTGCCTGGGCCATCGCAATCACCTGATCGGGATCACAGCCGAATGTCCGGTCTGCCAGAAAGCCGGCGCCGGGAGCGGGCGGAATATCAAGCACAGGCGCGCAATCGACATTGATGCCGAGGGGGAGAAGATCACCGGCCATCAACCGACCGCTGATCCACGCCGCTTCGCGTGCAGCCTCCGGGGACGCCGCATAGAGCGCGGCGATCCGGGCAGCCGGGGGATAGTCGCGCACCAGCGGCGGCCTGAGCCGGCGCACCGTGCCGCCCTCCTGGTCCACCAGAACCGGTGCCTGCCAGCCAACGGCCTCACGCATTTCCCCGGTCAGCATCTTCACCTGTTCAAGGCTTTCGATGTTGCGCCCGAACAGGATGAAACCCCACGGCTGAACAGCGCGGAAGAATTGCTTCTCCTCCACGCTGAGCCGTGGACCGCCACAACCCAGAATCATGGCTCTGCTCGAACTGGTCATCGCCGAATCATAGTGGTTTCGCGCAAAAGCACGAACGATGCCTGCATGTCATGCACAGTTTTCTTCACACGGGGGTTGCAACCGTAACGGCGCAAACCATCGCCCTCATCGCGGAACGTAGCAGCTGCCGCCTGCGGCCTTGAAATTCTCGCACAGGGAAAGCGCAGCCGACAGGTTCTCAGCCGGAATGCGCACCCGGTAATAGGTCCCCCTGCCCGCAACATCGGCCCTGACAAATTCCACGGGCCTGCGCCCAAGAATGGCCGGATACTGAGCGGCCAGCCGCTGATAGGCCTGACGCGCTTCCGCTTCCGACGGCAGGGAGGCAATCTGCATCGCATAGCGCGACGATGGCGCCGAGGCACCGGCGGCCGGAGCCGCCGAAGCCGCCGGCTGTGCCGGAGTTGCAGGGGCCGGTTGCGCCGGCGCAGAAGCCGTTGAAACCGGTGCGCCGCCTGTCGACGAACGCGGCGTCGGGATCGGCACATTGGCGATGCCGAAATCCTCGACAGGCGCCTCGGCGGTCTCGGGTTCGGCATCGGCCGCAGGCTCGGCATTCGCCGTATCTTCGGTTTGCGTTCCGGCGGTTTCTGCTGCCGTACCGTTCAGGACATCGGCGACCGAGGGGTTTTGCGTTGTTTCGGGTGCGGCCCCGGGCGCTGTCTGCGGCGCGGCTTCGGCTTCCACACCGGCATCAGCGGCATTCGAGCTATTTCCGCTGCCTGCGGGCACCAGACGGCCGGCATTGTCCGGCATTGCCGTGACGGTATCGAGGCCACGGACATTGTTCGTCGTGCCGCTATTGGCATCCTCTTCAGGGGCCGAACGCTCGACAAGCGTGCCATCGGGGCGAACAATGATGGTGCGCACCCTGCGCGGCTCGACAACACCGCTGCCGGCCTGACCTGCCGTGTCGTTGGCCAGCGGATTGGGCGCGATATTGTCAACGTCGACCGGCTCCTGATCCGAAGCGATCAGACTGCCCTGACGCGGCGCGGCCTCCAGCGTGTCGGAAGCATCGTTGAAAATCACGTTATCCTGGTTGGGAACCACCTCGCCGCCGGGGTCCTCCGGCGCTTCCTTGACGCTCGTATCATCGGCGGCAATGATCACCGGACCGCTGTCGCTCTCGCCACCGAAATAGCGCATCCCCGCAAACACCGACAGCACCGCCAGAACAACGACGGCCAGACCGACGAGCATGACCCGGCCATAGCCCATGAAGGTGACCGCAAGCCAGCTCGGCCGCCGTTCACGCGCGTCACTGTCATAGTAGCCGTCATCAGCGAGATCGGCATAGGCATTCTGCTCGCCCGGTGCACCGGTCTCGGTAAACTGGAAGCCATCCTCGAGCGCGCGCTCGATATCCTCGTCATAAACCCGGTCGTCATGCGCATGCCCGGCATTGTCCGGGGCGGGTGCTGCTTCTGCGGGCGGCGCCTCGGCAAGCGGATCGACAAGAGCCGCCTGGCTGGCCAGCGCATCGGCGAGTTCCTCATCGAGGTCAAACTCGTAGGGCGGCGGCGGTTCGTGCGCCGGTTCTGCCTCATCGCCCATGCGCGGCAGGTCGAGTTCGTCGACGGGGGCGGGAATATCGTCGGTCGAAACGATGGCGGCCGGATCGAAGACATCGTCGCGGCCTGCTTCGCCCGCGCCGGCTTCTTCCAGCGGTTCCGGCCCATTGTCTTCAGCCGCGGCGACATCGGACAGCTCGAGCGCAAGCTCATCGAGATCAAGCGCAAGCTCATTTTCCTGCCGTTCCACATCCGCATCGCTCACGGACGGATCGTCAGTTTGAGACGTCGGAGACCAGGTCTCTTCCCAGCCGGCTTCCTGCGCCTGCGTATCCGCTTCCGGTGGCTCGACCAGAAATGCAGGCCCGGGGACGGGTTCTTCGGCGCGCGTGTCCTCTTCGGCTGCAGCCAACGGCTCGTCCTGCCGGTCATCCGACAGGTCGAGCGAAGAAATCGACTGCCTCAGTTCTTCTTCCAGAAACGCTTCATCGAGGCTCGGCTCCGGGGGCTGTGACGGCAGCGGCGCTTCGACATAGTCATCGACCGGCGCCTGCGGTTCCTCGCGCGGCGCACGCACAGGATAGTCAACCGGATGAAAGGATTCGAACACCAGGGGCTGGCCTTGCGGCGCAGGGCCCGGCTCCGGCTGAGGCTCGGGCTCCATATAGGGCTCGGGCGCCACCGGTTGGTCTTCGGCTGCCGGATACTGACCGGGAAAGGCATCGAATTCGCGCAACAGTTCGTCAGCCAGATCGTCCGCGGTCTCCGGCGCGCGCGGTTTTTCTTCCTCGCGTGGGGCGATCAGCCGCGCCAGTTCGGCGAAGGGATCGTCCTGTTCGACCTTTCCGGCGTCATGATCCGGTTTGTTCTTGTCTGCCATCTTCTACCACCGAGGCTGCCACGCGCCGCAAACGGCGCATGGTAAAGTGCGGGTGAGACAGTTTCTAGCGCATTTCCTGCGGGGCATCCGTGCCCGTCAATGTCAGGCCGGAGCGCAGGACAGCGGCCACGGAAGAAACCAGTCCCAGTTTTGCAAGCGTCGATTGTCCGTTATCCTCATTAATAAAGCGTAATTCTTTCTTGTCCTTCCCCTTATTCCAGTGGGAATGAAAGTTTGACGCAAGATCATAGAGGTAAAATGCCAGTCGATGCGGCTCCCGCATCAGTGCTGCCGACTCCACGACTCGCGGATATTCGGCCAATTTTGCCACAACTTTAAGTTCTTCCGGTTCAAAATTCGCTTCGGCAACCGCCTTTTCCAGAGATTCCTGCGTGATTTCAAGGTCCGGGAAGGTTTCCTTCGCCTGACGGATCACCGACATGCAGCGCGCATGGGCATACTGCACGTAAAACACCGGATTGTCCTTGGACTGTTCGGTCACCTTGGCAAAATCGAAGTCGAGCGGCTCGCTGCTCTTGCGATAGAGCATCATGAAGCGGACAGAATCGCGGCCGACCTCGTCAACGACCTCGCGCAAGGTCACGAAATTGCCCGAGCGCTTCGACATCTTCACTTCCTGGCCGTTGCGCAGCAGCTTCACCAGCTGGCACAGCAGCACCGTCAGCTTGGCCTCGTCACCGGCGACCGCCTTTGCGACGGCTTCCAGCCGCTTGACGTAGCCGCCATGATCGGCGCCGAGAATATAGACCATCTCGTGAAAGCCGCGATCGAACTTGTCCTTGAAGTAGGCGACATCGGCGGCGAAATAAGTGTAGTTGCCGTCCGACTTGATCAGCGGCCGGTCGATATCATCGCCCACATCGGTGGACCGGAACAGCGTCTGTTCGCGGTCCTCCCAGTCTTCGGGAAGCTGCCCCTTCGGCGGCGGCAGCGTGCCCTTGTAGACATGCCCCTTGAAGGTGAGGTCGTTGATCGCGGTGCGAATGCGCTCGGCATCGTCGGCATGCAGCGTGCGTTCGGAGAAAAACACCTCGTGGCGCACATTGAGCGCTTCCAGATCATCCCGGATCATCGCCAGCATCGCCTCGATCGCCTTGTCCTTGACGACGGGCATCCACTGTTCTTCCGGCAGATTGTGAAGCGATGGACCATATTCCGCTTTCAGCGCCTCGCCGACGGGAACAAGGTAATCACCGGGATAAAGACCTTCGGGAATATCGCCGATCGTCTCGCCCAGCGCTTCGCGATATCTGAGGAATACCGAACGGGCCAGCACATCGATCTGGGCGCCGGCATCGTTGATGTAATATTCCTTGGTCACGTCGAAACCGGCATAGGCGAGAATATTTGCCAGCGTGTCGCCGACGACCGCGCCGCGGCAATGGCCGACATGCATCGGCCCGGTCGGGTTTGCCGAGACATATTCGACATTGATCTTCCGGTTCTGCCCGCTCGTGCTGCGGCCGAAATCCTCGGCCTCGCGAATGGCGGCGATCAGCATGCGCTTCCAGAAGGCATCGGAAAGCCGGATATTGATGAAACCGGGACCGGCAATCGACAGTTCGGCAATGTCTTCGTCGCTTTCCAGCGCCGCAACGATTTCGGCTGCCAGATCGCGCGGTTTCTTGCCGAGTGGTTTGGACAGGACCAGCGCCGCATTGATGGCGATATCGCCATGGCTCGGGTCGCGCGGCGGCTCCACCACCAGGCGCGAAAAATCGAGGGAAGCGCTTTTTTCAGCAATGGCCGCAATCGTCAGCAGCCGTTCGTTCAGTCTTTGCTCAAAATCCGTGAAGAGGTTCATGTCATGTCCCATAGGGCCGCCGGAAGGCGGCAAAAGCGCTGTTTGCCGCGGCTCCTAGCGCAATTCCGGGGTATGGTCAAACAGCTGCCGGTGGGTCTTTTCGGCATAGGTGTCCGTCATTCCGGCAAGATAGTCGGCCACGAGGCGGGCCCGCTGCGCCGGGCGCAAGGCCTCGATCCCGTCCATCCACGGATGCGAGCCCATCAGCTGAGGATCGGCGAAATAGGCATCGAACAGTTCGCTGACGATCTGCGCCGCGCCGGCGCGGATCTTCATGATGTCAGGGTGACGGTAGATATGGCCGAACAGCAATGTCTTGATCTGCCTGTCGACCTCGGCCATTTCGGGCGAGAAGGTCGCCAGCGTGCGCCCGGCATGCCTTACCTCGTCCGCGCTTTGCGGTTTTTCGCTGCGCAGGTTGGCCTGCGTCACGCCGATGACATCCTCGACCATCGCCGTGATCTGCCGCCGCATGACCTCGTTGGTAAAGCGCGCCTCTTCCAGATTCGGATAGCGATCATGGACTTCGCGCATCAGGCCTTCCAGAAACGGAACCTCCTCAAGCATCTTGTGGGTCAAATAGCCCGAGCGCAGCCCGTCGTCGATATCGTGGGTATTGTAGGCAATGTCGTCGGCAATTGCGGCCATCTGCGCTTCGAGGCTGGCATGGGTTGCAAGCCAGAGGTCATGACGGCGGCTGTAATCGACGATCGGCTGGGGAACGGGGCCGTCACGGCCCTCGCCTGCAGCCGTTTCAAGCGGTCCGTTGTGCTTGACCAGTCCTTCCAGCGCTTCCCAGGTCAGGTTGATGCCGTCGAAATCGGCATAGCGCCGTTCCAGACTGGTCACGATCCTGAGCGACTGGGCGTTGTGATCGAACCCGCCATAGTCCGCCATTTTCTCGTGCAGGGCGTCCTCGCCGGTATGGCCGAATGGCGTGTGGCCGAAATCATGCACCAGCGCGACGCCCTCGGCGAGATCCTCGTCAAGCCTGAGCGCACGCGCAAGCGAGCGGGCGACCTGAGCCACCTCGATCGTATGCGTCAGCCTCGTGCGGTAATGATCGCCATCCTGGGCGATGAAGACCTGGGTCTTGTGCTTCAGCCGCCGGAAGGCCGTTGTGTGGATGATCCGGTCCCGGTCGCGCTGAAACGGCGAGCGCGTGAGGCTGTCATGTTCGGGGAAAAGCCGGCCGCGGCTGGTCCACGGATCGCAGGCATAGACTGCGAGCGCGACATCACCGAAGCCCAGAGCCGATCTGTCGATTGTCATTCAAAATCCTGTTGCACGAAATGCATGCTTTTGCGACACACGGAGAAGCCGGGTGCAAATTGACCGTTGACGGCCTTCCCTGTCGTTCTTAACTAAGATTGGACGTTATTGAAAGGCATCGCGGCATTCAGCGCCCGATGGACAAGCAAACGGCCTGGCTTTCGGCGCCGACACACCTGAAGGCGCCATGAAGCCCTGTGGCCCGGAGAAGACAAATGGACACCCAGACTGTGACGCTTTCCGATGCGGCCGCCCGGCGGATCGCCTCGATTATTGAAAGTGAAGCCGACAAACATGCCCTCAGGGTTTCTGTGGAAGGCGGCGGCTGCTCCGGTTTTTCCTACAAGTTCGATCTTGTGGAAGGCCCGGAAGAAGACGATGCGGTGATCATCAAGGATGACGCGACGGTGCTGATCGACAGCATTTCGCTGGTTTATCTGGCAGGCTCCGAAATCGACTTCATCGACAATCTGCTCGGCCAGTCCTTCCAGATCCAGAACCCAAATGCGGTGGCAAGCTGCGGCTGCGGCACCAGTTTCGCGATCTGATCAACCGGATCGCTTTCACCTCAGACATAAAAGGCCGCGCCCGAAGACGCGGCCTTTTTCGTTTCCGTCAGACGATCAGTCCTCGATTTCCTTGCCCGCCCCTTCGGGAATAAGCAGCGAGAGAACGATGGCCGACAGACCGGACAGGGTGATCGGCGTTGCGAACACCTTCTGGATGATGTCGGGCATCTGCTGCATGGACTGCGGGACGAGCGTGACACCGAGGCCAAGGCCGAACGACACCGCCATGATATAGACCTTGCGATGATCGATCGGCTCGGATGCCAGGATACGAATACCGGCAACGGCAATCGAGCCGAACAACACGACGGTGGCGCCACCAAGCACCGGTTTCGGCACAAGCAGAAATGCCCCGCCAATGACCGGGAAGAAGCCGAGAACCAGCAGAATGCCGGCAATATAGTAGCCGACATGACGGCTGGCCACGCCGGTCATCTGGATCACGCCGTTGTTCTGGCTGAAGGTGGTGTTGGGGAAGGTGCAGAAAAGCGCGGCGATACCCGAATTGAGACCATCGGCGAGAACCCCGCCCTTCACACGGTTGAGGTAAACATCGCCCTGCACCGGCTCACCGGAGATCACCGAGTTTGCCGTCAGGTCTCCGGTCGTTTCAATCGCCGTGATCAGATAGACGAAGGCAATCGGAAGAAACAGGCCGATATCGAAGTCCAGACCGTAGCGCAGCGGCTGGGGTATGGCGAACAGCGGCTGGGAACCCAGCTGCGAAAAGTCCACCATGCCGAAGAAGATCGAGACGACGAAGCCGACGACAAGCCCCATCATGATCGCTGCGATGCGCACCATCGGTGTCTTGGAAAACGAGAAGAAGATGATCACACCGACAACCAGAAGGCCCAGGAAAATGTTGACCGGCGCACCGAGGTTTTCGCCCGCGCCGGCGCCGCCGGCAAAATCGGTAAAGCCCGATTTCACAAGGCTGAGGCCGATCACGGTGATGACGATGCCCGTGACGGTTGGCGTCACGATGCGCCCCATTTTGGTGATGAACTGGCTGAGGATGATTTCGACGATACAGCCGACAAGGCAAAGTCCGAAGATCATCGCCAGGATATCATCCGGCGTGCCGCCCCTGCCCTTGACCGCGAAGCCCGCGGCAAGAATGACGCCGAGGAAGGCAAAGCTCGTTCCCTGCACGCTCAAAAGCCCGGACCCCACCGGACCGATGCGCCGGCACTGGATGAACGTCGCCACACCGGAGACGAACATCGCCATTGCCAGAAGATGCGGCATGCTGTCCCCCAGCCCGAGTGCACCGCCGATGATCAGCGTCGGCGTTACGATGCCGATGATGCTGGCCAGAATATGCTGAATTGCTGCCAGAAACGACGCGCCCGGCGAAGGCACGTCATTCAGCTTGAATATGATGTGATGGTGTTCCGCAGTCGGATTTTGTTCACTCATTTCTTTTCTCTCAAAGGCGGCCAAGACCGCGCGTTGTCCCCTGCTGTTAGCGTTTTCATCGATGCAATTTCCATGCCATGGAATTGTCATATTTCCCGGAAGCCTTGTGGCGGTCAATCGGCACACGCCGCAAGCACTGTTGAAATTTGCAAATCGGCAGCGTCCTCTGCATAAGGAACAGACCGAAGCACCGAGAAAGCCAGCCCATGAAAATCGCGACCTGGAACATCAACGGCATCAAGGCCCGGCAGGACAATCTTCTGGCCTGGCTGGAAGCGGAACAGCCCGACATTGCCTGCCTGCAGGAGGTCAAGTCACAGGACGAGACCTTTCCGCGGGCGCCGATCGAGGCGCTGGGCTATCACGTCGAAACCCACGGACAAAAAGGCTTCAACGGGGTCGCGCTGCTGTCGAAAAAGGCGCCCGACGAGGTGGATCGCGGTCTTCCCGGCGCCGATGACGATATCCAGTCGCGCTATATCGAGGGCGTTTTCAGCGTTTCAGGCGGCGTCATCCGCGTTGCCTCGATCTACCTTCCGAACGGAAATCCCGTCGACAGCGACAAATATCCCTACAAGCTTGCCTGGATTGATCGGCTCAAGAGCCATGTTTCACAAAGACTTGCGCTGGAAGAGCCATTGATCCTGGCCGGCGATTACAATGTCATCCCCCGCCCCGGCGACTGCCACGATCCGGCGGCATGGGCCGAAGACGCATTGTTTCTGCCTGCAACCCGCGAAGCATTCACGACATTGCTCGGGCTTGGCCTCTACGACGCGGTCACGAGCGCCGACGACAAGGCCGGACAGTATACATTCTGGGACTATCAGGCCGGCGCGTGGCAGAAGAACAACGGTATCCGCATTGACCATATGCTCCTGTCATCAGAAGCCGCAGACAGGCTGAAGACAATCGAAATCGACAAAAAAGTCCGCGGCTGGGAAAAGCCCTCGGACCATGTCCCGGTCGTCGCTGCATTCGAATTTGAATGGGTGTAAGGCTTGCCGAAAAGATAAAACATGTGCGCTTCCCGCGCTGCTTTCAGCAGCGCGCCGCCGCGATGACATCGGAGAACAACTTCTGAAGGCGCATTTTAACGCACAGCGGGCACGCCACCGTGCTCATGGAAGCAACAATCAAGGGTTGCTTGTGCTCATATTTTGCGCAAGTGCGATTGCGCCACGCCGGTCACTCTCGTCGACAACCGAGAAACATTTTTCCTGAAGCTCACGAATCCAGTGGCATTCACTGGGCCCGCAACGGTCGGCCGCCATGGTGAGATAGGCCAGACCGAGGACCGACTGCCCCTCGTTGAACACCAGATCACCGAAGACCGCCATGGCACCGACATTGCCGTTCTTTCTTGAAAGGTTCAGCCATTTCTTGGCAAGACGCACATTCTTGGCGCCGCCATCACCTTTGAGGATCATTTCGGCCAAACGGAACTGCGCCTCGGGATTTCCGAAAACCGAAGCAGCCTGAAAATAAAGCTGCCGGGCTTGCCCCAGATCCTTTGCGACAGGGGTATCGGGAATTCCGGTCTGGTAATAACCGGCCAGCGCCAGCAGGGCATTCACATAAAAGCCGGTATCGGGCGAGCCGGGCTCGACATCCTGATTGACGATTTCCGCATAGGCCTTGAAGGCTTCATAGTCGTTTTCCGGCACGCCGTCGCCATCGGCATACATGTTGGCCAGAGCCCAGCGCGACCCTGTGTGGCCTTTTTCGGCGGCATAACGGTAAGCCTCGACGGCTTTTTTCTTGTCACCGTTCTTGTAGGCCTTGAAACCGAAACGGAAGAGATCGAACCGACCCGAATCCTTGGGCACGTCCGTGGTGATATCGAACGCATGGACCGGACGCGTGAGCGAATAGCCGATCATCAGGCTCGCCATCACCAGGAAAACGCCGATCTGTCTGTGACCTGTCTTTTGAATCATCATCGAACGTTTCTTCACCATGACACTTGTCCGGACACTTGCGTGACGCGCATTGTGCCGGAACCGGTACACCGGATACCAACCTGCCGTAACCTGGCTTCAACACCCGAACACGGCCATTCCGGGCATCATCCCGACATCCCACATGCTCTTTGTTTGTGGCGGGAAATAGACGTATACCCGCCATCGTCTTTTACGTGAGATTAAACTGAATTACTGTGACGCAAGCGACACACTTGCCATGTTTCATATTGAAAACAATGTAAAAACTTCGTTGTCTTGGCTGAAAAACGTCAATAATAGCAGCGCTGACACTGCGAAAAAAAGCAGATGCGTATCGAGCGAAGAAGTGTTGCCTATCACTCCCGGCCATAATAAACCTCGAAACCGAATGCGGACGTGGCGAAACAGGTAGACGCAAGGGACTTAAAATCCCATATTTGTGACTGGAAGGGCTGGTGCGGACGACGGGACTCGAACCCGTAAGCCATTGATCTAGCGCGAGATTTTAAGTCTCGTGTGTATACCAATTCCACCACGTCCGCGATGCCATTTGTGCCTGCAAGTCACAGCTTTTGTGACCCGGAGAGACACAATCTCAGTTAGAAGACCCGAGCATCTATATGTGCCTTGTGTGCTCGAATCAAGGTGCGTTTTTATGCGCTTTCCCGTGCCTCTTTTTCGTCCAAAGCGGAGACGGCTGCCTTCAAATTAGACGGGGATAGGTGCGCGTATCGCATGGTCATGTGCAGGGACATGTGACCTAGCCACTCTTTCACGACATTCAGTTGGACGCCGCGCTGAACCATGCGCGAGGCGCAGGTGTGGCGGCAGATGTAGGGGATGAAGTGCGGATCGTCGGCATATCCTAGGTGGTTCCGTGCCCGGTCCCAACCGTCCCGCATCCACGCATTGCTGTAGTCGAAGAGCTTAGCGCTCCCGTTTTCAGCCTGCGCGACCCTCTTCTTAACGATCTTCAGAACCCTTGAGGTCATGTAGACAGTGCGCGGGTGGTCCGTCTTGTTCTCCCAGACGGTCAACGTCTTCTGCTTCAGATCAATGTCGCGGCCCGTTAGGCTGTAGAGTTCCCCGGGGCGAAGGCCTGTGTCGATCAGGACCGTAACGACATCCGCGTGGTCATCTTTCCCCCAAAGCCGGAACAGGGAAAGCAATGCCTCCTCCTCTTCCTGTGACAGCCAGCGGACGCGCCCGACGCCTTCCTTCTTCCGCTCGATCACCGGCAAATGACGGACGATGCCGCGATCCCGTGCGAACCGAAGGATCTTCGAGATACACGCAAGTTTGCGGTTGATCGTCGCGTTCGAGTTCCCAATACCGGCGCAATGCGTGATGAACTCGTCCAGTAGGTTCGAATCAATCGTGCTGACAACCCGGTTCGCACCGAAGAAATTCTCCAGAATGCGAATCATGCCCGCCATCTTGTATTCTGAGCGAGTGCCGCGCCAGTAGCGCTCGAACGTCCGCGAAGCGCAGACGCCGAAAGAGGCAGGGTCGCCCGTACGCGCTTCGGCCTTAGGCTTTTCCACGTCTTCTTCTTCCCGGGGATTGGGCACAGGCTTGCCGCACAGGACCGCCGCCCTTGCCCTTGCCTCGTAAACTTCCGCCTCTTTCTCAGAGGGAAAAGAGTACCTTGGCAAGCGCATCCCGTTCACCGTCAAGTCCACCTGAAAGGACTTGCCGCGCTTCCTAACAGCCATTGCTATCTCCTTATTGCTTAGGGCCTAAAATCTTACCGAACTCTTTGTAGACCCTCTCCCCGAGCGGAGAGAGGAAGAGCTGGCTGGTCTTGTTATCCACGACGTGGATTCGGTTCACGAATTTTGGGAGCGGTTCGGTTGACTTGTCGCTTTTCTCCCGCTCGCCGCAGAGTTCCCGGACGTGCCGGAAAAAGGAGGAACGCGAACCGCCTTCCTCTTCAAAATAGCGCTCAAAAATCTCGGTCGGGCTGATGCCCGGGTTCGCGGCGATGATGCAAAGCACCCGGGTCGGGCCTACCTTGTTACTGATGCCCCTAACGAGTTCAACCATCTTCATCAGATCGGCATGGCGGTCGATCTTGGCCATCTTCAAAAATCCCTTCGTTTATAAAGTTCTTGATTTTCTCTTTTCGCTTCACGCTGGCTATGATGTAGAGTCGCCCTTTGCGTATCTCTATGTCGCGCGACCTGCGGTTTACCCTATACTCGAACGGTGCCCCCTTGAGACCCGGGCAGGACCACAGCCATTCGATATATAATTCTATTTTTGGGACTATGTGAATAAGTCTATATGTATCTTGTCGCATATTTTGTATTCCGCATTTCCCAGCCGGGGTTCCGACTGAATTCATTCTATGTTTTCAAGAGGGGCCGTCCTAGCCGAGTAGACACTCCACCAAGGCGTTGAGCTCTCTGTCATTCACCGGCCCTACAGGGTTCTCGGGATAGCCGTGAGCCACGAGGTAGTCCCTCAAAAGGTCCGCTGCGTCGTCTGCCACGCGGCCTCCGATTTGCTGGAACTCTTCCAGCTCCTTTTTGGTGTCTTTCAGCTCTTCGCACTTCTCCTCTAGCTCTTCTCGCCCCTGCTTGAGCGCGAGCGCCATTGCGTCCCGCTCCTCTTCCAGTACTGCCGCCTTCGATGTTAGGCCGCGCAAGCGCTTTCTCAGGGTTTCCGCCCGTTGGTTAGCGCTATCTGCTTCGGCAATTTTACGAACGATTTCTACCTCTAGTTCCTCGAGTGCGGCCACGTAGGCCGAGACGTCTGCATTGTAGCTCACGGAATTACTCCCCTCATTCTGCGCCTGTCTAGCGGACCGGTCTAATCGTCTGATTAATCTTCAAACATGGTTAGTTCAGACCTACGCAAAGCAGTAAAAACCCGGCGATAAACAGTACAAGAGCCGCCACTTCAACGACCGCCCGCGTCAGCGAAAGAATAGGATTCATCGTGATTTCCTCTTATCCCGGACGCGCTGAAGCCTTCCGTCTAGCGACTAGACAGGGAGCGCAGATGCAGGGATGTGTGATTGTGCGTTTCGGCCCTGCCGTGGGCCATCATCAGTGAGGCGGCTTCAGCCTCAGACGCTGGAAGCCCTAGGAAAGGCTTCCTTTTGTGTGTCCTGTCCCCAATAAAAAGCCCGCCGATTAGCGAGCCTTGGAAACGTCAGTTCTGAAGGGGATTGCCTCAGAGAAACAGCCGGACAATCGCGACAAGCGATAGGGTTGCCGTCGCGGTCACGATCACGGGATAGAAAAGATTCTCCCGGTTGATCTTGGCGGTCTCAGCCATCAGCTTTGCGATCTCCGCGTTGATCTTGGTGAGTTGGGCTTGGTCCATATTCTCGGTGTCCTGCATCTGCATAGGTCCGTTATCTCGCTGATTATATCGTAAAGGCGCGGAATGTCATGCGTGGAAATAGTGGCGCATAGCATCACTGCCCGAGTAGGAACTCAGGCCAACCAGCATGTCCCGCGCTACGCCTTCCCAATCGATGTGACAACGCAAGTGTTCCGGGATGCTCTCTTCGCCGTAGGCTGCGAAATACATCTCTTCGGCCATTTCCGCATCGCGCTCAAAAGCCCCCGCGTAATGACCCCCAAGCCAGTCTTCGGGGTCTTCGTCCGGGCCCCCCATGTCCGCTAAGGCGTCCGCCGCTGCCATGGGGTCGATGCCGCAGTTCTCCGCCGCTTCTATTATCTCGACTTGCCGGGCGACATCTTCCAAGCTCACCAAGTCCGGTAGGTGGCCTAAATCCTCAAAGTCGTCGATGCGCCATTCTTCTGCTTCCGGCATTGGCGAGCGCTTCAGCATCGCCGCGATTTCCTCTTGCATTTCCTCAACGTCCGCCGATGCGTCTATCCATGCGCCGTGCAATATCCCGTTGTTGTAAGAGGCAAGGCAAGCGACATAGATGCGCGGTGTTAGGTCGCATTTCATTGTTTTGATCCCATTTTATTGAAACGTTTCGGCCCTGCCGTAGGCCATCATCAGTGAGGCGGCTTCAGCCTCAGACGCGCCCGACAGTCCCGAAAATGGGACTATCAGGGCAAATCAAGGGCGGTCTTTCAGTAGCCGCACCATGCTACAAATTCCTCAAGAGCCCGCGCCGCTGACTTCCCCGGGCCGCAACGCCCGTTGTGTATGAATTTGCGGCCTATCTCCTCGTATGCGCCCTTGCAGGCGCGGCACAGGTGCCCGAACTCGTTCGACTGAATAACCTCGAATGTCAGGTTGCCGCGTTTCATACCAATCCCCCATCTGCCACCGAACGGCGAAGCGTGAGGCAGACTTGCGCCACCCCGTTTTCGCGTATCGTGTCGCGCTCATATTCCACCGGGTCGCCGGGCTTCATCCAGCGTTCAAAATCCCCCTGCCCCACTTCTATTATTTCCGTGTCAATCTCGGTGTCATACATGAAATATCGTATTGGTATTTGGTAGGCCATCTGGTCCGTCCTTCCGTCTAGTCGCTAGACAATCTCCGGGGCGTTTCGGCCCTGCCCTAGGCCATCATCAGTGGAGCGGCATTAGCTCCAGACGCCAGACAATCCCATTTTTGGGACTGTCTAGACAAAGTTAGGCCGCAAGGCCACATTCCCGGGCGAACGTGTCAAAGTCCATGCCGAACTTCCGCGCCATTTCATCGAGCCGGGCCTTAGCCGCGCCACACTCCCCGGGCGTTGCCCCGCGCTTGTACAGGCCCCAAACCTTATTTGCCCGGGCCTTGGTCGCGCCATCCACCGGCTTTGCGTCATTAGCGGCCTTCTGCTTGCCCTTGCCCGCCGACGCGCCTGCTTTGGTGCCCTTCAAGGCGTTCTCTAGCTCCTCGATACGAGCCAGAGCTTCCGCAAGCTGTCGCCGCAAGCGCTCGGCCTCAGTCTCTTTCTTGGACCGTTCTTTCTTCGTGGACCCCTCGCCCGCGTCGTTCCCGCTTTCGCTTCCGCCCTTAGCTTCGCGCTTCGCGGCCTGCCATGCACTTATCGCGCCGTCCACCGTCCACTTGCGGGAAGCTTCCGGTAGGGCTTCCACAGCCGCTAGGATCGCATCCCAGTTTTCAGCAAGCTGTATCAAGCGCAAGCGCCATGCCCGGCTAAACGGGAACTCGGAAGCGTCACACCATTTGTGGAAAGCCCCCCGTTCCGCTTTCAGGGCCTCACGGGCTTCGCCTAGCGCTATCCCTATGCCCCGATATTCGGAGAGAGTTTCCTTAGAAGCGGCTGCCACAGCCTTTGATTTCTTTGCTATTATCCCGGCGAGGTCTGCTAGGAAGTTCGCATTACGTCCTGCGTCAAAGCCGTTGGCCGCTGCCTTGTCGGTGAAGTCGGCGTCATCCATGCCCTTCAATTCCTCTTTTAATCAATTTCGGCCCTGCCCTAGGCCATCATCAGGACGAGCGGCATTAGCCCGCCTATTGATCAAGTCTTGAGCGCCATCACCTTTGCCAGTGCCTCAGACGTGTTTCACACGCCGCCAAGCCGCGATTGCTGCCACCCCACCAAACCTTCTGAGTTTGCCGCCTTTGTATTGCCTTCACGCCCGCCCCTTGAGGGACTTCGTGGCGACCGGTGGTTAGGTCCGGTCCTCCGTTCGGTTTGTTCCGTTCGGTGTGACTAAGTTATAGTCCCATTTTCAGAACTATGTAAATCCCTATTGTGACTATTTCAGAAAATATTTTTGGTTTGGCTTTTATTTCAATAACTTAGCGTGTTCATTTGTGGCACATTGGTTTGCTATTAGTCCCGCTTGTGGCACAATTTGGCGTGACTTTGCGCGGCGCATGAGGGGCGCTTAGGTCGGCGAGGGTGAACCAATGATAGGGGATAACGCGGGCGCGGGCGCGAGGCGGCTTAGGTGGAGACTGAAGGGACCGGCTAGTCACTAGACACTTCCGTCTAGTCCCGTGGGCGAAAACAATAGATATGCAATTCAGAGGGCAAAAGATCGCACCGGCCCGCCCATGCCTATCAGGCGGCGGCTTGCAAGTGTCTAGTCGCTAGACGGAAGCCCCCTTCCGGCTCTCTTTGGGACTTCAAGTCCTTTGTGGGGCCAATTATTTCAATGGGTTAGGCCCGCGTGTGACCGGAAGGCGTGACCAGACGACCCCCTCCCCCGTGCCCGCGTTCTTCAATCCACCGCGCGGCCATTCGTGACCCCCCGTGGGGGGGATTTGCGCCAGCCGCTCCGTAATATAGCGCTTCAGATTTTTTCACCAAAATGTTCCCCCGTTCGACTCCAGTTTCCCCTGAGGTTGCTCCGTGGTGAGCTTTAGACGCTCCTCCCCTGTGATTGCCTATGGAGAACCTGAAGGCGCTGTGTGAGGCTCTATGAGGGAAATAGAATGATGGGGACCAAAAACCCCCTATGCTGATCCGCACGGGGCAACATAGGGGGTGATGGGAGGGTATTGACTGAGTAGGAGATGAAGCTGGGGGACAGCTTAGGAAAATGATCACATGGCCTCAGGTGCCACTTCAGTGTCCACCTTAGGTGTCACTTAGGTTATAACTTAGGTGTACCTTAGGTTATATCCTTATCTATCATCCACCCTAGAAGTGTCCACTAATCTAAACCCTTGACCATACAAGGGAATTTTCACCCCTCCCGCAGGCCTCCATGAACCTATTCAGCTCCTTCTCAAGCATGGCCTCGCGGTGGGCTTCGGCTGCCTTATCGGTGTCTCTTGCCATGTGCTCCGTCCAGTAGTTCACGGCCATTGCGAGAGCGTCTAGGCGGTCGTCCTGGACTAGAGCGCCCCGGTCGCGGGTCACCCGTGTCAACTGGTGAAAGAGCATGTAGTGGGCCTGCCGTTCCAGCGGGTAGTGCTGGATCGTCTTGTAGTCCTGCTCGATCACCTTCGGGTCCACTACGAGCCGGTGCTGCATCATGACCGGCTCCAGCGTGTCGATAATGCGCTGCTCCTTCTGGCCGTGATGCTTAACCTCCTCGATCCTGCAAGGATGAACCTTCTGAATGACGGGCTGCAAGAGCTTGGTAAACATGCCGTCACCGAAGTTCGCCTCAGTGACGATCTGGCTAACCCCGTGAAGCTTCGCGATCTCAGCGAGGCTCTTCAAAGTGGAATCCTCATAGCCGCCCGGGAAGCCCCCGCAGGCGGTCAGGAACTGGTATCCGTGGAGGAACTTCACCACGGCATAAGAAGTCTCGTCCTTGCCCCTCCCTGAGGGGTCTATGGCCATCACAGTGCCGGTGTATTCCGCCCAGTCTGTATCTACGTGCATGGGCCGATAGAAGGTATCCCCGGCGAACCCCACGTTGACGAGATCGTTGATCGCGAGTTCCGGCGAGGAAGCCCAGATTGTACGGACTGGAGCGAGGTTCGGGTTGCAGCTCATGACGATCAGGTCCGCCACCTTGAGCGGGTATCTGTCAGCGTCCGATAGGCGGGTGTCTAGCATGAACTGGAGGGCAAAGCCCGCCCGGCCATAAGAAGCCTCACGCTCGAACAAATCCTCGTCAGTGAAGCGCTGTAGGTCAGTGGAGGCCCCTTCAACGCCGCCCGCCTCAATCAGGCGCTTGATATAGGGAGCAAGGCGCTCCCCGTAGACGGCCAACTGCTTCTCTGAGGGAATGCGGGCAGGCCAGACGCGGACATTGTACCCGCGCTCGGGCAGGAGGTTGTAGAGGGACTGTTCAGTCTGGGGAGTGCCTAGGTAGAGAACCCGACCTCCGGGCTTCAGGATAGCGTCGAACTCCTTGACCTGTTCAGCCAGCTTATCCCGCATGGCCTGCGTCTGTGAGTTGTTAGGGACTTCGATATCGTCGCCGATGATCGTATCCGCACGGGAACCCGCGAGCTGTCCGGTGATGCCCACGGATTTAACCGAAGGCGCATGGGAGGCCGAGGAAGGGCCTACGTCGAACGAAATCTTGCTCTCGCGTTGATCCTTGCCCGGGATCAAGTGCTGAAGCACGGGCATTTCTTTGATCAGCCGGAGCGTGAAGGTAGTGAAATCGTCCGCACGGGACTTAGACGCCGAGACCACAAGGATGCGGTGTTCCGGGTCCATGTAGAGGAGCCAGCAGACGTAGGCTGAAGTGATCCATGATTTGCCGACGCCTCGAAAGGCTTCGATCACATCGCGGCGCGGCCCATGCTGGAGGCGCAGGGCGATATCGTACTGAACCGGGGTAGGATCAGGGAGGTTGAGATGCTTCCAAACTAGGTAGAGAAAGTTTCGGAAGTCCGAGAGCGGGTTGGTGCCGCTCTGCGTTGGCATGTTGTTTTGGTCCTTTCTGAAAACGAAAAAAAACCGACCCGCTGTTAAACGGGCCGGTCAACTGTCTAGTGGCTAGACGGAGTGCTTAGTTGTAGGAGGAGGCGCTGTCCTCGTCTGCCGAGAACGGCATTTTCTCAACGAGGTTGCCGAGGGGGCTGCCCTCTGGCGCTGTGGCGGTGATGCTGTTGTCGCGCAGGAATTGCCGGGCTGCCGAGAGGTCGCCTGCTGAGGCTTCGCCGCTCTCGATCCGCTTTGCGAACTCCTTGGCCAAAAGGGCGTGTAGAGTATTTAAAGCATCTTCTGAAGCTTTAGTCATCGGCTAAACAAGTAGTCCTTGAATGTTGCAAGTAAAGCGCCGAGCGCCGAGGCCCCGAGGAGCCACATGGTTCGGGCCGTGTGCCAAGCGCCGGTGCCCTGCTCCCTGAGCTTTTCAAGGTCACTGAGGCGCTTTTCGGTTTTCATCAGACGCTCTTCGACTGCCCCTTGAGAGGAGAGGAGAGCGTCCACTTTCCCCTCCAGACGGCCCAACATGAGGGAGAAGTTCGTCAGGTCGTCCACGGGGAGCCTGTCGGTTTATATGCGCGTGTTTCCATTATGCGTCCTTTCTTTGTGTTTCATGCTGCGGCCAGAAGGCGTCGTCGTCGTAGTTATCAGGTATCGGGATAGTATCTTTAAGCTTACGCGCCGCCAAAACATGCGTTTGCTCGTGCGCCAGCATCGCGTCGTTGAGCGCGACCATGGCGGCGGCATCAAGCTTATGGGAAGCGTTGTCTGCCGCGATCCACTCAAAGTCATAGGGCTGCCCGTGCCAGCGGTAGTCCCCGGGAGCCGAACCGGCTTCGAGCGCCGCCCGGGCAACTCCTGCCCAGCGGGAAACCTTTTCGGCGTCGGCAGGGCGTGACTGGTAGACTGCCCCGCCGTAGCTGACCCCTCCGGCGATGCGACGGTCGCGCTCTGCGTCCACCTGAGAAGGGCGGATCGCGGGGGCGGCATATGGTGCAGCGTCCGATAGCATCGCATCAAACATTTCTTGCGTACTTTCGTCGCCGTTGACGGCAGTGAAGGGAATCCACCCCAACGTTAGGTGGTCGACCTCAGCGTTGATCGTTGAGTTATCGGGCGAGCTGAATACGGGGTTCCGAAAATCCATCATTATGACACCCTCGCGAATAGCGTAGAACCTTGGCCGCGGTTTGTATGGATAAGCCCCAAGCAGCGCCACGTCCCAGCGGGGTTTGAATAAGGATTGCCTTGGCCGCTCGCCCACTGAATGTCTCCGCCCGCGACCAGATTTCCGGGATTCAATGCCCGCCAACAGTAGAAGAAGCCCAAAGTGCCGACCTCCCCGGAGCCGCTGTTGGCGATATAGTCCTGTGTGCGCCAGAAGCTTCGGTCTTCGATGCGGTTGCTGATCGCGTCGAAAGCATAGGAATTGCCCCAGCTTTCCCAGCGGCTGCCACGGATATTGCCGTCTGTATGAACCATTGCACCGCCAACGCCAAAGTTTGTGTTGGACTGGGCTCGATCAAGCCAAACAAAGCCGTCCGAAAGACGCACTCGGAGCGCCCGTGTGCCGTTCCAAGACCCATGCTGATCACCGGGATCAGTGATCATCAGATAAAGATCATCTGCATTTAGGTGCCAGAACACCCCCCGGCTACCGTTCATCATTCGGAAGTTCCGGTCATTGCTGGCTTTGATCTCGCCGGTCACGGTATCGCCGCCTTTCGACAAGCGGCTGTTGGCATTCGTGTTTGCCGAGTTATATCGCGCGACGCTATCGCTCTCCGTTGCAAACCGCCCGTCTGCCTGCGGCTTTGTGTAGAAGGTGGAGGGGTCAAACACGGCAGCGTTTGAAGCGCTTTCCGCCGCCGCGTCCCGGTGAGCAAGAGCTTCATCGCGGTAGCCCTTTGTCGTATCCCGGTAACCAAGCGCGGTGTCCCGGGCCTCCTCCGCCGCCGCCCGTGCGTTCTGGGCATTCAAGCGGTGGCCGCTCGCGCTGTCTCGCGCGGTTTTAGCCTCTGCCTTCGAATCCGCCGCTTCCGCAGCGGAGTGAGCAGCCGCCTCTTCAGCCTCGACTGACCGGTCCTTGAAGCGGTCAGCCGAGTTCCTGTACTGAAGGGCAAGGTCGCGGGCGCTGTTCGCGGCCTCCAATGCTCCAAGAGCGCCGCTTCCGGCCTTATTCGCAGAATTAGCGCTGGCGATTGTCGAGTTAAGGAGATCCGTCATCTGCGGAAGAAACGTTCCGTCATGATACTCCTTCGTAATGGCGTCGCGAGCATCCAAGGCATTGCCGAGGTTCGCGATTCTGCGCCCACCCGCTCCGTAAGAGCCATCCGGCAGAAGCTCCAGCGTACCACCAGCGATATCAATCGCCTCTTGGACGATGTAGAAAACCTGCGTAAATGCTAGGTCCATATCGCTTTCGACCATCACCGACCCATCGGTGAAGTCCACCATCGCGTTATCGCGGGGTGTAATGCGCCTGATTTCGATTACCGCACCCTGCGACGGGGCAGGCGTAAGGCGGATCGTGTGCGGGTCATCCCACTCGTAGGGGACCACATCAAGACTGACGCGCACTTCGATGTGTTCCTTTTGCAGGAACGTGAAGGGGATTGAAAACGAGCGCGTGTTTCCGTCCCCTTGGTATTGAACATAAGATAGAGCCATTGCGGCCTTTCGTGTTTGATAAACAAGAAAACCCCGAGGAAGGTTCGCCTCCTCAGGGTCCAGTTAAGTCTGTGTCTAGTCGCTAGACGGCTATTGCTGCTGCTGGCGCTTCGCCATGTCAGCACCGACGCGCTTGGTCAGGGCTTTCAGGTGCTCCGCCTGCCTCAGCGCTAAGTCAAGCTCCGGGTCTTCTTGGCGCAGGACGGCCTCAGCCGCCTTTCGGTAGGTGCCGACCACGCGGCGGAGCAAGTCGCTCCTGGAACCGGCGAGGTCCATGTCCCCGTCTGTCAGCTTGTTCCGATAGGCATCAGAATTGATCACCTCGTTGAGCCTTTGCCGCAGCGTCATCCCGCCGAGTTCAACCGTACCGGTAAGCTCCTGCCACCGGTCATAGGCGGTATATCCGGTCTTCGCGCTCTTATACTGAGTGAGATCGACGGTCCCCTTCTTCTTCGGAGGGAGCGAGATAGGGCGATCCTCCACAAACATTTGACGGGCAAGCTCGTCGTCAACGTTCGTCTGCGGGGTCTCCTTCCAGCCCTCCTCATTCGGCTGGGCACCGGCCAAGTGCGTGTTCTGCGCCACCGGGGAAATGAAGTCAGGCCCTAAGGCGGGCCGGATCAGAACCTTCTCCCCGAGGATCGTTCTGCGCGGGTCCACTTCGGTACTGAACCCGGGCGTCCGGGCATGGATCGCGTCCATCACCGTGCGGACTTCTCGCATGTAGGGGTCTTGCTTCAGCATTTGAGTGACCGCCGCCGGAACGAAAGAGCCTGCAAAATTGCGGAAGTACGAACCCATGCGCCTCTCCGGCTCTGACAAAGCGTCTAGGGCCTGCGTAAGCCCGGTGAGGTAGGACTTGCTGGAGAGGTTCTTCACGAGCGCGGTGGTGAGGCCAGCCGCTAGTTCTTCACGCGGGCGGTCCTCAAGGAAGCCGCCAACTTCGGCGAAGTCTGCGGAGAGACCGAAGAACATTCCGAAGGGGTCCGCACGGTCAAATGCCGTGTAGGTGACACTGCCGTCGTCGTTGGTCGTCTTGACGCTGTAGGGCTGCCAGCCGGTCTCCATAAGCTGCTTGCGAAGGTCTGGGTCACGCGGGCCGTAGCCGGTGATCGTCCCTTCGGATGCGAACGAGATCGCCGTCCCCCAGAGGGCCGTCCCGGTTGTCATCATTGCTGCCGCCTGAGCTTGTGCGGGCTTGCCGTTCTTACCCATAATGTCGTCAGCATACTGCTTCCTCAACAGGTTCAAGCCCGGCGTCCGGTTCCAGACGAAGCGCATGATGTTGGTCGGTGTCCTAACGAAGGGCATGATCAGCCGCATCGTCGGGTGGTTCTGGGTCAGGTTCTGGAGGGATTCGCCTACCGTGCGTTTCCCGGACCATGTTGCCGCCTTGAGATCGTTGGTGAACGTGGCCGAGCGGGATTGCTCTAGCAACGTCGAGTCAAACGCCCTCCCGTTGCCGGAATCAATGGCGCTATCCAAAGCATTTTCAACATGTTCTGCGAACTTCTTTGGGTCTTTTAGAAGGCCCTGCTGAAGCGCTTCCCGGTACGCACGGGCACGGACCTGCCCCCGATAATTGAGCTGTTTGATGAACTCGTCTTCGGAGGTGAGGAACCGCGAAGGGAGCCGGACCAGCTTGCCGAGGCCGTCGATAGCGGCTGCAAGGCCGGGGTTTTGAATGCCATAGGCCTGAGAGGAGATCGAGTTCCTAAGCTCGTACTTTCCTGCGAAGGGGTCAAGAATGCCATCGTCCAGCTTGAAGGACTTGGCCGAGAGTTTCACCGCGTCCCGGAACGACGCGACCATCCCGACATACTGAAGCCCCGCCTCAAGCATGTCGCTACGGCCCTGAGGTGTAGCTCCCCGAAGCGCCCCTGCCAGCGCCTTTTCAGCCGGGAGAAGAGCTGTGTTGATCAGCGATGAAGCGATGTTGACCAGATGGGTCTTAGGCCCGGAGAGGATCGCGTTCACCCAATACTCGTTCACCGTGCCGAGCGCATTCCCTAAGAACCCGCCCCGGGTGGACTTGGCCACGTTCTTCGGATTCCTGCCGCCCGCCGTCACGCGCCGCGCTAGGCCTTCGACAGCCGCCGCCCCGCCGTTGAAAATCTCGTCGGGATCGATGTTCAACGCTAGGTCTTTACGGACCTTGCCGCCCATCTTCATTGCGTTGAGGGATCGCGCAAGGTTTGTCTGAATGCCCTTGTACATCGACTGAACATTCGCAAGAAGCTCGTAGTGCTTGGCGAAGTCCTTCAGCAAGGCGGCTCTATCCGCATATCCGTAGGTACCTCCCCGGGGATCGGAGACCTTCTCGCCCAGCTCATAGACCTTGTTCGTGACGGTGGTCAGGAAGTCTTCATATAGGCGGGTCTCGGCGTCGAGGTGCTTCATGTTACCGCTGTTCGCGGCGAGGCGCTGCATCAGGATTTTCGGGTTGCCCCCGATGATATCCGCGAGCCTATCCACGTTCTTCTGCACCTGCTCGAATGAGCGGACGTTCTCCGCGTTGCCGCCGATAGTCTGATCCATGTCCTTCCGGTAGGTATCCCGGAGCGTTGACATGATCTGCCCTACGTCTTCGCCGTTCTCGATAAGATCGAGCCGGATGCCCGACAGGTTCTCCCCGTCGCCTAGCTCCCGCTCTGCCTGCGTCTTCGAGGCCACCTTCCACACGGCTTCCTCGTCCATTTCCACCAGCTTCTTCACCGGCTTCAACGGAGGGTCGCCCGCCTTCGGCTTCGTCGGAGGGACTTCGGCTCCCGGGTTATTCTCGAAAGCCCCGCGTGGGCTATCGGCCCCCGGACCTCCCCCTTCGAAAGAAAACTCCATCTGGTCGGGGTCACTGAACGGGTTTACTTCCGGCCCGGTCTTTTCAGCGATATCTTCCAAGACCTCCTCAGCCTCCGCGTGTTTACCCTTGCGGAACAGCTTCAGGGCCTTGACACTGGAGGCGAGGAGTTCGGTAGCCCCGCCAAGGGCAAGCCCTTCGAGCGCATTCTTGAAACGCCCCTCCGCTTCCCCGTCCTCGTCGCCTGCTGCCAGATAACGGGACACGGGATTACTCAGGACCGGGTAAGCTTCGATCAGGTTTGATAGGCGTTCTTCGTGGGGATCAAAGGCGGAGGCATCGGCCATCGCGCCTTTCGCCATCGCCCCGGCAACGCCTTCAGCGGTGAAACCGAAGGCCTTCAGGGCTTTCCCTGCGGTAGCGAACCCCACCGCAAACTGCGCCACGCCTTCAGTAAGCCCGCCGACGGCAGACTGCGGCGCATCCCCCATGACGGACAGAGGTATCTTGGCGGCGTTCTTCGAGGGGTTCCCCTGCTCCCAGCCGAGGAAGCCATTGTTGGCTGCGCTGCCGAACGTCAGGTGCCCCAAGTCGGCTACGTGCTCATTCAGCCAATTGCCTGCACTGAATGCGGCGTCGGACGTGGCATTGACGGCCTTCAGCCCTCCCCGCGCAACATGCCTTGGAGTGTTCACAAGGTCGGTCGCGATACGGCGCGGGAGGCTCCTTTCTAGTGCGGGTTCGGTCGGGAGTTCTTCTGTCGTATGGCCTTGTTCGAGGAGTCCCTGACGCAGGGCGTCAAGGTGACTGACCTCTTCAGGGGCGAGCGCGGGTTGTCCCGGCCCTGCCCCCTCAGTAGGCTGCTGCATCTAGTTTCCTTTCTGGTTACTGCGACCGTACCAAGTGCTTCTGATACGTCACGAATTTCTGGATATCTTCGGGGGTCTGGAGATCGAGCTTTAGAACCCATTGGGAGAAGGCAGCACTGTTGTCTCCCCCGAGGAAAAGCCGATAGCTGTTCAAGAGGGAGTCCGTGTCCTTGAACGCCGGTTTCTCCATCCAATTGAAGCCTTCATGAGGGGGCACCACGGCCCCGTCTTCCTGCGAGTCAGCTCTAGAAGTGTCCACTTTAACCGGGGCTTCATCCTGTCTAGGCGCTAGACGGTCGGGCGTGTCACTCTGGCCCGCTGCGTTGTATCCCGGGCCGTACAGGGCATAATCACTGTCGGGCTTGAAGCGTGTGACAATGACCTCTGTCTCCTTGGCCAGGAACTCCGCATAATCCGCTTCCGACGCCCCGGGGTGCTGCTCTTCGAACCGGATCACCGAGTTCTGAAGCGCGTGGGTTGCTTGGGCCGCTTTCTCCGGGTTTTGGAAGACGCCGGATTCAAACAGGGGGTCGCCCACGAGATCGCCAATATCCGACAGGTAGGAGCGGACGATAGGCCGGGACAGGACGCTTGACTGCTCATTCCTTGCCGCCGCGCTGAGGAGGTTGCGGATAGTCGAGGGGTCGTTGATCACGCCTTCCGCGACCTTATTCACCACGTCTATGGCATTGGCGGTCCCTTGGTAGACCTGCGCCGAGAACGCAGCGACGGCGGTAGTGTCTTCCGCTGTGCTGAAACTCTGGAGGCTCTTGGCCAGTTTGACGCCCTTGTCAGCTAGGTCCGGGGAGATGGAGTTCATTTCCCTGAGGAGAGACGCGGGCAGCGTAGGGGTTTCCCCGTTATCTAGCTGCTCCAGCAACACGTCCCCGACCTGCTGAAGGATCGCTTTATTCTGGACCTTCTCGTCGCGCTGCTCCGCCGCATACCGGCTGTTCTCCTCTTTCACCTGATTGTTGAGAATCTGGGCCTTCGCCTGCTCAATCGCCTGCCGCCCCTCAAGCGTCATCCCGGCTCCGGGCGTCCCGTCTGGGCGCGGCTGCATGATCGCGTCGGCAAGGGAAGGGTCGCCGTACTCAATCATCGCCCCCGTAACGGCGGTGATGACCATCGAGTTGACAGCCGAAGGTGCCACCCCTTGCATACGGGCGCTCTCCTCTAGCTGCGCAATCTCGCCGGAAAGCGCCGGGATCGTAGCCGAGGTATCCATAAGGCCGTCTGTGTCCGTGCGGTGGGTAATCCCCGCGCTGAACCTCGCGGTCTGTCGCGCGTATACCTCCTGCGCTGTCCGGGCGCGTCCGTCCTTGGTGTAGAAGACATTCCTGTTTGCCTTGACAGCCTCAGCGCTGGCGTAGGCAGTCGCGGGCGCGTTGGGGTTGCTCTCCAGTCCCCTGAGGAATTGGACAGCGCCTTCCCCGCCTAGGAAGTGGGCCATATAGACGTTCTTGTCGGTGTCCACGAACCCGCCCTGCCGGATCGCGGCGGCGAACTCAGCGGTCAACGCCGGGATAGCCTTTGACTGCCCTTCCGGCGTCAGGCGATCAGCTTCGGTAAGCCCCAAGTCCGGGTGGCGCTTGATCAGCCCGCTCCATGTTCCTTTGGTGATCTGGTAGACGCCAAAGGCGGAGCCGCCCTCGTAGGCCGTCTTGATGTTTCGCCCACCGCTTTCGTGGCCGCGCAGGGCGGAATAATAAGCGCCTTCTGCGTCGGGGTCGCCGGGCATCTGGTAGGCTGGCCCTTGGAGCATGAAGTTATCGAGCGTGGTTCCCAGCGATACGCCGATGCTTGCCATGTTGTTGTAGACAAGGTTGGTCACGGCGTTCTTCCGGTGAGCGTTGACGAACTTTTGAGAGACTGCGTTCGCCTCCTCCAGCATCGCCACGCGCTCTTCCGGGGTTCCCGCCGAGTCGATCACGGGCTTCAGGCCGTCAACAAGCCAGCGCTCCACTGCGGCGGGGTCATCGCTCGCTGCCAAGGGCGAGCTGTAATACTCCGTGAGGAGTTCCCCCGACTGGTGCTGAATGCGGTTGCGGGCGGTGCGGGCGCGGTAGGCCTTACGGAAGTAGGGACTCTTTTCAGCAAGCGAGGGGTCCGCCTTAACGGCTTCGGCCCAAGACATTGTATTGTCCCTGAGGGCAAGAAGCTCCGCCTCAACGCCGTCTTCCTTCTTCTTCTTTATCTGCCGCTGGCCGAGCAAAGCACTCACGCCGGGACTGAAGCTAGACAGGGCTGCGCCGAGTTGTTCAAGCCCGGACGGGCCTGCGGCAGGTGCTGCGGACATGACAATGCCGTTCGGCGCGAGAGGTGCCACCTCTTGGACCGGAAGCGCCCCCCTTTCGAGGGAGCGCTGCTGTACCGCCACGGTATCGCGCGGCGCGGCGACAGGCCGGAATGACCCGCGCTGTATATCAGCCATTAATTATCCTTTGTGTTGGGTTAGATCGCGAAGGGGTTGATGCCCTGCGCCGATAGGCCGGCATACTGAGAGACCGCCTGCCCTGCTGTTGAAACAAGCGTGGTCGCCAGCGAAGGCCCCTTGACCCGCTGAGTGGGCTGATAGGGCGCGACCGGGGCGGGCGCTTGGACGGAAGGCGTCGGCGCGAAGGTCTGAATGCCAAGGTTATAGATCGAGGTGTCTGAGCGGGCTTTCACTGCCTGCCCTTCAAGGAGGAGCTGCTGTTGTGTCGCTGCGGCGTTCATCCCGCGAACCGTCAGGGCTTCCCCCTCCTGCCTGCTAATGTCGCCTGCGATCATATCCACGGAAGCGCCGCTGACTCCCCTAGCGTCGGCATTCACCTGCGCGGTCGCCCGGGCGCTTCTGCCGCTCCTGCGGATTTCATCCTCTTCGAGAACTGCGGCCATGTTCTCTTGAACCATCCGGTTCATCAGGGTTCCGAACTGATTGAAAAGGTTCGTCTCAATCGAGTTGATAGCCTTCGCGCTGTGTTCGGCCTGCCGGTCAAACTCCGAACGCTTGAACTCCAGAACTTCGCCCTGATAGCGGATATCCTGCGCATACTTCTTGTTGTTGTACTTGGTAACGTCCAAGCGCTGCTGAAGCCGCTTGGTGTCAGTCTCAGCGGCGTATAGGTTCCTTGCTGCTGCGGCTTGGCTTTGCCCGCTGGCGGACATAAGCGAGCCTGCCGCACCTAGCGCAAGGCCGATAACGGCACACACTTATGGGGTTTCCTTCCAAAAATAGTAAAAGGGTCTGGTTTCCGGCCCCAGCTTTAGGGGCTGCTCCGCAAAGGAGAAGCCGCACCAGCGGAGCCATTTGATGTGAACGGCGTTTCGAGCGTCCACGAAATTGTAGATCCTTCGGTAGGGCCGCTGAACCCGGGCGATGATCTCGGGTGAGTTTCGGAGGAACCAAAGCCAATGGCGTTCGATCCCTTCAGTCCCCAATAACCAAGGCGAGCCTTCCCCGTCCGGGAGGCGGACGTGCCCAAAGATCGCTATAGGCCCCTCGTCGGCTTCAATCGTGAAACACTGATCGGAGAGCGCAAAGCCCGAGACAAGCGCTTGAAGCGGCGAAGCCCCGCCCGCCCGGGCCTCTTCTTTATCCTCCGGGCGAAGCTCCTCTGCCATGACGTGGCAATCCTTGAGAACCGTAGGACGAAAGCGAGGCGCACCCATCAGGCTATCCTCTGGGTGCGCACTGAGTAGAGGGCCTCCCAATCCGCGTTAAGGAGGTGCGTGGGTAGCGGAGTGTCGTTGATGACCTCAATCTTGACCTGCATATTGTTGGACATGACAGGGAACTTGAAGCTGCCCGTATCCACCACAGGCTCCCCCCAGACGTTCTTGCCGGAGCCGATAACCCGCCCTGAGAAGACGTAGGTGTAGGTGCTGCGCCGGTACGGGGTGACTTCGATGCGGAAGTAGCCGGAGCGGTTGTAGTTCACGAGGACGCGCCTGATTTGCAGACGGCCTTCAGTGTTCGCGATCTGCCCACCGCCCGGCGCGTTGTCGCGGATCATCAGCGGGGAGAAGACATAACGCAGTTCGTAAACCCTGCCGACACAGAACGAAACGCCCCGGTAGTCTCCGGGCACTCTAACAGCGTCCGCGCTCGGGCGCTCCGGGTCTATGAGGTAGCCCTTAGGACGAGGCCCCCCGTCCCCGACAGTGACGAACTGAAGCTTGCCGTCCTCTTCGTAAGGCAGCTTGATCGTGCTCTTCCGGCTGGCGGGATCATACGAAATATCAAGGCACTGCTGCTCTGAGACGCGGCGGTCCAGATGGATATCGAACGGAAGCGCCCCGGCGCGGCGGTCTGCCTCAATCTTCATTTGTTCAAGGTAGAGGCCGTCAGGGCGCTTGATCAGGAGCCACAGCGAATTGTCGATGAAATCGCAGTTGAGGATTTTGTCCTGCTCTGGGAACGTCCAGCGAGACCACGAGGATTGCGCCTTTTCCTGCCCGGTGTAGAAATACTTGTAGGTGTAAATCTCGTTACGGCAGGTGTCCGAGAGCGCCACGATTATGTCCTCAGTTGTCGAGGCGCTGAGCTTGGCGATCCCCCCGCGAATGTACTGCGGAACATGCGCCGTTACGTCGTTCGCATCCTTGTTGTTCGCATCGCCGGTCACATAGTATTCCCGCACCGAGGAGAACCCCCCGCGACTGGTGGTGAAATACAGGAAGGAACCTGCCCCGACCGGGCGGCAGCTTGCCGAGGCGTCGAACTCGGTAGCCTGCGCAATTGACACGGTATCCGGCGTGAGAATGTCCCCCGCCCCCAGGACGAACTGCGTCCGATCACTGAAGAGAATGAGGGTTTCATTGAAGGGGATCGCATGGCGGAGGAGAGAGACCTTCACATGGGAGACCGCAACGTCAATCGGGTCTGTGTCCAAGAGGCCTGTTGCCGAGGACCGCCAGAAGTTGAAGAAGTCCGCCGACCGGGAGAAAACAACGTTCTCGTCGGAGATGAAGCCGAGGCGGTTCCGGTAGAAGAAGATGTCGGATATCTTCCCACCGACAAAGGAAGGCTCCGGGGCTGTGTCTTCGTCGCCGCTCTCGCACTTTTCCCACTCGGCTTTTCGGAATGTGAAGGAACCGTCGGCCTCTCTCACAAGGACGTGCGGCATCGTTGCTGCGTCGAGCGCGACCTTGCGCCCGGGCTTTGCTATCTCCTGCCAGACCCCATCCATGTTCGAGCCTTGGTACTGCACGTAGAAATTATCGTACTGGTTCCCCTGCGCCCCGGTGACTTCCGCCATGTAGCCGCTGATCGCCTTCGCTGGCAGGCTCGTGAAAGACTGAACACTGCCCGTGATCGCGACCATCCCAGCGTCCGCGATCCCGTCCTCTGTGCGGAGCTTAAAACTACCGCTGTCTTTCCGGTAGATGTGAAGTGTTGAACCCGACCGGCTCACGTTGAAATCGGCGTTCTCCGCGAACTGCTGCTGAAGTTGGGCGGCAATGTGATCCGTCGCAATGGTTGAAGCTTCAAGCTTGTCGGTGGTGTACTCAGCCACCTTGGTTTCATCCACGAAAACCCGGTAAGTGGTCTGGTAGTTCCCCTGCCGCACAAACACCATTCCCTCAGGGGGACGCTCGGGCGCGGTCTCTTCGGCCATGGCGACAGACATGCTCTTGTTCACCACGAAGGTGTAGTCCGCAATGGTGATCATCGAGAGGTCCGTACTCGCCAGATAGTCCTTGCCATCCGGGAAAGAGACCGTCTGCGCATTGCCCGCGAGGTCGAAGACCTTCAGGTCGCCTTCGCCAGTCACGACGACATAGCGCTCGTTCGCATCGCGGTTGATGATGTGAAGATAGGAGTTGTCGGTTAGGTCAGCCTGAAGCTTTGCCGAATGCAGCGTGGGGGGACGCTTCGCGAGGCCGTCCACGATGGAGCTATAGCCGTTAATCTGCTCTTCGGCCTGTGAGGCCAGTCGGAGGGCAAAGGGCTGCTGGGACACGCCGTTGACAAGGTTCGGGATCGACCCCGATATCACCGGCATTAGCTCAAGCCCCTCCGGCTTCGGCTACCGGTAAACAAGGTGTAACCGGCGACTTCGGCTTCAATGTTCTTGAGCTGCACATAGGCCCGCGCCTCGTCGTTGGCGTTAAAGCCGGAGAGCGTCTGGGAGCCGACCACGCGGTCCTGAAAAATCCTGCCCGCCCGCACGGTGATGTAATGCCGCGCAGGCTGCGGAAGCTCTTCGAAGTCGAGGAGCCGGGTGATATTCACGAAGACCGGCGCATCGAAGGAATAGGTGTGGTTGAGGCGGTCCCAGAGACGGGTTCCGCGAACGATCAGGTGTTCCTTGCGGTCCACCGGGTCCACCGCGAGAGTGTTGGCGGGGACGTAGATTGTGCCGGGAAGCGGAAACGTGGGGACCAGTTTGTAGTTCTCGTCTAGGTTCCAGCTCCAGCCTACGGCCTGAACCTGCCGGTTTGTTTCTTGGAGAATTTGACGGGCCATTACCGCATCGACAACGCCGGTATCTTCGACCGTGTTGACCGGGGCTTCGCCGATAATGGAAAGAATAGTGTTGACTGCGCTTAGTTCCGTCGTGAGGCTTACGTTGCTCATTGATCCTTTCGCTGCGTCTAGGGGCTAGACGGATTGCTGGAGATGAAAAAAAGGGGGGCCACAGATTTCTCTGAAGCCCCCCTAGGGTTAGTTTTGTGCTTTACGCGCCAGTGGCCGAGGACAGCTCAACGATGCACTCCGGGCGGAGACCGCCGTGGCCCATCGCGTACTTCGCGACGATCAAAGTGCCCTGCCGGTTGATCTGGTATTCACCCTCAACCGCGAGGTCCATCAGCTTGACAGTGCCGACAGCATCCGGCGTTGCCACCGCGCCGACAGTGTTGGAGAAGTCGCCCGCATACTTCGCCATCGGGCGCGGGCCCGCCGCACCAGAGGGAGCAGAGAGGTTCTTCGTCGGGACGTGGTTCGACTTAACGATGTTGATCCCGGCAATATCGAAGACCTTGCCCGTGCGGATATCGCCGTTGCCAGCGGTGAAGTCGCGGTTGATCGCCTTCGGGTCCAGCACCAGCTTGTAGTATTGGGCGGGCTTGATGACCGCGTAGCGATCGTGCTCCGGTACGTCCTTTTCATCGAGGACTACCGCCGCCTCATAGAGCGAGTTCACGAGGGCGGAGTTGGCGTTGGTGAGAATGTCCGCACCAGCGTCGAGACGCGAGCCGCCCGGGGAACCCTCCACAGTGCCGCTTTCGCGGGCCGTGAGAATCAGGGTCTTCAGGACGTTACGGTCCCACTCGTTTGCGAGCGCCTGCCCCGCCTTGCGGGTGAAGATGGACCGGGCGTCGTAGTGGTTCTTCGCCTCGTCGATATTCGGGATGAATACGTCAGAGATAAGCAGGTCGTCGATAGTGATGACGCGCTCACTCTGAACGGTTTCCTGCCCGCCGATGAACTGGCCCGGGACGTGATAGTGGGCGTCGATCTTCCATGTTGCCGGGAAGGAAGCGCTCTTGCCACTCGTGATCGTGCGGACGTAGTGGCGGTCAGCCATGACGTTGACTTCATCGTGAGCCGTCAGGACTTCGCCGGAGAAAACGTCAAGGAAGAGAGCGTCGTCAGCGCCTGTGCCGTTCTTGATACCGAGACGCGACGGGGTAGCATTTGCATCAGCCATTAAGGGTGAGCCTTTCGTGTGTGTTGTTTGGGATTGTCGGTCTCCAAAACATTCACGAGCGGCCACGCGGGTTATCCTCCTCAGAGGGCCTGCGTTTTCATTCAATCCTGTTTGTTGGGAAACCTTTTGACTACCGGCTTAGGAGCCGTGAGGTCTTGGAAACACACGAGTAGTTCTGGCGATGCAGCGAGGCGGAAGGCCTAGGGGCCTCCCTCCGGTTTATTCTCCCCTGCGACAATCGCACGGACCCCGTTGAGGCGCGTGAAACAATCGGAGTGGGCATCGTAAAGGTCGATGATGTAGTTCCCGACAGCGCGGGATTGCGCCCCCTGAGCCGGGACTTCGGGAGCGTCCTTGCAGACTAGAAGGGACTCAGGAATGACGCGCTTAGCGCTCACGCAGCCCATCAAGAGCACGGGCAATAGCGCGAGGCACAGGCTCGTCTTCTTCACTGTTGACAGCCTCCTTGACCTTCAGAAGTGCCTCAGTTTCAGCGAGGCGCTTGGTATAGGTCATTTCAAGGGTTTTCATGGAAAGCTGGAGTTCGGCCTGCTCCTGTCTCAGGGAGGCATTGTCGGCCTGAAGGCTCCAGTTCTGTTGGGTTAGGTTCTTCGTCATCAGCCCCAGCGTGAATACGAGGCCGATCAAAGCGGCGGTAAAATAGCCGTAGAAGCTTTTCAGAAACTTCTTGATCAGGGTCGGGGTCTCCGGTGTTTGAGCGTGTCGCGGTCGCCGAGCGTGGCGAAGCCGAAATAGCCGAGGAGAAGTGAGGTGGTCATGCCGGTGATAGCCAGAAGCCCCGTCTCGTGGAGAGAGTCATTCGGTCCTAGGATAAGGAGCCAAGTGACCATCGCCGCGCTCCATCCCAAAACGAGATAGAGTAGCTTGCGGCGGATTCTCCACGAGGGGGTATAGTCCGACTGATCAGGGGCGGAAGGGGCTACCGGCTCGGAGCTTTTCATAGACTTGCTTCTGATAGGCAGGGTCTTTGCGGTAGCGAGGATCCTTCATGGCTTCGATAACTTCCTGCTTGGAGCCGAAGCCTTCAGCGTGGCCAGCGGATTCACCTCCGACGAGCTGCGGTTCACTGCCGTTCGCCGCCTGATAGCGCGAGGCCATGCCCTGCACTGCCAGCCTCAGGGCCTCAAAGGTGCCGCTTTCCGTGATGCGGTTGTATGCCTCGATCTCCCGAGGAGAGAGCGTTGCCCGTGCCCACTGCTGAATAGCCTTGAACTTGGCTTCGCCGCCGACCTCAGCGTAGATCGATGCTGTCTGCTGCGCCATCAAGGCTTCCTGCCCCTGAATGAAGCTGTCGATCTCAGCCCGGGGACGGCCCGCTTCCTCCAGCTTCTTGTAGCTCTCTTCGGAAAGGGAGCCGTGCTCGGCATACTCCGCGTAGAAGTCAGCGATGTTCAGGCCCTTCGCCTCCAGCGAATTGCCAAGCTCCTTTGCCGCTTCAGGCGTTGCCTGTGCCTCCGCTCCGCTCACCGGCTGCGGCGCGGCTGCGCCTGCCGACTGTTTGCGCTCCAGCTCAGCGTAGGAAGCTGCAAAGTCTTCCGGGGAGTTGAACTTCTCAGGAAGCCAAGCGGGGCGTTCGGCTGCTGCCGTTTCCTGCGGGGCTTCCGGTGCCTGCGTTCCTTCAGATGTTTCCATTAAAAGTCGATCCGTTTGATGTTGGGGGCAATCACGCCGTTCGTCTGGTGACTAGACGGCTGCGCCTTCGGGCGGGTGGTCTTCTTCTTGGGGGCGGCGGGCTTTGCCGCGTCCTGTTCTTCTGCCATTACGAGGCTCCTTTCTGCTGTGCTGTGATCTGTTGCTGCCCTGCTTGACGCATGGCTTCGGGGCCTAGCTGCTCCATGAGCCGCGCTTGGCTGTTCTGCCTACGGCCTTCCGCAATCTCCTTCTCAGTCCGCATGAGGCCGTCCATGTCGATAGACAGCGAAGTGCCGATGCGAGTGATGAAGTCGTGCCCGCGAACCGCTTCGGCGAATGTTTCGTCGCCCACGGCCTGCCTTGCGGTCTGGCTGAAGGTCATTAAGCGGTTGAGGTCGTGCCCTCGTCCGAGTGCGTTCATTCCGGCCACGATGGACGGGCGTACCGTGTCGGGCGGGAGAGAAGGAAGTCGGCCCTGCTGCTCCATCTGGAACATTAAGCGCCGCACGAAGGGAAGCTGAAACTCGGCACTCTGTACCGAGTAGACGCCGCCTAGGGCATCCTCAAGCTCTCCCGCAATGAGGCGGATTTCTTCGGCAGTAACCCGTTCGGCCTGCCGCGTGACAGAGGCCGTAAGAAGGAATGCCTGGGCGAGCCGCTGTTCAAGTCGGTTGACCGTTTCGAGAGCAACGCGGAAGTCGGCATATTTGTCGACCTGAAGGACCGAAACGTCCTTTGCGTTCCCCGAACGAACCGCACTAGGCGGGGCGTTGGCAATCGTGCGTTCACTCGTGATCCCGTTAGGATCGACAAGGAAAAGCACCTTTGCGGCGGCTGCCGAGCCTTCAACGATAGCCTTTGTCAGACCTTCGAGGGACCGGAGGTCGCCAATGTATTCTTCAACGTGGCTGCGTCCGTAGTCTTCGCCGTCAATCTTCACCCAGCGAAGAGGAATCCAAGGGGTCTTCTCGACCGGGTACGTTCCTTTCGTCCCGGGGACAAGCTCTCCCTTCACCTCTTGATGGACGCTGAACTTGCCGCGCTTGCGTCGAATCCATGTGTAGATATCCACCGTACCATCAGCGCTTTCGCGCTCGCCCTTGTCTTTCAAGAGCCGCTTGGTTTTCTCCGGCAGAACGAGCGGGGAGACCTGCTCCTTTACGACAATCTCGATCACGTTGCCCGAGGGGTCACGTTTCACCACGTAGTTGTCGAGCTTAAACACCTTCACGCCCCCCTCAGGGAGCACGTAAAGCAGGGCATTGCCGACCGTGATCAACTGCTTGAACGCTTCGAAGATCGAAGGACGGACGGCGGTTGCCTCAATCTCAGTCCCGACAGCCCGTTCGATTTTGCCCAGCGCCTTCTCAATCTCCGCACGAGCGTCGGGCTTGCCGGTCAGCTCTTCCAGCGTGAAGTCGTCTATCGTCAGCCGAAATATCGACTGATTGGCCGGAAGAAGGGCCATGAGGAGCTTAGAAGCGAGGTTGTTCACGCCCCGGGCACCGAGGCCCTGATAGGGTGTATGAAATGCGGGCGAACCGCCTGAAGCGGTCGCGTGGTTGCGAGGCAATAGGGACGGAATCGTCAGCTCTGCGCAGTCCCAGCCCCGAGAGAGGAAGGAACTGCGTTTGGAGGTTAGCTGCGCATACCGCCCCGCTGCCGTATTACCTGCGGCCACTTAGCCTTGCGGAATGTTGATGCCGGTCGCGCCCGCCGACTGCGGCTTATTCATGTCGATGCGCAACGCGCCGCGTCCGCGTTTCTTGCGGGTCACGGTATCATCGCTGGAGGCGGTCATGTCGTTCGTCATGACCTCCCCTACGGTGCCAGCGGAAGCGCCTGAGACTGTCACGGCATCGGGACGCGCCGCGATAGCGTCGGCCTTCGCCTGCCGTTCCTTGGTGTACAGCGCCTGCTCTTTCTGGAAGGAAAGTTCCTGCTCGCGCAACTGAAGCGCTTTCTGTTCCTGAGCCTGTCGGGCAGCTTCGGCTTGCTTCTGCTGCTCCAAAATCTGCTCTTGAAGTTCGTTCTGTCTCTGCATGGCCCTCTTCTGGGATCGAGAAGGGCCGAAGCGAATGCACATTAAAGTACACTTCCTTTCATTGATTGTTGGTCTTGGCGGGCCTTCTCAGCGAGAAGGAAGCGGACGAGATGCCGTTTTCCCGCTGCCATCCAGATTTCGCGGTCTGGCGTCTCGGCGTCCGGGCATCGCTCGGGGAAACGCCTGTCCAGCGCGGAAAGCAGTTCGTCCGAGATTGCCGGAATAGTGGGTAGTTCGTTCTTTTCCATTGTGGGGGCTCACTTACCTAGAAGTGTCCACTAATCAGGGCGGCGCAGGCGTTGCGGAAGTGCCGCGACTTTCCGCTTAAATTCCTCAAGCGTCCCGTCGTTGGTGATCACCGCGTCGAACCCCCAGCCGCCTAGCTGGCCTTCAGCTTCCTTGCCCCCGTCCCGGGAGGGAGACGGGCGTTCGATCTTCACAAGATAGCCGCCCATGTCGCGGATCATCTGGGCCTCGTTCGGGAACCTGATATCGTCCACGACAGCCGAGGCGCCTGCTCCTGTTACGGCGTTCAAAGCCCTGCGGGCGGTGTCCAGCCAGAGGGTGTCGGCGACCATCCCCCGGCCCCACTTGAGACCGAGGGAGATCATGAGATCGCGGGGGCTTTTCCCGTAGAGGGCAGCGATTTTGGTATCCTTCAGCCTTCCATCGACCATTTCGCGAAGGGCATCGCCCCGGAATCCCATGCTATAGAGGAGCGCACCGAGCATTTCCTTGAGGGCACCGGCTAGGCGGACCCGGGAGAACTTTGCGGAGTTGATCAGCGCATAGGCGGCTTCGGACTTTCCACTCCCGGCCTGCGGACTGTAGAGGCCGATGATCACTTGCGAAGCCTCCGGGTTTTCTCCGTAGAGAACCGTGGCCACTGCCATTCCATGCCAAAGGTGCGCCCGTATACCTCAAGGAACGCGAACCGGGTATGGGCAATGAAGGGGTGCGGAGTGCTGCCTACCGCGAACCAGCGGAACGGGTACTGATAAGCGCCGGTGCTCCGCTCTTCGCCAATAACCAGCGTAAAGTTGAGGGGGAATTTGTACTGCCCCCGGAAGAACTTAGTGATTACTTTGGGGGATTCCAAAGCTTGGGTTCCTTTCTCTTGAAGTCATAATCGGAAGCATGAAGGATGCGGGCACACCGGGCCTGCGTCAGGGCGTCGGCTTCGGTCAGACCGGCTTTCTCATAGGCAGCGACGATTGCCTGCCAAGCCTCCGCGCCGCCCAGGTCGCCTAGGATTTTCTCGGCCTTCTTCGGCCCGACGCCCGGGCACCCGGGGTAGCCGTCCGTCACATCGCCCGTGAGAACCTGATTGAAGAAATACCGTTCGGCTTCGGCCTCAGTGATCAACACGAGGCCATCATCAGGGTTCCGGTAGTAAAGGCCGGGGACCGTCTTCATGTCCTTATCCAAAGACACGATAACCTTCTCTCCCGGGACGAGGTGGGGATGGGTAGCGAGAATGCCGAGGATATCGTCGCCCTCAAGCCTTGGCCTGAAGTAAGCGTTCAATTCCTCAATCATCCATTCTTTCGCTGGCTTCAGGGCCAGCGGGCGTTTCACCTTGACTCGGTTTCCTTTGTAACCGGGGTAGACTTCACGGCGGAAGTTCCCGGCGCTGTCCGTAAGGCAAAGGATATAGTCGTCGGCTTTAAGCTCCTGCATGAAGAACGCGATGTTCTCCTCAATGCGGGCTTTCACCCTCTTGAAATCACAGCTCCAGACCCAATAGTCCGGCTCGATTTCAAGCGCTTCTTCGACGGCAGACGCGGCTTGATAAGCCGTAACGTCAGCGTCGATTAGCAACGTGCGTTTCAATGGTTGCTCTTTTTCCTTTCCGTCTAGTCGCTAGGCAGTTCTAAGCGGCCCCAGCCGGAGAAGAGCACATGTACCCCCTCCGGCGTGACCCGCCATTGCCGCCCGAACTCGCCCAGCCCTACCTGCGTAGTGATCCAGTTGAGACTGGCGGCAACTGCGATCCAGTCGGCTTCACATTTTGCGAAGTCGCTCTTGGTATACGGCGGGTTATGCCAGCACCGCTCCAGTACCTCAGTGAGTTTCTGCCCAGCTTGCCCCCGCAGACCATGAGCCTGAAAGGGGACAGCCGAAGTTGTAATAGACGCCCGCTGCCGTAATGGCTGCGACCGCTTGTTGTCCGACATATTCAGCCTTGTCTTCGTCCGTCTCGATTTGCCACTCGTCGTGGACGTTCGCGACGAACTCGTAGTTCACGCCGGGCACAAGCCCAGCGGCTTGAAGGGCATCGTCCAAGATGACCAAAGCTCGTTTCATGAGGATCGCCCCCGCGCTTTGCAGGAGCGTGTTCAGTGCGGAATGCGCCGACCGGCAGCTTAGTTTGCGCCCGTCCAATCCCTTCAGATGACGAGGGGCCTTGCTACCGTCAGGCGTGAAAGCCTTCCCGTTCACCCGGTCCTTCACCCGCTTGGTGATTTTGCCGAGGGCGGGGAGGTTCTTCAGGAAGCGAGCGCGAGACCGCTTGCCGTAATTCATCTCCTGCCCGGGCGGCGCTTCGAGGATCGTGCCCAGCTTGAAGTCCCCTGCCCCGTAGATGAAGGCATAGAACCAGACCTTGGCCGTGCTTCTGTCACAGCCGAGCGCCCGCGCGTTGACCGAGTGAATGTCAGTGTGGTTGCTCTTATCACCCTCCAGAACGACGCGGACATAATCCCCGTTGTCATGGCGGGCCATGTAGCCAGCGAGACAGCAAAGCTCCAAGGCGTCGGCGTCAGCACCGACCAGCACCTTGCCGCGCCCCTTCGCCACCCAGAGGCTCCGGCATTCGTGGCCGTAAGGGCTATCGCCGGAAGGAACCTGAGCGCAGTTCGGGTGTGAGTGCGTCATGCGGCCCGTGACCGCGCCGTTCGTTGTCACCCTGCCGTGAATGCGCCCATCTTCCTTGACGTGCTTCAGCCACGCCTGTTTGCCGTTGGCGAGTTGGCCAATCCGCTTATCGACCAGGAGGAATTCTGTCAGGACTTTGGCTTCCGGCCACGGCAGGCTTGAGAGGACCGTTTCGTCCACCTTCGGCTTTCCGTCGTCGGTGTACTCCTTCGGTTCCCAGCCGCGTTGAGCCGTGAGGCGCTGCGCGATATGGACGCGGGAGGATGGGTTGAACGTCACTTCCTTGCGCTTGATGAAGAGTTCGCCCTTCACATATCCCCGGGCCTTGTTGTTGACCTTGGGGTAGAATGGGGTCTCGACAACCCACGGCGGGAAGACTTCCTGAAGGCGGGCCTCCAGCTCCGTCCGGCGCTGCACGAGGAGACTGTAGAGTTCGCCCGCTTTACCAACGTCGAACCCGAAGCCATATGCCTCTTGCCGGGAGATGATCGTCTGAACCGCGTGTTCAAGCTGGACGCTTTCTTCCGCGGGTTCTTTCGCTTCACAGCGGGCAAACAAAGCCGTGGTGACTTCCACGTCCTGCTCGCAATACTCCTGCATTTCCACGTTCCAGTGGAGCCATGAGCCTGCGTAGTCGCCTTTGTAATTGCCGAGCCGATAGCCCCACGCTTCAAGACTGTAGCGCCCAATGACCTTCGCAGGCATCGTACCCGCGCGGAAGCGCTTGAAGTCCCCGTCACGGATCGTTTCGGTAGGCCAGAGAAGCCGCGTGAGAACCAGCGTATCACGGATTACCGCTTTCGGTCTGAACCACGGGTAGACCTTCTGGAGCGCGGGAATGTCGAAGGCGATGATATTGTGGCCGCACAGCAAGGACGCTTCCGTCAGCATCTTCACGGCTTCCGCTATGGAGATAACTACCGCTCCATTCGGTGACTTGTAAGCGGCGTCCGCCGAGCCGGACCACGTTTCGCCTGTATCGATATCTCGAAGCACTAGGCAATGAACGCGGTCTAGCTCGTCTAGGAGGCCGTTCGTCTCAATATCAAATACGAGACGGCGGGCTTGGTCAGCCAAAGTACCCTTGGCGCATCCGAGCTTCGCAGCCTGTTTCCCCGGGGAAGCGGAAGTCAGGGAGCCGCTTCAGAGTCTCCAGAGCCTCGTCTGTCTGGAGTACAGCTTCACGCATCCAGCCCTCTTCCGTGTCCCGATAGGCGATCTGAAATTTGACGTGCAAAACCGAGCTAAGGCTGAACTCGTCAACGTCCTCGTACAGGTACCGCGTGGGGGCGCGTGAAATAGCCATCCAAAAGACCCCTCCCTTCACAGAAGCCGATGGTCTTTTGCAAAGAAATCCGAGCAAACGTTCCGGGTTCTTCCGGTCAAAGATGCGGACGGGGACGCCGCACTCCGCCTTGGCGGCTGGGCGCTTCATCCGATGGTGAAGGCCCTCAGGCTTGTATCCATCATTCATCTCAATCTCCTATCATTGATCCCATTTTCGGGACTATTTGGTTAAAACTCGTCGTCCTCTTCCGGGAACCCAGAACGTTTCGACTTTGCTTCTGCCTCGTCCGCCATCGATTTGACGAACTCGGGGCTGCACTCAGTCAGCTTGCCGGTCTCCTTTTCGTATAGGAGGTGAGCGGCGATCCCCGTTTCCCCGCTGAAGCGGTTCTTCAGGACGCGAACTGTCGTGATGTTTTTGGTAACTTCGTCTTGCTGATTGCGCTCTAGGCCGACAACGGCGTCAGAGAGCTGCGCAATGGAATGGGAGCCGCGAAGTTGGGAGAGGCTTGTCATCGCCCCCTCTTCGTGTCCCTTGCCCATAGGTGGGCGCTTCAGGTGTGAGATAAGGATTAGGCAAATGCCTGTCTCCTGTACCAGCGTCCTGAGCTTCGTCATTGCCACGTCGATAGCCTTGCGTTCGTCGCCGTCATCAAGGCCTGAGACCACAATCGAAAGGTGGTCTAGGATGATGTACCGGCAGCCGCAGCCCTTGGCGAGATAGCGGACGCGGTTCAGAAGGTTCTCAACTTCCGTCGAACCGAAGTGGTCATAGAGGAACAACCGCCCGGAGCCGACCGTCGTGTCATAGGCCGCGCGGCGGGCTTCCTTCTCCTCTTCCGGGAGGTCAGCCCATGCGGTCATATCGAGATGGATCGGGCGGTTTAGCTCCAGCCCCATCAGGCCTTTTGCAGTCCGCTTTATGCTTTCTTCAAGCATCAGCATCCCAAGCGTCTCGCCTCCGGTCAGGAGGTAGTGAGCGATTGCCCGCACGACTTCTGTTTTGCCGACGCCTGAGCCTGCTGTCAGGGTGACTAGCTCACTCATGCGGAGACCGTGGAGGAGTTCGTTCAGCCCCGGCCACGGGTAAGGGGAAGCTTCCGCCAGTTCGTCATCATTGGTGAGGTCTTCCCATATCTCAGCGCCACCGACGATCCCATCAGGGCGGTAAACCTTAGCGCCCCAAATGGCGTTGATGACTTCGCCGGATTGCCCTGCTTGGTGAGCTTCGTTCGCGTCCTTGAAGCCGTCCATGCGGGCGATCTTGCAGCGTCCGGGCGGGAACAGAGGAGCGCATTCCTCCACTGCCGAACGGCCCGGCTCGTCGTTATCGAAGAACAGAACGATTGTTTCAAAGCCAAGAAGCCATTCGAGGCTTTTCGCCAGTGCCTTCTTAGCTCCCGATGCGCCAGAGGGGATTGAGACCACAGGCCATTTCAGGTCTTGGAGCTGGGATATCGTAAGGGCGTCGATTTCGCCCTCAGTGACTACAACCATCTTGCCCTTGTCGCGCCAGAGATGCTGCCCGAACAAGCCAGCTTTCTTGAGGTCGCCAAGAGCGAGGAAGTCTTTGTTCGCGAAACGCAGCTTTTGGGCCACGACTTCGGAACCTTCGGGATTGTAGAGTTCAGCGACCTGAACGCGCTTGCCGTTGTAGGAGGAGAGCTTGTATCCCCATTTCCTACAGGTCATTTCGGCAATCCCTCGTTTCGTCAGCGCCGAAAACTCGCCGCCAGAGATCAGGCCCCCTGCTTTCCTTTGCCTGTTCCCCCCCGCTTCAGGAGGCGGGCCACCTTCGGCGGGAGTGTAGGCTTCGCAGGAATAGCAATAGAGGTGACCGTCTGAGAAGAGAGCATTCGCGTCACTGGAGCCGCACTTATCGCATGGCAGATGCTCTAGGAACTCGCTCTCCTCCTCAGAACGGCCGACCGTTTCTCCAGACATTAGCTAGGAGACTTCTCGGTCCATGCCCTCTTCAGTGCGTGGCCAATCTCGCCCGCCTCGAAAAGCAGCTCAAAGGACAGCGCCGCCAGAGCTTTGACAAGGCCGACAACCCCGCCCAGCACCAGTGCGGTCAAAGCCATAAACACGGCTGCCAGCATCAGCGGTGGAACGAGGATGGTCATGTAGAGACGCCGACGCCAGCCCGCCCGTACGTCGAGGGCAGAGGGGATCGAGTCGATCAGGGAGCCAATCGTGCCTGCGACCTTGCGGGAGAAGCGTCCGCACGTCCGGCCAGCGGTGCGCCCGTGCTGGCGAAGCTTGGCCGGTTTGAGCTGAGCCGCTGCGGCCTTGCCGCCCGGGAAAACGTAAAAGCGGCCAACATGGTAGAGGCCGACGAGTGCGAAGAAAGCAGCAAGGGAGAGCGTCGTGGTATTGAGGTACTGTTCATACATGGGGGAGTATCCTTGAAAGAGCTGGCGAAGCTTACTTGTTGGCTTCAATGTCGATGGAGTAGCGGGTGTACTGTTTGCCGGTGATCGGGTGCGTCTTGATGGAGCGGACAATCGCGATGCCGTGTTGCTCCATGTCGCACACGCGGCGGGCCAGAGAGGCCGAGGTAATGCCGTAGTCGGCCATCGCTTCGCGGGCCGAGATAGAGCCGGTCCTGTCCATGTGAGCAAACAGGAGACGTGCTTGTGGCGTCATGTTCAACGAACGAGCCATGTTTTTCATTTTATTTCCTATCAAGAGGTTGATCGCGCATGAGTCGGCGCAGAAAACAAAAAGGCCCCCGCCCCTCAGTGAAGAGGAACGAGGGCTAGTCAGGGATATTTTAGAGATGCAACGAGAGGAGTGGCTTATGAAGCCTTCATAAGAACTAGTAGTGTCCACTAAACCACCGTCTAGCAACTAGACAGTTATTTAATGTGGGCATATTCCTTCTTCGCGTTGAAGCTTGGGCAAGCCTTCCGCACTTTCGGGAAGTCGCGGTGCCCCAGAATGGCAGCGCCCGGGTACTTCCGCTTGAGAGAGCGGAGAAATGTTTCCAGCGCTTCCTTCTGGGCAGGAGTCCGCGTGTCTTTCGCGGTGCGCCCGTCCGCCGCAACGCCTCCGATGTAGCAGATGCCGATGCTGCTGCGATTGTGCCCTTTCACATGAGCGCCAATCTCCTCGACCGGTCGCCCGGGGTGGATGGAGCCGTCAAGATAGATAACGTAGTGATAGCCGATACAGCGGAAGCCCCGCTCCCGGTGCCAGCGATCGATATCTTTGACGGTAAACGGCTTGCCTTCAGGGGTAGCCGCGCAGTGAACTACGAGGTGGTCAATGTGCCTCATTTTGTCTTGGAACGTGTGGCCTCAATCAGCCAAGCCGCAGGAACGGACTTATCTGCGAACTTGAAACCGTACTTCTCGCACCACGCGGCATAGGTCGTCTGGGACGTTTTGCTGATGCGCTGGCGTGAGTTGGAGAATACGAAACGAATGTCTTTGTCAGGGTGCTGCTCGCGGATCAACCGGTGCTTTTTCCTGTCGGCAGTTTCGAAGCGACCTTTGGTTTCCACGATGATGCCGTTCGGCAGCACAAAATCGGGGTGGTACTTATGATAGGAGACCGGCTTGGTGTAGTTGATCACCTCGTCGGGGTCTTCGTACCGGATCGGAATACCTTGTTCGTGCAGCTCCGCAGCGACCTTATCTTCGAGGCCACTACGGAAGCCGTACTTCAGGCCGGGATTAGAAGTCGTCTTCTTCTTCCGGCGCATTATTCCCACTATCCACCTGCTCTTCCTTGGCGTCTTCGTCCTCAGGAGCTTCCTCGGGCTGCTCGTAACCGCCCTCCTCCTTGCTAAAGCCGAAGCCTGCCGCCGAGCGCTGGCCGCCGGAAACGAGATCGATGACCTGCACAGCGGAGAGACGCAGGGCGAGACCCCCAGTGAGGGTGCCGTCCACGAAATACGGAGAAGGCGTGAAAGCGACCTTGCCGACAGTGCCCCCCCAGATGGCCACGCTGGACCGGAGAGGAGCGCCCTTGGCGTCAAAGAGCGCGGGACGGCGGGACCACGGCTGCCCGGCCTTCGGGCCTTTACGGACTACGCCGGAGGCCTTCATCGTAAACTTGAACTCGACTTCGCCGGTCTCGTCCCCTTCCTCGTCGTAAACCGGCGAGAACAGCGGGTTCATACTGAAGGTGATGCCCTTGGCTTCGAGCTTCTTGACCTGCGCGGGCTTCATTTCGCCTAGGCGTTCACGGGCTTCGGCTTCCGCTGCCTCGTAAACGGGGCGAAGTTCTTCGATAAACGGCGCAGCCTCGTCACGGGTCAGGACCGCCTTGACAGAGAACTCCCCCTCTTCCTTGTACTTCGTATCCGGCTCATTCAGCTTCGGATAGATGAAGGTAACGGCAGGCGTCAGGAAGGTGGGGGCGCGTCTGGCTTTCGCCATATGTGGATTTCCTTTCTTAAACAGAAAAGCCCCAGGAATTACCCGGGGCTACGGTAGTAGATGCGTTCGAGGGTTTTCACGTTGTAGCCCTGCTCATTGAGGGCAGCGAAGATAACCAGCGAAGGGCGCTTACCGGCCCGCCAAAGGGCGATAGCGGTTTGAAGCGGATTGTCCATTACAGTTCCTCCCGCAGGTACATGCGGATAGCTTCGAACTCTGTCCCAAGCCTGTCGTCATGTGTATTGAGGAGGTTCTTGGCGACCGTGAAAACGTCCTGCTGATTGAGCTGGAAGCGCTCGCAAAGCAGGATGAACAGGATCGCGGCTGCATTCGTTTGAACCCCCCGGTCCTCGTGGAACCGCTGGAGGGCGTCGATGCAGTGGAAGGTGGCCGTCGCGGTCTTCACGCGGTCAGCGTTGATAAGCGCTTCATATACGTTTGCCCGCATTGCCTTAGACCTTCCAGAGCTGCTTCAAAGTGGACCGGACCATCTGGCGCATGACAGCTTTCTCGCTGCCCTTGAGCGTCGAACGGTCGAACGTGTGGCCGTCAATGGTCACTTCGTCGCGGGCCGCGCCGATGCGAATAGTGAGACGCATAGCGTTCTCCCTTCGTGTTGTTTCTGATGTGATGTTGGGGGTTCCCAGAAGCCCGGCCTCCGAGAACTAGTAGTGTCCACTAAACTTCCGTCTAGCGGCTAGATAGTCCCAAAAATAGAACTATCTAGGCAAAGAAAAAGTCGGACTCCGCCACCCGCTGAATGTCCAAGATGCCTTTGTCAGGAAGGGCGGGCAGCTTCTCCAGTAGTTCGTCCGAGAGAAGCATCGCAACGTCCACGCGGAACGACGCAAGCGGATCGCTGAGCGTGTAAAGACTGATGAACGCCTCCCTCAGGCAGTCGGCCATGACGCCTACGTCTGCCGCCGTTGTTCCATAGGAGTCGTGCACCAGCGCGAACCGGTCTAGCCCGCGCTCTTTCGCAAGGTTGACGAACATGCGCATCGCCGTGGCGTCCATTGAGTGGACCCAATTCGGGGCAATGCCGGAAGCCTGCCGCTTCTTATCCAGTGTCGGAAGGTCTTCGCGGAGGGTCAGCTTCGTGGTGAAGCCGTCTAGCTTCGTGACGATCCGCCGCGCCTTGGTGTTGCGGTACATCTGCTGAACGAGGAAGCCGTCGGGTGTCTCCCAGATTACCGGCAGACCTTCCTTCGCGGCAAGTTTGGCGCAGTCCTTCAGCCAGTCCATACCGACACGAGCGGCCTTCACGACCTCCCCGATAGCCTGCCAGACGAGCGGCTGGAGCCACATGGTTGCACGGAAGATGCCCTCGTCTTCCGGCCCCAGCGCAAAGACGTTCGGCTTCCCAGCGGCGATCTGGTCTTCCGTGGCTTCCTGAAGGAACTCCCTGCATGAGAACGTGGTGGAACCATAGGGCAACGTCATGACGGAACGCTTGGTCAGCTTCCTGTTGAGACCGAAGGCGAGCCAGCGGTGGGCCATCTCCCGTTCATCAATCCCGAACCGCGCCCACGTTTCCCGCAGCTTCTCTAGGCCTAAGATAGTCCCATTTTTAGAACTATCAGGGCAAATAAAAGACTCCACGAGTCCCTGCGTCACTTCCGCGACCTTGGCGTAGATGTCTTGGGGCTTGTCGGAAGGCAGTAGATTGACCGCCCGACCTCCAACAGGGTCACGTAGGGCCGCTGAGTAGTGCTGGAGGCCGTTGCAGGAGCCGTCCAAGGCAATCGGCAGTGACGACTTGAAAGCCGCACCCTCGCGCTTGTATGCGGCCCACTCAAGGCAGAACGCAAGGAACTGCCAAGGCTTATCAGCGCCCGCCCAGAACTTCAGGCCGTCATCTAGGGGCAGCGTGGCGGCTTCGATAATCTGGGACTCATGTTCAATCACCCAATCGACACGCGCATCAAGGGAAACCTTGTCGTAGCCGTATGTGTTGGAGCCGTGGATTGCGAGCCAGCGCGGGCCGTCCCCGGTGCCAATGGCTTTGCCTTGGGCGAACGTGAGGAGTGACTTAGCGTGGTCCGGGCCTTGCGGGTTGAGAAACATCGGGACGCAGTAGGCGCGGCCCCTGAAGTCCAACTGGTGCGGGAAGTAGATCGCCTCGAAGTCCTCAAACTTCCGGGCGATCTCGATGATCTTGCGGAGCTGGAGCCGCTTAGACCTCAGCTTTGAATTGCTGGCGTGGACCTTCGCGGCCTTCCGCTTCCACTCTTTGCGGGTGTCGTCGTTCGTCTCGATATCGCCCGGCTTCGGCGGCAAGGCGTCGGCCTCCATCGGCGGCAGGGCAGCAAGGCGCATATCGCTGTTCCAAGCTTCGCACAGGATATCTAGAACGGGCTTGTTAACCCGCCACGGGGTTTCCTGCATGGCGTTCACAGAGCGGAGCACGTCAGTCATACCGAAGTTGTCCAGCTCTTCTAGGTGGTTCCCATTGACGCCCTTGACGAGGTGGAGGTTCCGCGTCAACCCGCTATGGTAGCCGCCCGTATAAACGTCTTCCCATTTCTTCGGAGGGATCACTGTAGGGAGGAACGCAGGCGTCAGCTCGTCCATGCGCTCGTTGGCGTTGGTGATCCACTCCAGTGTCGCCGGGGTGGCCTCGACATAGACGCGGGTGTCCCGGGCATTCACCGTCCTTCGAACGACATGTACTAGTCCAGTTTTCTCCTGCAAAAGCTCGATCAGCTTTGCGCCGATCTGAAGCTTGTCAGTCGTCGGCCAATCTTCGGTCACGCCTACGCGACCCGCCATAATCCGCGCGACGTTCTCCGCGTGGCGGCGTGAGGTTGCCGAGGAGACATGCCGCATCGTCACCGCGAACTTGTCAGGGTGGGCATCCTTGAACTTGGTCATCCAGACTTCGGACTGAAGCGCGGACGCGACAGCGATTGAGACGTGCTGCAATGTGTGCTGCTTCGTGATCCCGTCAAGTACTCGCTTCAACGCGAGATAGGCTGTCGTCTCGGGATCGAGAAGCCGCAGGTAACGAACAGCACTGTGTCGCTTTCCTGCCCGCCCGGAGTCTGCTTCCTGAAGGAACTCCTCAATAGCCGAAGCGGTGGGCATGACTAGCTGCTTGATCAACCGGTTCCCATACGTGGTGCTGCTCTCCTCGCCACGGGCTTTCGCATCTTCAATCGCTTTATAGAAGCGGTCACGGCCTGCGGACAGCATCTCGTCTTCCAACTCAAGTTGCACCTTGAGTAGGTCTTTGTACTGATTAGTCATATGAGAAGAACCTTTAGTTCACACAAAAGTCCTCCCCTAAGGTTCAACTGAAGTTAGACCCTAGGTTAGGACTTGAATATTTGACTGGAGTGGGGAGTGGACTAGTAGTGTCCACTAATTGAGCGTCTAGTAACTAGACAGAACACGGGCCTTCACTAGACAGAGGCCGGCAAGTCACTAGACGGTCACAGGAGTTGGCCATTTTAGAGGGCGGGCTGTGACGGGATGGTTAGGGGTGTCCACTAATCGAGTCACACCTAGTCACCCGGGGGAGTCACATCTAGTCACGGCGCAAATTTAGTTCCATTTTCAGGACTATTTGTGCGCACTTAAATCGTTGAGATAAATGCTTATTATAGTTCTGTTTTTGGGACTATCAGGGAACAGAACCAGTCACAATTAGGACTTAAAATCCCTCGACCGGTCAGGTCATGCGGGTTCGAGCCCCGCCGTCCGCACCAGCCATCCTTGCAAAAAATGTCACAGCAACAGACTTAACCGAACGCCGAGACCTGTTTTAGGACGGCAATCGGATCGGGCTCGCGCTAATCATATTACAAGAAGCACGGTCACCTTGCCCTGCCCTACAATAAGCGGGCAGCAAAAACGCAGCAACAAACGCCTGCACAGCGCAAGGTCTGCATCGGCTTTGCCGAAAAGAGCGGTGAAGCACAAAAAACCCGGCCACAAGGACCGGGTTTCTCAATTCAGATAACTGAACGCAACTTAGAAGTCGCGCTGCAGACGGAACCAGCCGCCCCAGGTATCGCTGTTGAAGTAGGAGTCCGGGAGATCAGCATATTCAACGTTGATCTTGGCAGCCAGACCGTCAACGATTTCGTAGTCGAACAGAGCGCCGAAGGTGTAGAAGCTCTTGTTAGAGCGGTCCGGAATGTTAACCGAGGTCCACTGAACAGCAGGCGTAATCGTGAATTTTTCGGTTACGTCCAGAGCGTAGCCAGCAGCAACCTGCCACTCGGCATAGACCGAGTTTGCAGCCGGCTTATCGGCAAGCGGATAGTCATCGAACCAGGTATCAAAGGTGTTCGCGTAAGCGTTCCAACCGGAAGCCCAGCTTGCACCAACATCGAGCGAACCCGGGCCGAGTGCCAGCGAGGACATAGCGCGGATCGAACCATCTTCGTTGAAGGTGTCGTAGCCGCCGTCAACCTTCATGCCGAGGCCGCCGGCCTGGAAGCCAACACGACCGGAAACACCGATGCGAGCCAGGTTCGGATCGCCGGTGTAACCAACCATCTCGTCGGTCAGAGCATCAACCGAGAGACCGGCTACAAAGCCGTCACCGGTGAAGACATAACGGATCGAGTTGAACTTGGTGTTACCCGACAGATCGTCGATTTCGCCAATAAGACCGTCATCCCAGTAGCTCTGGAAGTAACCAGCCTGGAAACCACCAAGAGCGAGGTAGGTCTGGTCAAGATGGACGTCAGTGTCGGTATCGCCTGCGCTGTGAACTTCAGCGTTCAGCTTGATAACACCGGTCAGGACACCGAGCTCGGTTTCCGTCTTGCTGGCGATATCGAGCTGTGCCTTGGTGAAGACGTCCCAGGTGCTGGGCGTGTTATCGGCCCAAGTCGGCTCCTGCTTGGAGAGAGCGCTGACCTGGAAACGGACGTAACCGCCGATGTCGAGGCAGGTTTCAGTGCCCGGGATATAGAAGTAACCGGCACCAAAGGTGTCGCAGACTTCAACATAGTTGGGAGTAACAGGCTCAATGACCACAACCGGGTCGGCAGCCTGAGCGCCGGAAGCTGCGGCAACAGCGGCAGCGGAGCCGAGAAGAAGGCTCTTCACGTTCATAATGACCTCCAAATAAGGTTTTAGCGGATATAGGATTTTCGCCGAAGCGTTCCCTGCCCCATATCCTGGTTTCAAGAAGACCGGGCCGTCTCGCCCTAACTTCCGAGATTGAACATACAAGACCGCGTGATGATCGCAATCAACAATCGTCGCCTTTGCCGCCTTCAACGCCCCCTTACCCGCTTGCTGTTGCGAATTGGCAACAAGCACCCCTCCCAAAAGCCTCAAACCTTTACAAAAGGTAAAGAAAACAAGCGCGAAACCGCGTGGCAGAACCGCCCCAACGCCATCGCAACAGGCGCATATCAGCAAATCAGGAAGAAAACAGTGCGGTGCCAGCCCGCTTTTTACGCGCTGCCACCGCGCCTGCGACCGGGTTCGACGTTGCAACGAGAATCAAAAGCACAATGATTCGCGTAACGAACCGGCTTTCGTACGCGCTCTAAACCAGTTCGACGTCGACCACACCCGAAACGGCCCGCATCGCGGATGCGACCTCGGGAGACAGGCGATATTTGCCCGGCAACTCGACCTCGACCTCGCGAAGGCCGTGATCCTGGATCACCACAAAGGACACCAAACCCTCGCCGTTGTCATTCAGATGACGGGCAAGCGAGGCTATCGGCGAGTCATCACGCAGGAATATCCGCATTGCACGCTGCTGGCGCACAGCCTCTTCTTCCAGAGACTGCACCGTCTGTATCCGCATGCCGATCCCCTCGGGCCGCATTTCGGCGGACACCGTGATCACGACCGAGGTTCCAGGTTCCAGCAATTCGCGATACTGATAGAGCATCTCCGAAAACAGTACGGCCTCGAACTGTCCGGTCGCGTCCGAGAACATGATGATGCCCATCCTGTTGCCGGTACGGGTCTTGCGCTCCTGCTTGGCGACCACCGTGCCGGCAAGGCGGCCACGATCGGAGCCGTTCTTGACCGAAAGCTGAAACTCCGAAAACGCCTGCACCCGCATCTTCGAGAGAATATCGGTATAGGCATCGAGCGGGTGCGCCGTCTGGTAATAGCCAAGCATCTGATATTCGCGCATCAGCCGCTCCGAATCCGAAAGCGGCGTATAGTCGGGCAGCACGATCTTCGCCACCTGGCCGGCATTTCCGAAAATATCGGCCTGACCGCTGACGAGATCCTCCTGCGTGCGTTGCGCCAATCCGATGATCCGGTCGAGGCCGGCCAGAAGCGCTGCGCGGTCATGACCGAAACAATCGAAAGCACCCGCACAGATCAGACTTTCAAGAACCCGGCGGTTGACCAGTTTGGGATCGATACGCTGACAGAAATCCTCCAGATCCGCGAAAGGCCGGTCGCCACGCATCTCGACAATATGGTCGACAGCCGCATCGCCGACGCCCTTGATCGCGGCAAGGGCATAATAGATGCGCCCCTCGCCCGGCTCGAAATGCCGATAGCTCGTCTGGATAGACGGTGCGACAACGTCGATACCCAGCCTGCGGGCGTCATGGCGAAAGTCATTCAGCTTTTCGGTATTGGCCATATCGAGCGTCATCGAAGCGGCCTGAAACTCGACTGGATAATGCGCCTTCAGATAGGCGGTATGATAAGAAACGATTGCATAGGCTGCGGCGTGCGACTTGTTGAAGCCGTAATTGGCGAATTTGGCGAGCAGGTCAAAAATCTCGTTGGCGCGCTGTTTCTTGACGCCTTTCTCAACCGCCCCCTCGACAAAACGGACACGCTGCTTGTCCATCTGTTCCTTGATCTTCTTGCCCATGGCGCGGCGCAGAAGGTCAGCTTCACCGAGCGAATAGCCGGAAAGCACCTGCGCCACCTGCATCACCTGTTCCTGATAGATGATGACGCCCTGGGTTTCCGCCAGCAGGTGGTCGATCATCGGATGAACCGACTCGATCTCCTCCTCGCCATGCTTGCGGGCGTTGTAGACCGGGATATTTTCCATCGGACCCGGACGATAGAGCGCCACAAGCGCGATCAGATCTTCGATGCGGTCGGGCTTCATACCGATCAGCGCCTTGCGCATGCCCGCACTTTCCACCTGAAAGACGCCGACCGTTTCACCGCGCGCCATCATCTCGTAGGATTCATGGTCATCCAGCGGCACCAGTGACAGGTCCACCTTGATGCCGCGCCGGGCAATGAAATCGACCGCCGTCTTCAACACCGTCAGCGTTTTCAGACCCAGAAAGTCGAACTTGACCAGACCGGCCTGTTCCACCCACTTCATATTGAACTGGGTGACCGGCATGTCCGATCGCGGATCGCGATACATCGGCACCAGCTGCGAAAGCGGCCGGTCACCGATCACGATGCCGGCGGCATGCGTCGAGGCGTGCCGGTACAGCCCTTCGATCTTCTGGGCGATCGCCAGAAGACGGCCGACAATCGGTTCTTCCTCTGCGGCCTCCTGAAATTTCGGCTCGTCCTCGATGGCTTTGGCAAGCGTCACCGGGTTGGCAGGATTGTTGGGCACCAGCTTGCTGATCCGGTCCACCTGCCCGTAAGGCATCTCCAGCACACGGCCCACATCGCGCAGCGCCGCACGCGCCTGCAGCGAACCGAAGGTGATGATCTGCGCCACCTGCGCCCGTCCGTACTTCCGCTGAACGTAACGGATCACCTCTTCGCGCCGGTCCTGACAGAAGTCGATATCGAAGTCCGGCATCGAAACGCGTTCGGGGTTCAGAAAGCGTTCGAATAGCAGCGAAAACCGCAAGGGGTCAACGTCGGTAATGGTCAGCGCATAAGCCACAAGCGAGCCCGCACCCGAGCCACGACCCGGACCGACAGGAATATCCTGCTCCTTGGCCCATTTGATGAAGTCCGAAACGATCAGGAAGTATCCCGGAAACTTCATGCTCTCGATAATGCCGAGCTCATATTCAAGCCGCTCTTCATAATCCTCGCGGGTGTGCCCATCGCTCAGACCAACGTGGTCGAGCCGCGCTTCAAGCCCTTCAACCGCCTGACGGCGCAGTTCGAGCGCCTCGGCCCGTTCCGCCTCTTCCGGGTCATCGGAGGCGCCGGTGAAGCGTGGCAATATCGGATCGCGCGTGTGCAGGATGAAGCTGCAGCGCCGTGCAATCTCGATGGTGTTGTCGAGCGCTTCAGGCAGATCGGCAAACAGCTCTGCCATCTCCTCCTGTGTCTTCATATAATGGTCCGGCGTCAGCCTGAAGCGCCGGTCGTCGGAGACGATGGCATTGTGGGCGACGGCCATGAGCGCATCATGCGCCTCAAAATCCTCGCGCGCGGGAAAGAAAGGTTCATTAGTCGCCACCAACGGCAGCTCGAGCTCATAGGCCAGATTGATCACATGGCGTTCGCGCTGGACATCGAACGCCCCCTGACGCTGAAGCTCGACATAAAGGCGGTCACCAAACAGCGTCTTCAACGCTGAAAGACGGTCTCGGGCCTTGGCCTCGAAGCCTGCGGTCAGCGCCTGATCGATCGGACCGCCCGACCCGCCACTCAACACGATCAGCCCATCGGTTCTGGATTCAAGCCATGACTTGCGGATATAGACGCTCTCATGCGCCTCACCGCCGAGATAGGCCTCACTGACAAGGTGCATGAGATTGGCGTAGCCCGCCGGACTGGCCACCAGAAACACAAGCGACGGCAGCTTGACCGGCAGATGCGAACCGCCGCGCCGTTCCCCATCGCCATCGTCTTCCATATCGATCGACACCTGGCACCCGATAATCGGCTGCAGCCCGTCGTCGATTGCCTTCTGCGAAAATTCAAGCGCGCCGAAAAGATTGTTGGTGTCGGTAACCGCAACAGCCGGCTGGCGGTCTTCCACGGCAAGCTTCAACACCTTCTTGAGCGGCAGCGCACCTTCAAGCAGCGAATAAGCCGAATGGATGCGCAGATGCACGAACCTGACCGGCGCTTCGCCCGACTCGTTTTGCTCATTCTTCGCGCTATCGCCCGCCATTGCCAGCTCCATCATGCTCTGTCTTCGAATGTGATTTTCGCAGGCCCGCACGACCGGCGCAACGCAAACAACACATATGCACAGAAAGCTTGTCCGGCCACCACAGAGCGGGAAGCGTCGCCGGCCACGCCGGCAGACAATAATGGCCTGTTACAGCGAGCTTATGATCAGAGCCATACTCGTCAGGAACAGGGTGATCGAGAAAAATGCAGCCACATCACGCAGAAGTTCGGTCATTTTCGCCTCCGTTTCACTTTATGTTTTTATTATGTTCCTTATTTGTTCTTTTTACAAGCGCCATGAGACACTTTTAATGCGCTCATCGCCTCACAGGCTTGCGATGCAAACGCCGAAAGATACCTGCAAAAGCGCATAACAAGTTGTAATTTATGATTCTTATCCTACACGTGTCGTGGAGGTCGTGCAGTCCCCGAAGACGGCAAAAAGAATCGCCTCAGCTCTTCCCGGGCGGAGAAACGGGGCCGGAGAGACCGCACACGATAGCCGCAAGCCGAAAAGGATCGCGAAATACAGCGTTCCATGCCGGCGCCTGATGCCGATGCTCCTTCAGCACCTGCAGCATGCCTCACACCGGCATGGACGGTGCAGGCTGCATACGCCTCCGTGCATCCAGGATCGTCTGGCTTTCAATGCCGGGCAGCGCGTTAACGACAGTCGAAACACCGTCGCGATGAAACGCGGCGTGCCGGACACCTAGCCGGCGTAGTGCGCGATGAGGCGGCTCAGCTTATCGGCACCGCTAATGGTTTCTGCGCGCAGCCGGTCGCGCAGCGCCTCGTCGGCGGTGGTGAGGAAGGGAACCGAAAGCGCGGCAATCACGGCACCGGTATGATCGCGGATCGGGGCGGCGAAAGCACTGACGCTGAGGCTATATTCGCCCCTGTCTTCGGCCCATCCCTGCGCGCGCACCTCCGCCAGTTCTTTGCGCAACTGGTTCCGGTCGGTGATCGTCCGCTCCGTCAGCGCCACGGGGTTCTTGCGCAACAGCCGCTCGCGCTCGTCATCCGGCAGATAGGCCATCAGCACCTTGCTGGCACCACCGGCATGAACCGGCAGATATTCTCCGATTTCGTAATTCAGGGCGTGCGGGCGTTTTGCCGTTGCCCCTGCAACCACCATGATCGCGCCGTTTTCATAAACGGAAATCTTGCAGGACTGGCCGATATTTGCCGCCAGCGCCTCAAGGTCCGACTGAAGATACCGCGCCAGCGAGAAAAAATGCGAGGTCGGCGTGACCCGCGCGGCAAGTTCCAGAAAACGGTTTCCGAACACATAGGTTCCCGGCGCGGTTTCCCGCAACAGCCGCGAATCCGCGAGGGAATTGAGGATCCGGTAGACCGTCGATCTGGCAAGCCCGGTTTGCTGGACAAGATCCGACTGACTGAGGCCGGACGGTGCCCGCTCCAGCGCATTCAGGATCATCACCATCCGCTCGATCGTCGGGTTTCCATTCGTGCTTGTGCCGCTCATTTGCTTGACGCCCTCATTTTTCGAGCCTATTGTTCTAATAAGAACTTTATAAGTTCATATATGAACTTTTCTTGTTTGTCCATAGATTGATCGCGCCGGGAGGAATCAAAAGTGAAAATTGCAATGTGTCTTGAGCCCGCAATGTCGCCCAAGTGGCATTATGGCCGCGAGATGTGCGTCGAGGATGCCGTGGCCCTGCGCGACCAGACACCGGACGTGCCGATCTGGGACCTGCAGACGCTGGCCCGGTCGATGAAGGCTTTCGAGGATTTTGGCTACAAGGTGCGCGTGCTCGAAGGCTGGGTGCCGATGGAGAATTTCAAGCTCGGCAAGCCCGAAGGCGAGCAGGAAATGCAGCAGATGCTGGCGACCATTGAAAACATGGGCGCGCTCGGCATCGAAACGCTCTGCTACAGCTGGATGGTGATCCACGGCTGGATGCGCACCTCGGTGACCGAGCGCCTTCCCGGCGGCGCGCTGACCACGAGCTACGATCACTCGATCATCGAAAAGGACCCGCGCTCCCACCAGGGCATCATCGTCAGCGAGGATCAGCTCTGGACCACGCTCGAAGCCTTTCTGAAGCGTGCCGTTCCGGTGGCCGAAAAGGCCGGGGTCAAGCTTGCCATGCACCCCGACGACCCGCCGCTTTCACCGATCATGGGGGTCAGCCGGATCATGAGCAGCGTCAGCTCCTTCGAACGGCTCCTGAAGCTCAATGACAGCCCGGCCAACGGCATCACCTTCTGCCAGGCCAATTTTGCTGCGATGGATGCCGACGTTCCGGCTGCAATCCGCAATCTCGGCAAGGACGGACGCATTCACTTCGTGCATTTCCGCGATGTCGAGGGCGATGCCCGCAACCTGCGGGAAACCTTCCACGGCATGGGCAAGACCGACATGTATGAAACCATCAAGGCCTATATGGATATCGGCTTTGACGGCGTCATGCGGCCGGATCATGCGCCGGTGATGTATGGCGAGCCCAATGCCAATCCGGGTTATGAGGGCCTCGGGCGGATTTACGCCATCGGTTACATGCGCGGGCTTATCGAGGCGGCGGCCAAAGAACGGGCACGGTGAACACCATGGCCCCGAAACCGCTTCCCGAAGGCTTTTCCACGCCTCCGGCGCCGGTGCGGCCGCGCCGTCACCGTCCGGACTGGCTGATGGCCTATATCTTTCTGGCGCCGGCAGCCGCAATCTTTGCCGCCTTTATCGCCTATCCGCTGGTCGACGGCATTTCCACCGCCTTTACAGACCGCATGATTGCCCAGGGCGGCACCTTCAACGGCGTCTCCAACTTCGCGACGCTGTTTTCAGACGCAACCTTCGGCCGGGCATCGCTCAATTCGCTGTTTCTGACGCTCGGCACCGTGGCCGTAAAGCTGGTGCTCGGGCTGACCTTCGCCGTGCTCCTGTCGCAGCGAATGCCGGCCCGCGGGCTGATCCGGGCTCTGGCCTTTCTGCCCTGGGCGGTTCCCGGCATGATCGCCAGCCTGTCGTGGAAATGGATTTTCGACGAGCAAAGCGGCGTCCTGCAATATCTGGTGTTGCAGCTCGGCCTTTCCGACCGTCCGATCTACTGGCTTTCCGATCCCTCTGTCGCACTGTTCTCGATTGCAATCGCCATGGTCTGGCAGGGCCTTCCCTTCTTCACGATGATGTTTGTCGCAGCACTTGCCTCGGTGCCGTCCGACCTGAACGAGGCCGCCGCAATCGACGGCGCCGGCATTGTTCGCCGGTTCTTCTCGGTCACGCTGCCGCAGCTGCGCGGCGTCATCGCCGTTACCGTCATGCTGTCGACCATCTGGACCTTCAACTCCTTCGAGATGGTTTACGTGCTGACCGGCGGCGGACCGGCGGGACGAACCCATATCCTGCCGACGCTTGCCTATGAATACGCCATCACCCAGAGCCATCTCGGCCTCGGCTCGGCGGTGATCGTCTCGGTCATTCCGGTGTTTGTCATTCTCATCTTCCTGCTGACCCAGCGCATGCTGAAGCAGGACGAGGCCTGAGGAGAACCTGTCATGGTCGAACGTCAACACACCAAGATCACCCGCAACATCCTCACGGCCATCGGCGTTCTCGTCGCACTGTTCTGGTCGATGGCGCCGGTCTACTGGGTTACCGTCACATCGTTCAAGAAATCCCGTGAGATCTACGCGATCCCGCCAACCCTCTGGCCGGAACAGTTCACCCTCGCCAACTACAAGGCGGCGCTGTTTGACTCGCCCTTTCTGCACTACGTGATCAACTCGTTCCTGGTCGCCATCGGCGTCACCGTCATTTCCGCCGTGGTCGGCGCGATGACGGCCTATCCGATCGCCCGCATGCGTTTCAGGGGGCGCACGATCACGGCACGGCTTATCGTGACGGCCTATCTCCTGCCGCCGTCGCTTCTGTTCATTCCGCTGTTTCTCGTGCTTCAGCATCTCGGCCTGATCGACACCAAGACCGGCCTGATCGTTGCCTATCTGACCTTCACGGTGCCGTTCTGCACCTGGATGATGATCAGCTATTTCGCCACGATCCCGAAGGAACTCGATGAAGCGGCACTGATGGATGGCGCCAGCCGCGCCCAGATCCTCAGACGCGTCGTTCTGCCGATTGCCCGCCCGGGCATCGCGGTGGTCGCGCTGTTTGCCTTCACCCATGCCTGGAACGAATTTCTCTATGCGCTCGTCTACGCCTACTCGGACGATGCCAAGACGTTCACCGCGGGCCTCTCCGGCCTCGTCATGGGGGACACATTTATATGGGGCCAGCTGATGGCCAGTTCGGTCATCGCCATCATCCCCATCCTGATCATCTACATCGTCGCCCAGCGCTACATTGTCGAAGGCCTCGCCGCCGGCAGCGTGAAGGGATGATGGAGCTGACTTCTCAACCAAGTGGAGGACTAACCATGAAATGCATGAAACAAACGCTTCTCGCCTCGGCAGTCGTTCTGGCTGCGGCCGGCGTGCAGGCGCAGGAACTCAATATCTGGGGGCTTCAGGCCTTCAATCAGCAGGCCGACAAGCTGATCGGACAGATGGCCGAGGAATTCGGCGAGGAGAAGGGCATCGACGTCAACTACATCATCGTCCCGGCCAATGTCCTGACCCAGCGCCTTGCATCGGCGTTCGAGGGGCAGTCTTCGCCGGATGCCTTCATGCAGCTCGGCCAGAACACCCAGTATTATGCCGCCGCCGGCATGACGCAGCCGATCGACGACGTGCTCGAAACCATGCGTGCACATGAAGGCGGTATCTACGAGAGCATGGTGCCGCAGGCGGTTTATGAGGGCGAGGCCCATTCGGTTCCGATCGAAATCGATCTCGTGCCGATGTTTGCCCGCAAGGACCTGATCGAGGAAGCCGGCATGGAAATGCCGACGACCTGGCAGGAACTGCGCGAAGTCTCGCAGGCGATTGTCGAAAAGAACCCGCAATATACCGGTCTCGGCCTGCCGCTCTCCAACGCCAATGATGCCGAATCCGATCTGCGTATCCTGATCTGGTCGTTTGGCGGCGCCATGTTTGCCGACGACAACACGACGGTGACATGGAATTCGCCGGAAACGATTGCCGCCTATCAGTATATCAAGGATATGTTCGACGAAGGCACCATTCCGCGTTCGGTGCTGACCTGGGACGACGGCGGCAACAACACGGCCTACCAGACCGGCCGCGCCGCCTTCATCATGAACCCGCCCAGCGTCTATTCCTGGATGGTCGAAAACGATCCTGAACTTCTGGAAAACACGGCACTCATCGGCATTCCCGCCGGCGTTGAAGGTGAGGACGCCGGTTCGACCATGCTTGGCTCGTTCTCCTGGATGGTCTCCAGCCAGACCGAGCAGGCCGATCTTGCCAAGGAATGGATCGAATTCTTCTTCCAGCCCGAGCATTACCAGGAACTGATCGAGGTCACCGGCGGCCGCTGGTTCCCGATCTTCCCGGGCATGGCCACCACCATGCCGCTGTTTACCGAAAACCCGGCCTTTGCGGACTTTGACAACCTGGCCCGCAACGGCCTGACCATCGGCTACAAGGGTGCGCCGACGCCGCTTGCTTCCGAGGTCTACACCTCGAAGATCATTTCGAACTCGGTTCAGCGCATGCTGGTCGACGGCCTGAGCCCTGAAGAAGCCGTTCAGTGGGCCTCCGACGAGATCGAGGCACTGGCCGAAAACTGATCCCCTCTCCCACCACGAAAATGCCGGGGGCGGCGAAATCCGCCCCCGGCCCGAAAAACCAAAAACACGACAGATCCGAGCGCGCAAGAGACGCGACCCGCGATTTCCAGACAGGACTAATCAATGCAGATTCCAACAATCGAACGCCCCCCGAAGGAACTCGTGAAAGCCCTTGCCGATATCGGCACCGCGACCATCAGCGGCGAAATGCACAAGCTCGGCATCCGCGACCCCTATATTTGCGGACCGGTTCCCTTTTGCGGCAACCGCGAAATCCCGACCATTGCCGGCCCTGCCCTGACGCTGCAGTTTCTCCCCAAGCGGGAAGATGTTTATGACATCGATGAATATGAAAACCCCGAAGCACAGATGCACCGTCAGGTGCTCTATCAGGTCGAGGAAGGCGATATCGTCGTTGTCGATGCCCGCGGCGACATGCGCAGCGGCATTTTCGGCGAGATGATGGTCACCTATATGGCCGGGCGCGGCGGCGCCGGCATCGTTGTCGACGGCTGCATTCGCGACAGCCGCAAGGCGCTGGCAACCGGTCTTCCGATGTGGGTGCGCGGCACCACGCCGAACTATCATACACAGACCAGCCTCTTCCCCCACGCCGTCAACGTGCCGATTGCCTGCGGCGGCGTTCTGGTCATGCCTGGCGACATCATCGTTGCCGATGCCGACGGCGCGGTCACGGTGCCCGTCTCTCTGGCCGAAAAGGTTCTTGCCGTGGCCAGCGAACATGCAGAATGGGAGGACTTTTCCCGCTTGCGCCTGTCGGAGGGCGGAGACCTGAGAAAATATTACCCGCTGCACCCCTCGGCACGTGACGAATACGAATCCTGGCGCGCAAAAGAGGCGCCACAGCGCAGCTGAAGCGCATCCGGCCGGAACGGCCAACAGGAGGAATAGACCATGGCGAGTGTCTCGCTTTCGAAAATCACCAAATCCTTCGGTTCCGTGGAAGTGCTTCACGGCATCGATCTGGACATCGAAAAGGGCGAGTTTGTTGTTTTCGTCGGCCCGTCCGGCTGCGGCAAATCGACAATGCTGCGCATCATTGCAGGGCTTGAGGAAATCACCAGCGGAACGCTGAAAATCGATGGCGCAGTTTCGAACGGCATCCCGCCCGGCGAGCGCGGCATTGCCATGGTGTTCCAGTCCTATGCCCTCTACCCGCATATGACGGTTTACGAAAACATGGCCTTCGGGCTCAAGGTCTCCGGCATGGCCAAAGCGGAAATCGATAAGAGGGTGCGCCGGGCGGCCGAGATGCTGCAACTGACAAGCTATCTCGACCGCCACCCGCGCAATCTCTCCGGCGGCCAGCGCCAGCGCGTTGCCATCGGCCGGGCGGTGACGCGCGACCCCAAGGTGTTTTTGTTCGACGAGCCGCTTTCCAACCTCGATGCCGCGCTTCGCGTCGCGACCCGCATCGAAATCGCGGATCTGAAGGACAAGATGCCCGATTCGACCATGATCTATGTAACCCACGACCAGGTGGAGGCGATGACGCTGGCCGACCGGATCGTGGTGTTCCGCGATGGCCGGATCGAGCAGATCGGCACGCCGCTCGAACTCTACGACACACCGCAAAATCTGTTCGTCGCCCGCTTTATCGGCTCACCGGAAATGAACATCCTCAAAGGGACGCTTGACCTTTCGGGCGCTACCGCGCGGCTGAAACTGGCCGAGACCAGTGTTCTGCTCGGCGACAGCGCCGCTTTTCCGGCCGGTGATGATGGCCGAATCATTCAGGCCGGCATCCGGCCGGAACATCTCTACCGGGTGGATGCGGCCGCGGCGAACCTGACCGGCAAGACGCAGTTTGCGGAAAAGCTCGGCGAACTGACCGTATTGCATATGGATGTCGACCCCGCCATGGAACATGCCCTCATCGCAAAGGTTCCGGGACATTTCGATGCCCGGCGCGGCGACAGCCTGCCTCTCGGCTTCAAAAGCGAAAACCTTCACTTTTTCGACGAGAATGGTATTCGACTGCAACACGCTGAGGCCATGACCGGCTGACAGGCGTTCCGATACAATCATTCATGACACAACAGGAGGAAACATCGCCATGCAGGATACACTTCGCTGGGGTATTCTCGCCACCGGCCTGATCGCCGAGCTTTTCACCAAGGATCTGCAGGCCTCGGGCCTGACGGTGACGGCAGCCGGCTCGCGGTCGCAGGAAAAGGCCCAAGCCTTTGCCGACCGTTTCGGCATTGCAAAGGCGCACGGCTCTTATGAAGCGCTCGTTTCCGATCCGGATGTCGACATCATCTATGTCGCCACCCCGCACCCCTATCACGCCGACTGCGCAAAGCTGGCGCTGGAAGCGGGAAAGCATGTGCTGATCGAAAAGCCGTTCACGCTGAATGCCGGTGAGGCCGAAGAACTGGTTTCACTTGCACGCGCGAAAAATCTTGTCCTGCTCGAAGCAATGTGGACCCGTTTCCTGCCGCACATGAAGCGCATTCACGAGATCATCGATGCCGGTACGCTGGGAACGCTTCTCTCTGTTCATGCCGAACATCGCCAGTTCTTGCCGAAGGACCCGGCCCACCGGCTGAACGCGCCGGAGCTCGGCGGCGGCGCGCTGCTCGATCTCGGCATTTATCCAACCTCCTTCATGTTCGATATTCTGGGCGCGCCCAGCGAGGTCAAGGCGACGGCGCGGTTTACCGAAACCGGTGTCGATGCCGAAATCGCAGTGACCATGAAGCATGCGGGCGACGCGATTTCGACCAGTGTCTCGGCACTCGATTGCGCCGGCCCCAACAAGGCGATGATCTACGGTTCGGACGCGCGCATCGAGATCGACACGATCTGGTACACGCCGACCTCCTTCAAGGTCATCGACCACAAGCGCAACGTGATCGAGGAATATGCCGAAACGGTCGAAAACCGCGGCATGCAGTTTCAGGCCTTCGAAATGGAAGAACTGGTGCGCTCCGGCAAACCGAATTCGACCTATATGCCGCTCGACCAGACGGTCGCGATCATGCACACGCTTGACGACATCCGCAAACAGATCGGCCTCGTCTACCCGGGCGAAAAATAAGATCATGCGCCCCTCGCATCGCAGCGACAGGGGCCCACGAAACAAAACAGAAAGCGCGCCGACAACCGGCGCGCTTTTTTTGTGAAGACCACCGCATCATGGGCTGGCGGCTTTTCATACGAGCTTGATCAAGCCCCGCAAACACATCATCGCGGCAGGACTGTCTTTTCAGATTGCAGCGCCAACCGTCGCCCTCGTACCCGCCGAAAACGGACCTCGGCCTTGTGACTGAGCCGTGAGATACTGGAAATGGTAAATCAGCGGCCGGTTGCCCCGGTCACGCCAGCAGCCGGCTATATCGGCGGCAAGCGCATCCTATCGAAAACCGTCATCCGCAAGATCAATGCGACCCCGCACGATGGCTACGCCGAGCCGTTCGTCGGCATGGGCGGCGTGTTCCTGCGCCGCAATCGCCAGCCGAAGACGGAGGTGATCAACGATATCAGCGGTGATGTCGCCAACTTCTTCCGCATCCTGCAGCGCCACTTTCCGCAGTTCATGGACACACTCCGCTTCCAGATCTCCGGCCGTCGCGAGTTCGAGCGGCTGATGAAGACCGACCCGACGACGCTGACCGATCTCGAACGCGCCGCCCGCTTCCTCTACCTCCAGCGCCTCGCCTTCAGCGGCAAGGTCGCCGGCCGGAACTTCGGCGTCAGCAAGACCACCGGCGCCCGCTTCAATCTGGTCAAGCTCGCCTCGACGCTGGAGGACATTCACGAGCGCCTCGCCGGCGTCGTCATCGAATGCCTGCCCTGGCAGGACTTCATCCACCGCTACGACCGGCCGGGCATGCTGTTCTATCTCGATCCGCCCTACTGGGGAAACGAGGCCGACTATGGCGCGGGCGTCTTCGGCCGTGAGGATTTCGAGGCGATGGCGGAGGTTTTAAGCGGCCTTCAAGGCACCTTCATCCTGTCCTTAAACGCCGTTCAAGGCGTCTTCGAAACCTTCTCACGGTTTGCGATCGAGGAGGTCGACTGCACCTATTCGATCTCGGATGGGAATGGGAAGGGCGTGAAGGAGGTGATCATAACGCCAGCAAAACCTTTGCTCGTGGCGGCCGAATGAGGCCGGTGACAGCAAAACTGATTCACATCCGGCCGACGGAAGCACTCCGATTGCTCGTCTTCAGCCCCGCCGAGAGCGATGGTCCGGTCATCAACAAAGGAGACCGACATGAGTGACAACAAGATCGCCATCACCCAGATCATCAAGGCCATGCAGCGCGACGCCGAGGACATCATGAACCAGGTCGACCTCGCGGCCGAGGACATCGGCCAGGGCCGCCGCAACAGCGCCATCGGCGCCCTCGCCCCGGTCGACGCCACCATCGAGCGGCTCGCCTCGCTGCTGGCGGCGGCGCGGGCTATCCATCGGGTGGCGGCGTTGGATTGAGAAGACCCTATCAGTGGGGCAATGCAAGAAGACAAGTCGGGTAACTAGCCTTGCTAGGCCCCCCTGTAATTTTGGGTGGATGGGCATTAGCTATCCGAAAAGCTTCCATCCACAACAATGGCGAGTGGACTGCGAATGACCTTCGGCTAGTATGCCTTTGATGTTCGTATGGAGGTAAGGCTAATATGAAATTCCTGATAACGATCTTGGTCAGTTTGGTGCCCGTTACCCTAGCAATGGCGCAAGACTACGACGACAAGCTTTCTGGAGCTCTGTGGACCGAGTGGTTGGTGGCAAACTGCGATTTGGAACAGATACCTGCGATGGATGTAATTGTCGCTAACATGGTGATCAACGGATCGGAACCGGACAAGGTATCGGAAATTCGCGAGTTTATCCGGAATGAATGGCACAAGCACTATCGGAGTAGCGCCGAAGCTTGTGCTGAGACGCTCGGATCGGCCGAGGGTGGACAAGGTGCTGAAACACCGAATGCTAACTGATCTGAAATCTAGAGTTTCCGCCCGAGGCGTTTCCCCAAGGAAAAAATCTGTTTGCTGCAAAACCAGCTGTCAAAATTGCAAAACCGCGCGTCACGCTACAGTCAGCAATCACGAAAAATGGACATAAAACTAAATCAATATATTTCAATATCTTATAACTATTTAAACAGCTACTTTGTGGTGCGCGTGGAGCGCACGCACCTATTATATTGTGCATTGATTTATAAAGAAAAATAGAGACAAACGACCTGCATGGTTCTCATTTTGTTACACATTCAGTATCACGCCCGCACCCATACTACCCCCACAATTTGACCTCGGGAGCGGCGGCGTATTCAAGATCGGGAAACCGTTCCATGAATGCGGCTGCTCCGGCTATATTCGGAAAGAAGAACCTGCTGGCATCGCGAATTCCCGGAATACTGTCTGAAGTCCAGGCAAACCCTTCCAGCCCGTAGCGCTCCTTGAGCCAGAGGTGCATCTCTGTCGTTTTGCGACCATAACCGCCCTCGGGCACAAGGATGCGTACGCTGACAGGAAATTTCCGCTCTGCATTCCTTTTCCGATTTGACCGTGCCTGCGTACGAGCCATGCGGCTTCTCCTGTTCTTGACTCTGTTTTCTTCATTTCAGAAAATAGAACATAACAGGAACACTCAAGAGGTAAAAGACCATGCCCGCAAGAAGGCCTCCACCTGGAGAGCCGCCCGGCCGAGGGTGGCGCACGCTCGATAATGCGGCCAAAGATGGCATGATTCTACAGGTACGTTGCGGGGGGTGTCGGCGGCGGATCAATTATCTAGCTTCTGATCTGGTGCCGATTTTTGGCTGGCAACATTACGCGCACGAACCGCCCTTCCCGTGCTCGCGCTGCGGCACGATGGAATATATGACGACAGCGCTGCTCTCGCCAAAGGTCGGAGATTATGGTGATATGAGGGTGAGGCGACCGGCAGGGATGGTCCAGGTGTGGAAGACGGTCAAACTGGGGGATGACGTCTAGTGTGCAATCTCTACAACAACACGACAACACACGAGGCCGTGCGCCAGCTTTTCAAACCGACTCGAGACCTGACGAACCGCGCCGAACTGAACGGCGACTGCTATCCGGATCGATCCGCGCCGATTGTGCGCAATGCAGATGGCGAGCGGGAGCTGGCCTTTGCCACATGGGGGATGCCTTCGCCTCCCTTCGTCACCAAAGGCAAACCGGATACCGGCCTCACCAATATCCGCGATACCACCTCGCCCCATTGGCGCCGATGGCTGGGCCCGGAACACCGCTGCCTGGTGCCGTGGACGACATTTTGCGAATGGGAAAATTCCAAGCCGAAGAAGACAAAGCGCTGGTTTGCCATCAACGAGGACAAGCCGCTGGCGGCCTTTGCCGGGATCTGGACAACGTGGGAGGGCGAACGTGGCTCACAGAAGAATCCTCGTCCGGGCAAGCATGAGCTGTTCGGCTTTCTCACTTGCGAGGCCAACGCGGTGGTGAAGCCGATCCATCCAAAAGCAATGCCGGTAATCCTGATGACAAAGGAGGAAATGGACGTCTGGATGCAAGCACCGTGGGATGAGGCGAATAGGCTACAGGTACCGCTCGCAGACGAAGAATTGATTTTGGTCGATTCCTTATAGTCTCGAAAAAGCACTTCAGTCGTGTAGATGCTTAGGTGAAAGGAGAAGGAAATAGATATCGCCAGGCAAAATCTAATTTCGGAGATCAATCGTGCTATCTCTGGTATCAAATTGAAACAATTTCTTTTAGCTACTGACGCCGATGGTCAAGACCTCTATTTGACATATTTCGATCGTAGGTTTGAAGAGGTTTTTCATTGTGTCAGAAACTCGCCTAGTCTCGCGATATTTGATGAGAGTTACTTTCATAGGATTGCCTATGGCGGACTCCATCTGAATCACAAGACACTCGTTTCGTGGCTTATTTTGCGCTCTCTGGAGACAACGCCTGAGCAGACCGTTGAGGAACTATACAGCTACATAAACGATGATCATGTAGATGCTTACCAAGTCATCATTGTGGAGGGGTTGTATTGCGAAAGTTCTGATGATGATGCGTCATTTTCCGACAAACTACAGTTGTCTCATCGTTGGCACTCTCCCGTTCGGGCCTTGTCGCAATTCAGCATGCAAGACAGAAGATATCTGGCGGAAAGCGACGACTACATTTTATGGAGGAAGATTTCCCTTCAGAAACACATACAAGAGGCCGGAGATTCGATCGACTGGAAGAACATCGAGAAGCCACCAACAATTGAAGATATCGAGGATAGGATCGGGCTTTTGGCAGTTGTCGCGAACAGAGGCTTTCAAATTGCAGCGACGGCGATCATTCCTGCCGACTATGTTCCGAGCGGAAACTTTGGTGTTTCCTATGCACCCCACTCGAGGCGCACTCCAGTCCCACTCGGACCGCCTGTAATAGGCATCCAAACGCAGGGCGCGGAACATCTATTTCAAAAGTTTTCAGCTCTCCCTTCGACCTTACAAAACCGACTCCGGATACCGTTAAGAAAATACAATGACTGCCTTTCAGAAACAGACTTGGTTGAGCAAGCCATAGCTCTGCGTGTCTGCCTTGAATCTTTGTACCTTAATGACGGCAACAAGAATGAATTGAGGTATCGGCTGGCCCTACGTTCATCGTTTCACATCGGTCTAGACCCGGATGAAAGGAATCATATTTTTCAGTCTGTTATGGCATGCTACGATCAGGCATCAAAAGCGGTTCATACTGGCACAATATCAAAGAAAAATGATAAACCTGATGTCATGACTACCACTTTGAAGACTATATCGAAGTCCATCAAAAAAATAATTTGCGACGGCAGGATGCCTGACTACGATAGATTAGTCCTTTACGGGTACCCGGCAACTGACACCAGCCTGGAGAACGACGGCAATAGTGAGCAACCTTAGCCAACCACAAGCCCTTCATAGTAGCGGCATGTTGCGATCTTCTTGATCATCCCCCGCATCAACGATAATCACCTCTCCAACAGCCTTTTGGGCGCCGCTACCGACCGTGTAGTCGAGCTTCACATCGGCAAACTCGAAAGCCGAGAAGATTTCCCGTACTTCCGGCCTGTCATTCAGCGAGAGAATAAACCGCCCCTTGATACCGGCCAGCCGTTCCGCCATCTCGGCAAAATCGGCGCGCTTGAAGCTGTCCCTGCTGTAGTCAGTCTCGCAGCCATAATAGGGTGGATCGAGGTAGAACAAGGCCCCTTCCCTGTCATAGCGATCGATGAAGGCGCGCCAGTCGAGGTTCTCGATGACAACACCGGACAGACGCTCATGGATTTCCTCAAGGATCGGCCCAAGCCGGGTCAGGTCGAAGCGGGCCGGTCCATGGCGGTCGACGCCAAAGCTGCGCCCCATGATCTTGCCGCCGAAGGCCAGGCGCTGAAGATAGAGAAAGCGGGCGGAACGCTCGAGGTCGGTGAGCGTTGCAGGATCCGTGGCGGCGAGACGTTCGAACTCTCTCCTTGAGGTGAGCTGGAATTTCATCACCTCCATGAACTGCGGATAATGCCGCTGCAGTATCCGGAACAGCGTAATCACGTCGCCGGAATAGTCGTTGATGACCTCGCAGCGCGCAGCGAGAGAACGACGGAAGAATACGCCGCCCATGCCGACAAAAGGCTCTGCGTAGAGATCATGGGGCGTCTGTTCGATGATGGAGGAAACGCGCTTGGCGAGACGTTTTTTGCCGCCAAGATAGGCGGCCGGCGGCGACACGGGCCGCACCGAGATCATTCCTTGCATTGTGGGATATGTCCGAATCTGCCACACACCGCGTCGCCTGCGCAGGCAACCGGGTGCGGTGAGGATTCTTTGTGCTTGCCGGACGGGACTATGTTTGGCGACTGTGACCCGTCGTTTGCAGCCTTGGCGGGCTGCAGACCGCCCGGGATCCGGGCAGAGAGAAAGGCCGGTGAAGTGTTCGCTTCACCGGCCTAATCAATTGGTAGAAATCAGAAATGCTTTCTTGCGCTACGAGTTCATAGCTACGACTGAAGGGGGGCCGGAAGGAGACTGGCGGGTTGGGATTGCAAATGTCCGATAGCTGACATTCGCTTGCCTAATTTGGTTTGCTCTGGTAACTCACATCTATGGACACGAACTATATTCATATCGCAGTGATGATGATGCCGCGCTCATAGCGTGGCGGGTTCTGTGCGTCCTTTGCACCAATAGCCGCCCTTGGGGCGGTTTTTTATTGGCCAATCCGCCTCATGGGCATTTCCAACTCTCTAGGGAATAGTCGATGAGCAAGTTCAAAACCTACATCACCACTTCAATTCCATATGTCAACGCAGCGCCCCATGTTGGTTTTGCCCTCGAGCTTGTGCAAGCTGACGCCTATGCGCGGCATCACCGTTTGCTGGGTCACGATATACGTTTCCAATGCGGAACAGATGATAACAGTTTAAAGAATGTTCGCGCTGCTGAGCTTGCGGGGCAACCTGTTGGAGATTTTGTAAACGCCAATTCCGAGAAGTTCAAAAGTCTCGGCGAACGGCTTGATATATCCAACGACACGTTTATCCGCACCGCTTGTAACGACCAGCACACTAGCGGGGTTCACAGGTTGTGGAATGCCTGTTCAGCCAGTGGCGACCTTTATAGCAAAGCTTATGAAGGTCTCTATTGTGTAGGCTGCGAGCAATTCTACGATGCTGAAGAACTCAATGAAGGCAAGTGCCCGGAGCACGATGCTCCGCTCGAAAACGTAAGAGAAGAAAACTGGTTTTTCCGGCTCTCACGCTACGAAGAACAGCTTTTGAAATTGGTCGAGACTGAGGTTCTTGAGATCAAGCCTGCTCACAGACGCAATGAGATACTGGCCTTCATACGTCGTGGCCTTTCCGATTTCAGCGTATCACGCAGTTCTGAGCGTGCGCGTGGATGGGGTGTACGGGTACCCGGCGGTGACGATGTAATCTATGTCTGGTTTGACGCCTTGGCGAACTATCTCACCGGGTTGGGTTATGGCGCTGGTCAGCCCCTTTTCGAACACTACTGGGCCAATGGTGGCCAACGCGCCCATTTCGTTGGAAAGGGAATTACCAAGTTTCATGCGATTTACTGGCCAGCGATATTGCTTTCGGCAGGTCTGTCATTGCCTTCAACAATCTATGTGCATGGCTATCTCACTGTGGACGGAAAGAAGATCGGGAAATCTTCTGGAAATGGCATAGACCCAGTTAAGGTGATTGAAGATTTCAATACACCGGACGCACTCCGATATTATCTTTTGCGCCACATCCGCTCCGCAGAGGATGGCGACTTCTCATATGAGCGGATCGAAAGAGCTTGGTCAGGAGAGCTCGGTGGGCAATTGGGAAACCTTCTGAACCGGGTTCTAGCAATCTTGTCGTCTTCCTTTGGTGGGGTTGTACCGCCAGTGCCGGAAAACGACTTCACAAGAAAGGCAGAACACCTGCATGAGCAGGTTGCGAGCGCGTTCCAAAAGTACGAACTGCATGCGGGCCTTTCCGAAATTTTCGCATTCGTCGGTGAAGCAAATGCCCAATTCGTTAGACGCGCTCCGTGGGTCGATGCCAAGGCGTTAACGAATAACCTCACTCAGGACGAACGAGAAGAATTGTCTCTTCGCCTCGGTGCCACCTTGGCTGAACAGGTATATGGTCTGGCAATTGTAGCCCGTTGCCTGCTTGCTTACCTGCCACGCTCAGCTCAAGCCTTACACGAAAAACTTGGTATCCAAGTACCCGAGCTTTACAATGAGAAGTTGGTTGTTGAGGGTGCGAAAACGTCCGCATCAGCAGTTCTTTTTCCACGAATGAAGGTGCCCTGAACTGGAGCCTCAATCACATATGCGGCTTGAGCTAATGTCCGCTCATGGGCGTTTGAGCCAAACATCTAAACGACCGAAATGGCGGCGCAATGCAGTCATTCATATTGCCACCTCGAAACAGCGCTTTTGAACCCAATATGCCTCACCCGCCCTTCAATGCCTTCAGCACCTGCATCAGCCCATCGGAAAGCCACACACCAAACCCGGTCCCAGCCATTGCCGCGCCGAGAATATACCCCCGGCCGATCTGCTTGATCTTCTGGTATTCGGCGACGAACGCCTCGGTTTCACCGAGGCGCTCTGACAGCGCCTTGTTCTGTTCGAGCAGGCGTTCGTTCTGATACTCGACATGGTTCAGCCGGTCGTGGATTTCCTCATGACCGCTGTGATTGTCGTCCACCTTCCCGATCAGCGCATCGAGCTTGCCCTGAACCTCTCCCAGCTGACGCGCGATCTCGACCGTCATATCCTGCCCCGTTTATTTGATAACTGCGCGAAGCCCGGCGACGCCCGAGCCGATATAGAACACCCATTTGACCATTGCGGCGTAGGCGTCCTGCAATGCACCGGTCGGCAGATCAAAAACCTGCTGGTCCCCGAATATGCCCCTGAGATACGGGATACTGTCGATGACGACAGCCATTTCCCAAAGGATCAGCGGGCCGGCAACGGCGAACACCAAAACCCAGAAGAGCGGGAACGATAGCTTGGCCTTGTTGTAATCCGCCATGATGCGGGTTTCCTCGACCACCTGCCGCAGATATTCCGCCGTCAGTTCGGCCTGGATCTTCTCACGGTCGTTTTCACGTTCCGCCCGTTTGTCGATGAGCGTGATGGCGCGTTCGACAATACCGCCCGCGCCAAGTTTGACCAGCCATTGGATGATGGTCGGGATCATACCTCCACCTCATGGCCCGTCAGCGTGTTGATCCGGCGTGCGATCACATCGCGGTAACGCCAGGCGAACCAGCCAATCGCGATGATGACACCTCCGGTGACGATCCAGCCGATCGGCAGGCCGGAAGCCCATGCGATGGCACCGGAAGCGGCGGCCGATGCACCGGATTTCTGTGCGGCATCCTTCAGCGCCTTCATGTCCCGACGCAGCTGGGCGATGGTGGCCGGGCCGATAATGCCGTCATTGACCAGATGCGGGTGGGCCATCTGGTAAGACAGA
>NZ_JBEPLY010000012.1:0-168275 GCF_040545495.1 Martelella mangrovi
CGATTTTGAAAGCCGGCTAGGCGAAAACCGCAGTCGTAGCCATAGCTACGGCGAGGATTTTCAACGACGCGGGCTTTCAAAAGCGCCCGGCCCTTAAAGGGTGCGGCTGGAATGGCCGCCGAGGGCGTCAAAATCCTCGCGCGATGCTACGGCATCGCTCTGCGGTGTTTTCCTACTCGGACAGCCATTCCAGCACGCATCATATGAGTCCTAATCATTGACTCTTGGTATGAGACGCGGAAGCGGCCGGAAGGGAAGCCCCGCCGGCCGCGACTTTTAAGGATAGAGATAGTATTTATCCCACTGGGAACGCGGAATTTCGGCGCCGATCCTGAAGCTGAAATCCTTTATCTTCAGCTCGCTCCGGTCGGTCGTGCAATGATAGCTGAGGTGGTACCAGTGCTGATGCGTGCGAAACACGGCGCCGTTGGCATCGATCGTATCGCCCTTCACCACCGGCGGCTCGAACGTATAGGCGATTACCTTATCGGGGTTCATGTCCTTGCGGGCGGCATCGATTCGCGAAAGCGCCTCGACATCACAGCGCTGTTCCAGTTCCTCTTCCGGATCAAGACGCTGAAGCTCGGCGGCAACACGCTTGTTGAGCGCAAAGGCCGGCAGGCCGGTCATCATCACAAGGGCAGCCACCAGAACAGTTCTGAACACGCATATTCTCCCGATTGGACGTAACACTATTACTCTCATATGCACAATGATGCGGGCTGAGGCAAGTCTTCGTCCGGCTGCTTGATGTGACGGGTCAGCCGCCTTATCTTCCGGCAACCTGAAAACAACAAGGCCCGCCACCGTGACTGAATTCAAGAACCTTCCCGCCCCGCCGAAAGCCGCAGCAAGGCCCGTGACCGATACCCGCCACGGCAAGACCCGCACGGATGAATATGCGTGGCTGCGCGCGGAAAACTGGCAGGCGATGTTCAAGGATCCGTCCATCCTCGAAAGCGACATCCGAAACCATCTGGAAGCCGAAAACGCCTATATGAAGGCGGCCATGGTCGATACCGAAGCGTTTCAGAAAAAGCTGTTTGCCGAAATGCGCGGCCGGATCAAGGAAGACGACAGCTCCGTGCCGATGAAGGACGGCGCCTATGCCTATGGCACAGCCTATCGCACAGGCGGCGAGCAGCCCTATTTCTTCCGCATCCCGCGCGATGGCGATCTGCATGACCCGGACCAGCGTTCGGTTCTGCTGGACGGCGACAAGGAGAGCGATGGCAAGGCCTATTTCGACCTCGGCGGTTTCTTCCACACCACCGACCATGCCCGCGCGCTGTGGAGCTACGACGACAAGGGCTCGGAATTCTACACCATCAAGGTGCGCGATCTTGCCGGCGGGCATGACCTTGACGACGTGATTGAAAACACCGGCGGCGGCGGTGTCTGGGCGCCGGACGGCAACAGCTTCTTCTATACCGAGGTCGATGAAAACCATCGCCCGTCCAAGGTCTACCACCATGTCCTCGGCACCGCGCAGAGCGAGGACCGGCTGGTCTATGAGGAAAAAGACCCCGGCTTCTTCGTCGGCATCGGCGGTTCGCTGCTCGATGATTTCATCTTCATCGATGTCCATGATCACCAGACCTCGGAAGTGCACATCATTCCGACGACCGACCTCAAGGCCGCGCCGCATGTCATCGCCCGGCGCGAAACCATGGTCGAATATGACGTCACCGAAGGCGGCGACGTCTTCTTCATCCTCACCAATGACGGCGACGCCAAGGATTTCAAGATCATGGAAGCGCCGGTCTCAGCCCCCGGCAAGGAAAACTGGAAAGAGGTCGTGCCCCATCAGGAAGGCCGGCTGATCCTCTCCCATATGGCCTTTGCCGGTCACCTCATCTGGCTGGAACGGTTCGGCGGCCTGCCGCGCATCGTCATCCGCGACCGCAAGACCGGCGAGGAACATGCAATCGCCTTTGACGAGGAGGCCTATGCGCTGGGACTTCAGGGCGCGCAGGAATATGAGACGGATACGATCCGGTTTTCCTATTCCTCGATGACAACGCCGAGCCAGCTTTACGACTACAACATGGTGACGCGCGAACGCACCTTGCTGAAAACCCAGGAAGTGCCTTCCGGCCACAATCCGGGCGACTATGTGACCCGGCGCATTCAGGCGAAGGCGGAAGACGGCGAACTGGTGCCCGTCAGCCTCGTCTACCGCAAGGATACGCCGCTTGATGGCTCCGCCCCCTGCCTGCTTTACGGCTACGGCGCCTATGGCATTTCCATTCCGGCATCGTTTTCCACCAATTGCCTGTCGCTGGTGGACCGCGGTTTTGTCTACGCCATCGCCCATATTCGCGGCGGCAAGGACAAGGGCTTTGCCTGGTATGAAAACGGCAAGATGTTCTCCAAGAAGAACACCTTCTCCGATTTCGTCGCGGCCGCCGATGCGCTGGTGGCCGATGGCTTTACCTCCTACGGCAATATCGTTGCCGAAGGCGGTTCGGCCGGCGGCATGCTGATGGGCGCCGTCGCCAATATGGCGCCGGAAAAATTCTCCGGCATTATCGCCGCCGTTCCGTTTGTCGATGTGCTGACCACCATGCTGGACGATACCCTGCCGCTGACCCCGCCCGAATGGCCGGAATGGGGCAACCCCATCGCCTCGGAAGAGTCCTACGACTACATTGCAAGCTACAGCCCCTATGACAACGTGGCCGAGAAGCCCTATCCCGCCATTCTGGCGCTTGCGGGCCTCACCGATCCGCGGGTAACCTATTGGGAACCGGCGAAATGGGTCGCCCGACTGCGCGACAAGACCACCGGCACCGCCCCCATCCTGCTCAGAACCAACATGGATGCCGGCCATGGCGGCGCGTCCGGACGCTTCCAGCGGCTGGAGGAAATCGCGCTCGAATATGCCTTCGCGCTGAAGGTTTCAGGCAAGGCGGAGAGCTGAACCGGAAGAATTTGCCGATGACCGTCTTCACCGGACTGTTGAGGGCGGTCAATGTCGGCGGCACCGGAAAGCTTGCCGGGCTTTCTGCGGGAACCGCACGCAACCTCAACACGTTGCACAAGCTGGAGGCTATGGCAAAGGCTGTGGTTGCCGGTTGACCGGCATTGTTCTAGTCATAGAAAGCGACACCGGCAGGAGACGTGACACGCGATCCTGCCGACGATCCTGATCAGTCCGGGAAATCCGCCCTGACAGAAAGAGTGCCATGAAACTTCAGCTGTCCCGGCGGTTATGGGTCCTGTCCCAGGTGATGCGGCAATTGTGGTTCGTTGCCGCAATCTACTGTATCGCCGGCATCGCAACGGCGCTTCTCGGCATCCTCCTCAACCCCTATATTCCCGAAGGTGTCGGCGAGGCGATCGGCGTCGATTCCGTCGGTTCGCTGTTGTCGATCATCGCCAGCAGCATGCTGACGGTGCTGATCTTCTCGCTCAACACCGTGGTGCAGGCCTCGTCTGCGGCCGCTAGCAGCGCGACCCCGCGCGCCGTCGGCACGCTTCTGGAGGATCGCACGGCGCAGGCGGCGCTTTCGACCTTCCTCGGTTCGTTCATCTTCAGCCTGGTCGGGCTGATCGCGCTCAATACCAATCTCTACGGCACCGGCGGACGGCTGGTGCTGTTTGTCGCGACCATTGCCGTCATCGTCCTGATCATCGGCATTCTGCTGCGCTGGATCAACTATCTCGGACGTCTCGGCAAGGTCAGCCGCACCATCGAGCAGGTCGAAGATCAGGCGATTACATCGATGCGCAATTACCGGGCCGAACCGTTTCTGGGCGGGACAGAGTTTGACGGACATATGCCCGGCGGGCTTCAGCTGATCGATCCGCCGGAAACGGGTTATCTGCGCTTCGTCGACATGGCGGCGCTGGATGCCGTTTCCCGCAGGCTCGACGCTGATATCTACGTTCTGGAACGTCCCGGCGCATTCATGGCGGCCGGACGGCATATTGCCGGCATCGAACTTCCGCTGGACAGCAAGGTCGCCGGCGAGGATATCATCGCCGAAATTGCCGGGGCATTTACCATCGGCCACGAACGCAGCTATACGCAGGATCCGCTCTACGGCCTGACGGTGATGTCGCAGATCGCCCTTCGCGCGCTGTCGCCCGCCGTCAACGATCCCGGCACAGCGATCGACGTCACCACCCATCTGGTGCGTATCATGGAGGCAGGCGAGCGGCCGGATGCCGATAGCGAGCCGCGCTATTCCCGCATTCATATGCCGGCGATCAGGGCGGAAGAATTCTTCGACGCCGCCTTCACCGCCATGTCGCGTGACGGCGCGAACATGGCCGAGGTGGTCATCCACCTTCTGCATGCCTGTCGCGCGCTCGGCCGGACGGAAATTCCGGAGTTTTCGGAAATGTCGCGCAAGTTTTCCACGCTGACTGTGGCGCGGGCGCGCGAAACCCTGCGCTTTCAATCGGATATCGAACGTATCGAGCGGGCGGCCGATCGCAACAACGCAAGCTCGCCGGTCACCTTGCGGAAAAACTCGCCGGAGCAATAGCGCTTCAATGAAATTGGCAGCCACCCGGCGGTGCCGGCAGAACCTGCATGCAGGAATGATTCGGCGGCGCGAAAGCCTCGACATCGAACGCGCGCGAGCGCGTCCATCTTGTCATTTCAACACAACGACCGAAGAAAAAGAGAATGGTACGGTTGGGTGGGGTCGAACCACCGACCTCAGGTGCCACAAACCTGCGCTCTAACCAACTGAGCTACAACCGCACAAGGACGATGCGCCTTGGCATCGCGGCTCACATAAAAGGCCTGACAGGATTTTGCAAGCCCCTTGGTGCGCGATCTGCAAAAATCGTATCCTTGCCCACACCCGGGAAGACATCGGCGGCACGCAAATCCGCGTATTAACTGTGCGAAACGAAAAGGCCGCGCGCGATCTGGACCACAATCGCCATAATTATTATTAAGAAAGCGTAAAGGGAAGATGCGTCAAAAGCCGCAGGAAAACGCGTCGACCAGCCCCGAACCCGCAACGGACCGAAATGCCATGAGCACGGCAATTCCCCACTACCTCGCCTTTGCCACCCACCCCGCGCTGCGCGGGCGTTCTCTGGCCGGCAAGGCCATGCTGGCCGTCGATGCCGAGGAAAGGCACGTGGTTTTTGCCAATGCGGCCGGAGCGCGGCTCCTTGGGCAAAGCCTGATTTCGGCTGCAATCGGAACCGATGCGGCGGAAAACATACTTCTGCGCCAGTTCATGGCGGTGGCGGGGCGGCTGGCAGAACCGGGCGACACCCGCAATTTCACCGTCAATATTCCTCAACGTTTTCGAAGGGTTGCCCGGCAGGCCGTTGCAAGCCTTCTCGTTCTCGGCGGACGGCGCTACCTGATTCTGGAATGCGAAAACGATATTGCCGACGATGTCATGCAAGACCTTGTCAGCGGTTTCGGCGAGGATGAAGCGCAGCTGGCACTGGTTGACGGCAAAGGCACGGTCACGCACCGCTCCGCCGGTTTTGACCGCACGGGCCTCGACAGCACGGAGATCGGTCCGGTCATAGAGAGCCTTGCAGCGGGTCCCGAATATTATACCGAGCGGCTTGCGACGACCCAAACCGGCATATGGCCGCTGGCGCTTGGGCGGCTGTCGCGCGCGCCGGGACTGTTCCTGCTGTTTGTATCCGAAGATCTGTCCGCAGACCTGAACCCGGTTGATGAAACAGCCGGGGAAGATGCTGCCCCGGATACCAACATCCGTTCTGCACGCGATGTGATCGCAACAATCGATGAAAGCCTCGGCGCCCTGCTTGGACAGGAAGACACGGCTGCGCAGCCCGCTGAGACGCAAAGCCCCGTCGTACGCCGGCAACCGGCCGATGCCGTCGAAAAGGAGGCGCTGCAGCAGGCTGCGGAAACCAGGCACGCCGAAGCAGACACCCGCCGTCCCGCGCGCTTCGTCTGGCATACGGATGCCGCAGGACGGCTCATCGATGTTTCCGATGAACTGGCCGACGCCGTCGGGCCCGATATGGCCGCGGTCACCGGCCTTGATTTCGCCGAGATCGAAACCCGGTTCAAGGTCGCAGGCGGCAGCGCGATTGCGCGTCTTCTGCAAAGCGCCGACACTTGGTCGGGCCATACGGTTCACTGGCCCGTCTCGGGCACGAACATGGCTGTCCCCGTCGACCTTGCCGCTCTTCCCACCTATACCCGCGAGCGTCATTTCGACGGTTTCCGCGGTTACGGGCTGATCAGGCTCGGCGAGGAAACCCAGGTGCCCGACGCAGCGCCGGCCGCCGCCCATACGGCTGAGCGCACCAAGCAGGCACAGCAACTGACGGAAGCAGAGCGCCACACGCTTGACGAAATTGCCAGCCAGCTTCGCTCGGCAGATACGCAGCCCGTGTCGGCGCCCACCGAACCGGCGGACGTCGAAGAAGAAGCCCCTGCCCCGGCACGGGCTCCGGTTATCCTGCGCCGAACAGCCGAACATGCCCCGCGGAACGCAAGCGGCGCGGAAGATCATGCCTCGGCAATAGACGACAGAAAGGATGCGATTCTCATCCAGTCCGGTGAGCGCATTCTGCACACCAATTCCGCATTCCTGTCGCTTGCGGGCTATGGATCGCTGGATGCAGTCATCGCTGCCGGCGGCACCGATGCCCTTATCGAACGCGGGACGGACGACCGGCTGTTCCTGCATACCGCCGATGGCGGTCGGCTGCCGGTATCCCTGCACCTGCAGGCCATTGTCTGGCATGGCGGACGCGCACTGGCGCTGACATTGCGGCCGGAACATGAAACAGCCGGCAGGACCGACCTGCCGGTCTTCAAACAAGACGCGGACAAGGCCAGCGATGACCCCAAAATGCTGCAGGACGGCGATGTCGCCGAGCTGCATGCCATTCTGGACACATCCACCGACGGTATTCTGATCTTCGATGAAAAGCGGCATATCCGTTCGCTTTCGTCCTCAGCTTCAGCTCTTTTCGGCGTCGAAAGCCAGGATGTGATCGGCGAGGATGCCGGCCTGCTGTTTGCCGAAGAAAGCCACAACGATCTCGAATCCCATCTGGAACGGCTGATCGACGGGCATGGCGGCGATGTCATGCATGAAGGGCTGGAAGTCATTGGCCGGGAAGCGGGCGGCGGGCTTATCCCGCTGTTCATCACGCTTGGCCGTCTGCCCCAGTCGGGCGGCATCTGTGCCATTTTGCGTGATGTCACAGCCCTGAAACGCAGAGAAGAGGATTTGCGTTCGGCCAAGCGGGCAGCGCGTGAGGCCGAGGACGAGCGCGACAGCCTCCGTTCGGCCCTGCGCTATGAGCTGAGCCAGCCACTCGATGCCATTATCTCGCTCTCCGAGACCATGGATCACCAGCCCTTCGGCGCGCTCGGCGATAGTCGTTATCACGGGCTTGCCCGCGAGATTGCAAGCAAAAGCCGCCATGCACGCGGTGTTGTCGGCAGGCTGCTCGAGGAGCCGGCGCCAACAGAGCCGTCCGAAGCCGCCCCCGATCCCGGCGAACTTCTGCCCGAAGAGCAGGTCGCGCCCGCAGCGCACGAAACGGCACAGATCAACGATGCCGTCGCCGAAGCCGTGAGCCTTGTTCAGCCGCGCGCCAATGCCCGGCGGATCATCATTCGCGCGGCCTTGTCTCCGGCTCTTGCCAGAACGCCGAGTGATGCGGAAACGCTGAAGGAAATCGCCTTGCAGCTTTTGCAGGGCGCCGTGCAGTTTACCCCTGCCGGTGGTCAGGTCGTGGTTTCAACGGCGGTCGCGGCAAGCGGAGAAACCGTGCTGCGCTTTCGTGACAACGGCATTGCGCCCGCCAGACGGCGCGCCGCCGGTCAGCATGCGGGAGACACCGCCCCCCAGGAAGAGAACCCGCACCTGCAAAAGGCCCGCAAACTGGCCGAAAGGCTTGGCGCGCGCTTCCTCGTGCATGCCGTTCCAAGCGAGGGCATGCTGGTGGAAGTGTTCCTGCCGATCAGGGAAACACGGCCGCTTCATTACTAGACCGGTTCGTTTCCGTTCCGACCGGTCCGATGTGTCCCTTCCGACACGTCCTTTTCCGCTGACACACCGGGCGCGCCTCAGACAGGCGGCATGCGGCCATATTGCGCAATGCGGCAACAGGCAATAAAACCGGTCGGAACCTGTCCACTTTGGCATTTCGGGCTGATGGCGGGGCTGAGATCAGACACGACCGGAGTAGCATGGCCACCGACCACGCCGCTGAAAGCGCGCCCCTTCCCCGCCCGGCACGGCGTCGTATGCCGCATCCCCTGCCGCTGGCAGCAGGTATCATTTGTGCATTGATGCTGCTGCCACTGGCGGCCATCTGCTGGCTGGCCTTTTCTTCGGATTTCTCCGCCATATCCCACCTTGTCGAAACCGTTCTGCCGCGCGTGGCGGGGCGAACCTTGCTGCTTCTCGTCTTCAATGCCCTCGTCACCGGCACGGTCGGCGTGATCACCGCATGGCTGGTGGTGTCCTTTGATTTCCCGTTCAGGCGGCTGTTTTCGGTTGCGCTCGTGCTGCCGCTTGCCATGCCGATCTATCTGGCGGCCTATGCCTTCGGCGAATTCTTCGATTTCACCGGCCCCGTTCAGACCCTCTACCGCTCCGTCTTCGGCTATCAGTCCGCAAGGGACTATTATTTCCCGGATATCCGCTCGCTTGGCGGCGCGGTTCTGGTGATGTCGGCGGTGCTCTATCCTTATGTCTATCTCACCGCCCGTTCGGTGTTTTCCATGCAGGGGCGCAACGCGGCGGAAGTGGCGCGCACACTTGGCGCCGGACGTTTGCGGGTGCTCAGGGCCGTGCAGCTGCCAATGGCGCGCCCGGCCATCGTCGTCGGCCTGACACTGGTGATGATGGAGAGCCTCAACGACATCGGCGCGGTCAAATATCTCGGCGTCAACACGCTGACATTTTCGATCTACGAGACCTGGCTCAATCGCGGCAACCTGGCAGGCGCTGCCCAGCTTTCCGCGATCATGCTCGTCTTCGTGCTAGCGCTGATCCTGCTTGAGCGGGTCGCCCGGCGCAACCAGCGCTACAGCGCCGGACGCTCGGTGACCGGACAGCCCGAACGGCAGCGCCTTTTGGGCGCCAGAGCCCTTACCGCAAGCCTTGCCTGCCTGTTGCCCGTGCTCATTGGTTTCGCAATTCCCGCACTTGTTCTCGCCGGTTTTGCACTCAGGCGGCTCGATGAATTCCTCTCCGAACGCCTTCTCGATGCGCTGATGACCAGCATCGCGGTCTCGGGTCTTGCCGCGGCTTTCGCCGTCTTGTTCGGGCTGACGCTTTCCTATGCAGTCAGAACCCATCCGGGCCGTAAAATCCGCTCGGTGACCCGCCTGGCATCGCTTGGATACGGCATTCCAGGCACGGTGCTGGCCATCGGCGTGCTGATCCCGCTGGCAGGCCTCGACAACGCTCTCGACGGGGCGCTCAGGGCAAATTTCGGCATTTCCAGCGGTCTGCTGCTCTCCGGCAGCGGTTTTGCCATCGTCTATGCCTGCACGGTGCGGTTCCTCGCCATGGCGGAGGGAAGCGTCGATGCCGGTTTTCACAAGCTCTCGCCCAGCCTCGACATGGCCGCACGCACGCTTGGCCGTTCACCGGCAAAGGCGCTCGTCTCCGTGCTTTTGCCGAACATGCGTCCCGCATTGTGGACGGCAGCCCTTCTGGTGTTCATCGAAACCCTGAAGGAACTCTCGGCAACCATCCTGCTGCGCCCCTTCAACTTCAACACGCTCGCCACGCTCGTCTACGAGGATGCCTCCCGCGCGCTGGTCGAAAGCGCCTCGGTGCCTGCCATGATCATCATTCTCGCGGGCCTCGTGCCGGTGCTGCTGGTCTCGCGCTCGATGGATCGCCGGGCGTAAAAAAGCCGCCGCACAAAGCGACGGCCTTCAACTTCAAACATGCTCCGCGCAGCGTTCAGCCGATCTTCGGGGACAGAGAGCCGTCGGCGTAGCGCTTTGCCATATCCGACAGCGGGATCGGCTTGATCTTTTCGGCGTGGCCTGCCGTGCCAAAGGCCTCGAAGCGCTCGATGCACAGCTTGGTCATCGCCTCCATGGCGGGTTTGAGATATTTGCGCGGGTCGAATTCCGAGGGGTTTTCGGCAAACACCTTGCGGATCGCGCCGGTCATGGCCATGCGGTTGTCGGTGTCGATATTGACCTTGCGCACGCCGTGCTTGATGCCGCGCTGGATTTCCTCCACCGGAACACCCCAGGTCGGCTTCATCTCGCCGCCATATTTATTGATGATCTCCTGCAGTTCCTCCGGCACGGAGGACGAGCCGTGCATGACGAGATGGGTATCCGGCAGGCGGCGGTGGATCTCCTCGATCACGTTCATCGCCAGCACTTCGCCATCGGGCTTGCGGGTGAACTTGTAGGCGCCGTGGCTGGTGCCCATGGCCACGGCCAGCGCATCCACCTGCGTGTCCCTGGCGAACCGGACGGCCTGATCGGGGTCGGTCAGCAGCTGGTCATGGTCGAGCTTGCCCTCGAAGCCGTGACCGTCCTCCTTCTCGCCCTCGCCGGTTTCCAGCGAACCCAGCACGCCGATTTCACCTTCAACCGACACGCCGGCCCAGTGTGAAAAATCGCAGACACGCTTGGTCACGCCGGCATTGTATTCATAGTCAGCCGGGGTCTTGCCGTCGGCTTTCAGCGAACCGTCCATCATCACCGATGTGAAACCGTACTGGATCGCCGTCATGCAGGTCGGCTCGGAATTGCCGTGGTCGAGATGCATGACCAGCGGAATATCGGGGTAGAGCTCGGCAAGCCCGTCGATCAGCTTTGCCAGGATCAGGTCGTTGGCATAGGCGCGCGCGCCGCGGCTTGCCTGGATGATCACCGGCGACGACGTCTTCGCCGCGGCTTCCATGATCGCCAGCCCCTGTTCCATATCATTGATGTTGAAGGCCGGCACGCCATAACCGTATTCGGCGGCGTGATCGAGCAATTGTCTCAAGGTAACCCGTGCCATCGCAAATTCTCCTGTTGCCTGACCAACGCCATAGCGGACGCCGGTCTGAAAGTGATTGCCAAGCGTCAAGCCGGCGCCGGCGCCCATGGCTTTATTCTGCAATGATGATAATGCGGGAATGCGAAATCACAAGATTATTTTACAAATATCATATTAATTGTTATTTTAATCGTTTCTATATGTGATATATACCATAATTCATGCTGTTATATCAAAATTGCGGAAACATCGGACTGAGGAGAGGGCTTTGAGGGCGGACGAAAGACGGGCGGCAATGATGGCGCTGCTGATGGAGCGCGGCCAGGCAGGCGTGGAAGAACTCAGCCAGCGTTTTCACGTGTCGAAGATGACGGTTCACCGTGATCTCGACGAGCTGGAAGCCTCCGGCCAGCTGCGCAAGGTGCGTGGCGGCGCCTCGGTTCAGTCTTCCGCCATGTTCCAGGCCGATTTCCGCTATCGCCAGAAGATCGCGGCGAGCGAAAAGGCGCGAATCGCTGCCGCGGCGGCCGCGTTCATCGAGCCCGGCATGACCATGATGATCGACGACTCTTCCACCGCCGCCAACCTTGCCGGACACCTGCCCCAGCGCCTGCCATTGACTGTGATATCTAACAATCTGAGTGTTATTTCTGAACTGGCCGGTATCGCCGGCATCGAACTGATGGCGCTTGGCGGCCAGTACAGCCGCAAGTTCAACGGCTTTTTCGGGTTGCTGACCGAGGATGCGCTGCGCGGGCTCAGGGCCGATATCAGCTTCATCTCTGCCTCCGCGATCTATCAGGGTGAAGCCTTCCATCAGGACCCCGAAGTGGTGCAGACCAAGCGGTTGATCGTGAAGGGTGCCGAACGCCGCGTGCTTCTGGCCGACCACACCAAATTCGGCCGCCCGGGTCTGCACTTCCTCACAGGGCTCGAGACCTTCAGCGCCGTCTTCACCGGCGACGAACTGGACCCGGCGCAAAGAACCGTGCTGACCGAAAAAGGCGTATCGCTCCATTGCATCCCCGCCTGAAATGTTTACATCGGGAATAGTGTCAACGATCCGGGCAAACGCTTATGAACGCGAGGGAAACGATCAGCCTTTACGAGGCCATCGGTGGCGCCGAGGCGGTCAGGCGTCTTGCCCATCGTTTCTACGAGCTGATGGACAGTCTGCCGGAGGCCGCGCATTGCCGGGCCATCCACCCGGCGGACCTTTCAGGCTCTGAAGAAAAATTCCGCGATTATCTGACAGGCTATCTCGGCGGGCCGCCGGTCTATGTCGAAAAGCACGGGCATCCACGGCTCAGAATGCGCCACATGCCCGCCCCCATCGGACCGGACGAACGCGACGAGTGGCTGCTGTGTTTCCGCCGTGCGCTGGACGAAACAGTGCCGGACATCAAGCTGCGCGCCCTCATCCTGCCGCCGGTCGAAAAGCTCGCCTACCACATGCAGAACAAGGCCTGACCATGAACGCCCTGACAATTTCCGCACGCATCCTGCTGTTTTTCGCGGGCCTGACGGGGGCAGCGGGCATCATGCTTGCAGCAGCGTCCTATCATGGAGACAGCGCGGTGTTGCTGTCGGCCGCGCTCGTATGCCTGGCCAACGGCCCTGCGCTGATCGCGCTGGCGCTGCTTTCCATGCGCACCGCCACGGGCCTTGCCGCCGGCATTCTGATGATTTTCGGAACGGTCTTGTTTGCCGGCGATCTCGTGGCCAGAAACTATGCCGGTTTCGGCTTCTTTCCCATGGCGGCCCCGGTCGGCGGCACGTCGGTGATTGCAAGCTGGCTGCTCGTCGCCCTTGCCGCCATCATGCCGGTGCGCAAAGGCTGACCGGCAACCGTTTGCGACCGGCCTAGTCCCGCTATCAGGGAATGCGCCCGAACCGCAGCAGATTGCCATGCGGATCGTAAACGTAAAATTCCTTCATACCCCAGTCGCGCTCTTCAAAACCGCGCTCATGCACGATGCCGCGCATCGAAAACTCCGAATAGAGCGCATCAACGCCTCCGCCACGGATATAGACCGAACTGTTTTCACAAAATGACCGATTGTCCGTCAGCCAGAAATGCAGTTCGATCCCCGGACGTCTGAGGATCAGATAGTTTTCGGCTGAATGCACGACTTCGGACAGGCCGAGTTTTTCCGTATAAAACGCCTTGGTCTCATCGAGATCGAGCGACGGCAGAACCGGCAATACGGCAATGTCGGCAGGGTCAGCCATTCAAGCACCTTCGACGCTGCTGAACCCTTCGAAGGCCGGATGGCCGAGATAGCTCACATTGCTCTGGCCCGCATTCTTGTGGGCGTCGCGGAACTGCTCGGATTTGGTCCAGGCGGTAAAGGCGTCCTCGTTTTCCCAGACGGTATGCGAGGCATAGAGCGTATAGCCTTCATCCTCGAACGTCTTGCCCTTCAGCAGGTGAAAGGACACGAAGCCGGAAAGCTCGGAAAGCCGCGAATCGCGCCCTTTCCACACATCTTCGAATTCCTGTTCGGATCCGGTGGCAACTTTGAAACGGTTCATCGCGACATACATCTGGGCACCTCAGGCAGTTTCTTTATCGGGAACAATGTGGTTGCGCCAGCGGGCAAGGTCAATCACCGCACCGCAGCGTTTGCCGCCGGATGGCGGTCTTCTGTATCTGGAAACGGGAAAGTCGAGAATGGTGGCGCTCTGCCCGCTCGTGGCAGACAGGCTGTCACCCTGAAGCGTCAGCCCCGCACATCCGCCCGGCCGGTGCAGCCCGATCAGCCCCACCGTGGCACCTTGATAAACGCCGCTGATCAATTGCTGCGCTCACTCATCGTCTGCAGTGCACGCTCGAGCGAGGATTTCGAGCCGTTGCGCAGTGGAATGAAAGCCTTCTTGAACTTCTTGCAGCCACTTTTCACCCGCACACAGGCATCATGACTGATACAGTCGATCGGACAGAACACACAGTCGACCGAGGGCAGAACCCTGTCGATGCGCGACACAGCCTCACGCAGGCCGCCGTCGTGATGGACGAGCTCGGCGCCGTAATCGTCGGCCACCGCCCGCAGATGCGCGACCTGGCAGTCTCGCCCGCCGACATAAAGAAAACTGCGGCCATTCAGCCCCACAGGCGCTTCGGCGACGCGTGTCACATCGTCCTGCCGTTGGTTCGACCGGTTCTTGGTCGACTTGCGCTTGTTTTTCTTCGCCATTTTCACCCTCCCGGTCCAGGCCGATTTGTTGATGACAAAAGGACCCTATAAAACATGATAAAAAAGGTAAAGTATAAATATGACCTTTTTTCTCATGTTTTAATCAATGGGCAAACGGGCCTAAACGGACAAACAGTGAAAGCCGTATCCCCGATCAAGCGTGTTTCGCTGGCATTCGCGCTCGGCCCGCGCTAAAAGAACGCAAAAATGGAGGCCTTATATGCTCGAAAAGATCGAAGACCTGCCGGACAACATCATCGGTTTCACAATTCACAAGGCGCTGAGCGCAAGCGATTATCAGAACGTGCTGCTGCCCGCACTTGAGGAGCACAGCACCCGCGACGACGGATTGCGGCTGCTGCTAGTCACCGCGACGGATTTCGCAGGCTCGGATATCGGCACGGCCATGGGAGGCCAGCCGTTTCGGCGCTCGGAACCGCTCAACTTCAAGAACATCGCGATCGTCAGCGACAATCGCGGTTTTGCCCAGGCCGTCCAGATGTTCGGCATGCTGTTCCACGCCGAGGTGAAGGTCTTCGAAGCCGAACAGGAAGAGGCTGCCGTCACCTGGCTCGAAACGTAGAACTCAGCGGCAGTAGCGATAGCCGCGGCTGCGCTCGATGACATCGAGATGCATGTGATCCTGATGGGTCGCATCGCTGCCGGGGGAAAGAACAGTCGAGAAGAACAGGCATGCAGATGCACTTGCCGTGCGCTGAAACGCGCCGGTAAAGCTGCCGTCCTTGGTGCGCGGCACCATGTCGACCGTCTTGCCGTTCGAAAAACTCAGCGAGCGGATATCAACGGCATTGCCCTTGGCGTGTTCTGAAATCTTGCCATCCGCGCGGCTGTTGCGGTTGCGGCAGACATAGGTCGAGGCCTGGCGCACCTCCGTCAGTTTCGTGTCCGCGCCAAAGGCCAGCGCGGCCGTCGGCTCGACATAGCCGGAAAGCCAGCGGGCGAGCGCAAGCGCAGTCTTGCAGCGCATGGTCCCCGCCGGCTTCAGCGGAACCCCTTCAAGCACCTCGGTAACCTCAAGCGGGCGGCCGATGCCGCACTGCCCCGGGTCGTCGATCGGGTCCAACACCGCGTATTGCGCGCCAAGCGCCGTCAACGCCGCCGTGCAGCGGGCAAAGTCGCCGGTCCCTTCCTTCGATGGCGCCGGATCTGCGGGAGCCTGCTCTGCGGCTTTTTCCGTCTGCGCCTCGGCCGCGGGGGCTTCCCCATCGGGTCGCGGTTCGGGAACCGGCGGATTTTCAGGCATATCGAAGCTCATGGTCACAAGACTTGCTGCAACGAGGATCGGGAGCACGGATAGCGGACGAACAAGCTTCACGGCAATTTCCTCATGATCAATCGTGTTGGTTGAACGCGGAGGCCCGGCGGAGGTTCCCGTTCGCCGACAGTGCAGACAGAAAAACGCCCCGGTCCTATCACAGACCGGGGCGTTGATCACGCGTATGCGAAAACGGTCACTCTATCGACTTGACGATGTCTTCCGTCATCTTCTTGGCATCGCCGAGCAGCATCATCGTGCTGTCCTTGTAAAACAGCTCGTTGTCGATGCCGGCATAGCCGGAGCCGAGCGAGCGCTTGACGAACAGGCAGGTCTTGGCCTTGTCGACATCGAGGATCGGCATGCCGTAGATCGGCGAGGTCTTGTCGTCGCGGGCGGCCGGGTTGGTGACATCATTGGCGCCGATCACATAGGCAACATCGGCCTGCGCGAATTCGGAGTTGATGTCTTCCAGTTCGAACACCTCGTCATAGGGAACGTTTGCTTCGGCCAGCAGCACATTCATATGGCCCGGCATGCGGCCGGCAACCGGATGAATGGCATAGCTCACTTCCACGCCCTTTGCCTTCAGCACGTCGGCCAGTTCACGCAGCGCGTGCTGGGCCTGGGCAACCGCCATGCCGTATCCCGGCACGATGATCACCTTGGAGGCGTTCTCCATCAGGAAGGCGGCATCATCGGCCGATCCGGTCTTGACGTTTCGCTCGACATGTTCGCCGCCGCCGGCTGCCGCGGTTTCACCGCCGAAGCCGCCGAGAATGACCGAGATAAACGACCGGTTCATGCCTTTGCACATGATGTAGGACAGGATCGCGCCGGATGAACCAACCAGAGCGCCGGTCACGATCAGCGCCATATTGCCGAGCGTGAAGCCGATGCCGGCGGCCGCCCAGCCCGAATAGGAGTTCAGCATCGACACCACGACCGGCATGTCGGCGCCGCCGATGGGCACGATGATCAAAACGCCGAGCACCAGCGCGACGATGACAATGAGCCAGAAATGCACCGGGTTTGCCGTGGCCGAAAGCGACACCACAAAGACGATCAACGCCGCCAGAAGCGCGATATTGATCACATGGCGGGCCGGCAGCAGGATCGGCTTGCCGGACATGCGGCCATCGAGCTTCAAAAAGGCGATAATCGACCCGGTAAAGGTGATCGCGCCGATCGCCGCACCGATGGAAAGCTCGATCAGTGCGCGCAGGTGAATGTCGTCCGGCACGCCGATATTGAAGCTTTCCGGCGAATAGAGCGCGGCAGCAGCCACCAGCACGGCGGCAAGGCCGACGAGCGAATGGAAGCCCGCCACAAGCTGCGGCATCGCCGTCATCGGAATGGTGCGAGCGATATAGGCGCCGATACCGCCGCCGATCGCCAGCGCCAGAACGATGAAGATCAGCGCCGAGAAGCCGGGTTTTGCCAGCAGCAGCGTGGTGCCGATGGCAATCGCCATACCGACCATGCCGTAGATATTGCCCTTGCGGCTGGTCGAGGGATGCGACAGGCCACGCAATGCGAGAATGAAGAGAACCGCTGATACGAGGAACAGCAAGGCTGCGAAATTGACTGACATGTTCTGACCGCCTTACTTTTCCTTTTTCTTGTACATCGCCAGCATGCGCTGGGTGACAAGAAATCCGCCGAAAATATTAATAGCGACGAGAATCAGCGCCACAAAACCGAAACCGGTCGCAAGGCCGCTCGCCGAAAGGCCGACGGCCAGAAGCGCGCCGACGACGATGACCGAGGAAATGGCATTGGTGACGGCCATCAGCGGCGTGTGCAGCGCGGGCGTGACCGACCAGACCACGTAATAGCCGACAAACACGGCCAGCACGAAAATCGCCAGCTGGAACACGAATGGATCGATCACCCCACCCGTGGCGCCATGGGCAAGCGATGCCAGCGAACCGTCCTCGAAATTGCCGAGCGCGGTCTTGGCCTGTTCCAGCGAGATGATTGCATCATTGATGGAGGTGGTGACATCTTCAAAAGCCATCAGGCCTCTCCCCCGGCGGCCGCACCGCCGAATTTCGGATGAACGACCGCGCCCTCATGCGTCAGAAGCGTGGCGGCGATGAGCTCGTCCTCCCGGTTGATATTGATTGCTCCGCTTTCCTTGTCGACCAGCGTCTGGAAGAAGGTGAGCAGGTTCTTGGCGTAAAGCAGCGATGCGGATGCGGCGATCCGGCCGGGCAGGTTGAGATAGCCGACAACCGAAACGCCATCGACCTCGACAATCCTGTCCGCTTCGACGCCCTCGATATTGCCGCCGCGTTCCACTGCCAGATCGACGGCGACGGAGCCGAGCTTCATCGACGACAGCATCTCGCGTGTGACCAGCCGCGGCGCCGGACGCCCCGGAATGAGCGCGGTGGTGATGACCACATCCTGCTTGGCGATATGATCGGCGACCAGTTCGGCCTGTTTGGCCTTGTATTCGTCCGACATTTCCTTGGCGTAACCGCCTGCGGTTTCGGCCGCCTTGAACTCGTCGTCCTCGACAGCGATGAACTTCGCGCCGAGCGAGGCGACCTGTTCCTTGGCTGCGGGGCGCACATCGGTTGCAGACACCACGGCGCCAAGCCGGCGGGCCGTGGCAATTGCCTGAAGGCCTGCAACACCGGCGCCCATGACGAACACGCGGGCAGCCGGCACCGTGCCTGCCGCCGTCATCATCATCGGCATGGCGCGGTCGAACACGGAGGCTGCCTCGATCACGGCCTGATAGCCGGCAAGGTTTGCCTGAGAGGAAAGAACGTCCATCGACTGCGCGCGCGTGATGCGCGGCATAAGCTCCATCGCGATCGTCGAAATTCCCTTTTCAGCCATCGCCGCAAGCGCGTCTTCATGGCCATAGGGGTCCATCAGCGCCACAATGATGGCGCCGCTTTTATAGGCGGATAATTCCTGCTCTTCCGGCCGGCGCACCTTGAAGATCACATCGGCTGTCGATGCCGCGTCCGACCCGGCAATTTCGGCACCGGCATTGCGGAACGCATCGTCATCAATCCCCGAGGCAAGGCCCGCGCCGCTTTCGATGACGATATCGAGGCCGAGCGCTTTCAGTTTTTTCACTGTGTCGGGTGAGGCCGCCACCCGCGTTTCCGCGGCGGCCGTCTCTTTCGGCACAAATAATATCTTGCTCAAGCTTGTCTCCCAAAGACAGATCGAAACGCGCAACAAAGGTCGGCAGCAATGCGTCTGTCTTGCCGCGTTTCAAAGAAAAGATACGTCCGGACGGACGCTCAACGAAGAATATAGATGCCGATGGCACTGATGAGAATGAAAATGATCAAGCTGCTGACAAAACCGAACGGCCCCACAAGCCCGGCCGCCATGGCCACCAGCAGCGCGGCCACCAGAACCGTCCCGTATTTAGCACCGCTCAAAAACAGCTTGTAGGTGTTTGCGTGTTCCGCATAATCGACCTCGTCAGCCGGTTGCGTGGCGTTGGTTTCGGCATTGCGCATGAAGTCCCTCCTGTTCGGTTCGGTGACGCACCCCTCCATGGTCAGCGCGTCACACGGACAAACGTCCCGATCCCTTCTCCGATTACCACACAGGGCGCGCGTGCGGCAACATTGCACTCAAACGGGTCACGTCGCAAAAACAGTGCCAGAAGGAATTTAATGTCGGCGTGCCGGTGCAAAACAGATGTAAAAATACAATCCGGCAGGCGTTTTCATCCCATATTGTACCAAAGGCAGGTTGCGTGGCCTTGACAACTTCCATTAAGGAAGTCGGACGGTATGGAGGCCCCAATGAAACCACTGATAACAATAAGCCGTACCATCGACAGGCTGAATGAAATCATCGGACATTCCGTGTCCTGGCTGCTTCTGGTGGCCGTCCTCGTCAGCGCCGGCAATGCGGTGAGCCGAAAGCTGTTTTCGCTTTCGTCAAACGCCATGCTGGAACTGCAATGGTACCTTTACGGCGCCGTTTTCATGCTGGCTGCCGCCTATGCGCTTTTGAAAAACGAGCATATCAGGATCGACATCCTGTCGTCTTCGTGGAGCAAGCGCACGCGCGACTGGATCGACCTAGTGCTGCACATCATCTTCCTCGTGCCCTTCGCCGGGATGATGGTCTATCTCGCCTGGCCCTGGTTCTGGCGCTCGTTCGAGAGCGGCGAACATTCGACCAATGCCGGCGGGCTGATCCTGTGGCCGGCGAAATCCTTCATCCTGATCGGTTTCATCCTGCTTCTGCTCCAGGCTTTCTCCGAAATCATCAAACGCGTCGCCGTTCTCTCCGGACACCTCAAGGAAGATGAGGAGCTTTATTCCGAAGCCGGCAATGCCGCACACATGATGGCAGAGGATATGCCGAATGACTGATCTCATCGCGCACAACCTCGCGCCCATCATGTTCGTCACCGTGATGGCCTTGCTGCTTTTAGGCTATCCCGTTGCCTTCACGCTCGCCGCCGGCGGTCTTGCCTTCTTTGTCCTCGGCGTTGAATTTTCGTCGATCTCGCCTGAAATCCATCTGTTCTGGCCGCTCCTGCAATCCCATCCCGACCGCTTCTTCGGCGGCATCATGTCGAACGAGACGCTGCTGGCGGTGCCCTTTTTCACCTTCATGGGCATCATTCTGGAACGCTCGCGCATGGCCGAGGACCTGCTGGACACGATCGGCCAACTTTTCGGCCCGGTGCGCGGTGGCGTGGCCTATGCCGTGGTTCTCGTCGGCGCGCTGCTTGGCGCGACCACCGGCGTTGTCGCCGCTTCGGTGATGGCCATGGGGCTGATCTCGCTGCCGGTCATGCTGCGCTACAGCTATGACCGCTCGTTTGCCACCGGCACGATCGCGGCCTCCGGCACGCTGGCGCAGATCGTTCCGCCGTCGCTGGTTCTGATCGTCATGGCCGACCAGCTCGGCCGTTCGGTGGGCGATATGTATATCGGCGCGCTCTACCCGTCACTGCTGGTGATTGCCGCCTACTGCCTCTATGTCTTCGTGATGACGCTGATCCGCCCCAAGGCGGCGCCGGCCATGCCGGCGGAAGCGCGCACGCTCGGCAACGGCGTCATCTCGCTGTTCGTGATGGTTGCCGTTGCCGTCGCGCTCTATTTCATCGGCTATCATTTCCTGTTCACCACACTTGGCGATGCCTGGCGGCTGGTGGCGGCCATGGTCTTCGGCGTTCTCGTCGTCTATCTCGTGGCGATTGCCAATGACCGGATGAAGCTCAACCTGCTGTCGCGGCTCAGCCAGCAGGTGATCATCGTTCTGGTGCCGCCGCTGGCGCTGATCTTTCTAGTGCTGGGCACGATCTTTCTCGGGATCGCAACCCCGACGGAAGGCGGCGCCATGGGCGCGACTGGGGCGCTTATCCTGGCGCTCGCCAAGGGCAGGCTCGATCTCAGATCACTGAAAAACGCCCTCGACAGCACCACCAAGCTTTCCGCCTTCGTGATGATGATCCTGATGGGCGCGCGCGTCTTCAGCCTCACTTTCTACGGGATCAACGGCAATGTCTGGATCGAGGACCTGCTCACCGGCCTGCCCGGCGGCGAATACGGCTTCCTGATCGTCGTCACCATCATCGTCTTCATTCTCGGCTGCTTCCTCGATTTCTTCGAGATCGCCTTCATCATGGTGCCGCTTCTGGTGGCGCCGGCACAGGCGCTGGGGATCGACCTGATCTGGTTCGGCATCATTCTCGGTCTCAACCTGCAAACCTCGTTCCTGACGCCGCCCTTCGGCTTCTCGCTGTTTTACCTGCGTTCGGTCACGCCGGCCGGCGAATGGACCGACAAGGGAACGGGACGGATCATGCAGGGTGTGCGCACGCTCCAGATCTACAAGGGCATCATTCCCTATATCGCGATCCAGTTCCTGGTCATCCTGGCCGTGATCTTCTTCCCGAAGCTCGTGACCCACTACAAGGATGATGTGGTGACCGTCGATCCCGATTCCGTCACCATCGAGATGCCCTCCTTCGGCGGCAATGTCGATGACCCGTTCAGCCTCGATTTCGGCGACAGCTCCGAAGGCAGCGGCGGCGACGATCCGTTCGCACTGCCGGACCTCGGCGACAGCCCGTCCGACAGCGGTGCGGGCAGCGATGACGGTTTCAATCTGGATGACCCGCCAAGCCTCAACTTCAACTGAGGTCTCCAGACAAGCAAAACGACCAAAACCCCGGAAGCAACCGCTCCCGGGGGTTTCGTTTATTGACAATAATTGTCCCCTTGCGCTGCGTCATCCTCGTGCTTGACACGAGGATCCAGGCCACTCGGCAGAGGGGACGAAAAGTATTCAGTCGTTCAATGGTTCAAGCCGCATGGATGCTCGGGTCAAGCCCGAGCATGACACAGGGGAACGAAGTGCCGAGGACAACATGAGCGGCAAAAAACCCGGAAGCGGTCGCTTCCGGGTTTTGTTTTAATCGCGAGGCCCTCCGGGATCAGCTCAGTGGCTTGATCTGGCCGGCGTTCTGCAGCGCCATCATGAACTGGTCATAACGGAATTCGCAGGTCTTCAGCCAGCCATAGGCGGCGTTCTTGTACTCGGTCTGATCGTTGTAGATCTTCTTGAATGTCGGGTTTTCGGCGCCGAGCTCGGCATAGACTTCCATGGCCGCATTGTAGCAGGCCTGCATGATCTCGGTGCTGTAGCCCTTCATGACCGCGCCGTCGCCGATCAGCTCGCGGATCGCAACCGGGTTTTTGACGTCGTATTTCGCCATCATGTTGGTATTGGCGAAGGCACAGGCGTCGTCGAGCGCGGCCTGATAATGTTTCGGCAGTTCCTGGTACTTCTGCTTGTTGAAGAAGGCGTGGATCGCCGGGCCGCCTTCCCACCAGCCGGGATAGTAGTAGTATTTGGCGACCTTGTAGAAGCCGAGCTTCTGGTCGTCATAGGGGCCGACAAATTCGGCGGCATCGATCGTGCCTTTTTCAAGAGCGGGATAGATATCGCCGCCGGCAATCTGCTGGGGAACGACGCCGACCTTCTCCATGACCCGTCCGGCGATACCGGCGATGCGCATCTTCAGGCCTTTCAGGTCTTCTACGGTGTTCACTTCCTTGCGGAACCAGCCACCCATCTGTGCGCCGGTGTTGCCGGCCGGCAGGCCGTAGACGCCGTAACCGTCATAGAACTCGTTCATCAGCGTGTTGCCGTTGCCCTGATAGAACCAGGCATTGGTCAGGCGCGCGTTGAGGCCGAAGGGAATGGCCGTGCCAATGGCGAAAACCGGGTCCTTGCCCCAGAAATAGTATGAGCAGGTGTGCGCGGCTTCCACCGTGCCGCTCTGCACGGCGTCGAGTGCCTGCAGGCCACCGACGATCTCGCCGGCGGCATAGCACTGGATTTCGAAGTTGCCGCCCGTGGCAGCCGAAACGTGATTGGCGATGTCTTCCGCACCGCCATAGATCGTGTCGAGTGACTTCGGAAAGGACGACGTCAGGCGCCATGTCACTTTCGGGTTCTCCTGCGCAATCGCAGGCGCGGCAAGCGCACTGGCCGCAGCAGCGCCGACGCCACCGGCGCCGACCTTCTTGATGAATGAACGACGGTCCATAGATACCTCCCATATATGGTGCGTCCGCGCAACTTCTCCTCCGGCGGACATGCCGGCGAGCAAAGCACTTTGGTCGGTCCGTTTCAACTCCCGCCTGCAAGGGACCGGCGCTTTTGTGACTCCAAACAGGCTCCCCTACGACCAATGTCTAATGCCTCAGGATTGCCGGTAGCTGCCACCAGGCGAAAAACGGTCGCCGGCAATATCGCGGTTTCGTTTGACAGAACCCCGGCAAGGCGACATCACTTCGGAAAAACGTTTGCCGGAGTCCCCATGTCAAAGCCGATCATCGCCGTTCCCGCCGATACCCGTTTTTTCCAGAACACCACCTGGCATGCCGCCCAGCAGCAATATATCGGCGCGGCACTCGACGTCGCCGGCGCGATGAGCTTCATCATTCCCGCTCTCGGCGACGCTCAGGACATCGACGCCATGCTTGACCGGGTTGACGGGGTGATGATTACCGGCTCGCGCTCCAATGTGTCGCCGGCGCTTTACGGCAAGACACCGGAGGAACGGGACGGCCCATTCGACCCCGGCCGCGACGCCACCACCCTGCCGATGATCCGCCGCGCGATCGAACGCGGCCTGCCGCTGTTGTGCATCTGCCGCGGCATTCAGGAGCTCAATGTCGCGCTCGGCGGCACGCTGGTCAGCGAGGTGCAGGAACTGGATGGGCGGATCGATCATCGCCAGCCGCCCGAGGGGGACCGCGATGCGCTGTTCGTCATCCGCCAGCCGGTTCACATCGGCGAAGGCTCCTGTCTTGCCGGCATTCTCGGCGCCGGAGAGGTGCAGGTGAATTCGCTGCACCGGCAGGCAATCAGCGATGTCGCGCCCGGCCTTGCCGTCGAAGCCATCGCCCCGGACGGCACGGTCGAGGCTGTCTCGGTCATCGACGCCAAAAACTTTGCCGTCGGCGTCCAGTGGCATCCGGAATACTGGGCCAGAACCGACGATACATCACGCAAGCTGTTTGAGGCCTTCGGCGAGGCGGTGCGGGCCAGTCAGGCGGCCCGCACCGCGCCCTGATGTTGTGTCTTATCCCTTGAGCGGAACCGGCGTCTCCGGCACAGGCGTTACCGGGCGCTTTTCGGCAAACCAGCCTTTCAGATTATCCGCGACCAGTTGCGCCATGCCCTGCCGTGTCGGAACCGAGGCGGAAGCCACATGCGGCAGCAGGCTGACATTGTCGAAGGCCAGCAGCTTTTCGGGGACATGGGGCTCGTCGTAAAACACGTCGAGACCTGCCCCGCCGATCGTACCGGCCTCAAGGGCTGCGATCAGGGCATCTTCGTCAACGCTCCAGCCACGCCCGACATTGATGAGAATGCCTTTCGGCCCCAGCGCCGACAGGATTTCGGCATTGACCACCTTGTGGGTCTCGGGCGTTTTCGGAACGATGCAGATCAGCGTATCGACGGCTTCGGCAAGCGATGCCAGTGTCGGATGATAGGCATAATCGACACCCTTTTTCGGGCTGCGCGTGTGATAGGCGATCTCGACCTTGAACGGCTCCAGCCGGCTTGCAATCTCAAGACCGATCCGGCCGAGCCCGTAAAGGCCGACCTTGCGGCCTTTCACGGAAAAGGGCGAAAGCGGGAAGCCGCCTTCGTTTTCCCAACGCCCCTCGCGCAGCCATGTTTCGGCGGCATAAAAACGGCGGACCGTGTTCAACATCAGCGCCACGGCGGTATCGGCCACCTCGTCGTTCAACACATTCGGCGTGTGGGTGACGACAATGCCGCGTTCGGCAGCATGCGCGGTGTCGATGCCGTCATAGCCGACGCCCGGGCAGGTGACGATTTCCAGATTGGGCAGCTCATCCATCTGGGCAGCGGAAAAGCCCCCGAAAGCCACAACGGCCTTGATGTCGGCCGCCTTGTCGCCGAGTGCGGCGGGGCCGCCCTGCGGCATGGTGACCAGATCGTAGTCGTCCTTCAGCAGGCTCTGAACATAAGGGTTCAGGTTTTGCGAAAGCATGACCGCTTCTTTGGACATGGTTTGTCTCCCAAAATATCTCTGGTGATCGGAAAGAGGATGATGAATAAAACTGCGGCTTACAGCGTGAGATAGCTTTCGGCGGTCTCGCGGTATGGCCCGGTCGACTGGCGGATGCGCATTTCCGGCTTGATGAGATGCATGCCGTTTGGCGCGCTGGAGCCGGCCAACCTGTCGAGCAGCGCGCGCGCGGCAAGCCTGCCGACCTCGGCCTGACCGTTCCAGACGGTGGTCAGCGAGGGCGTGGAAATCGAGGCTTCCTCCAGATCGTCATAGCCGGTCACGGAAATATCCGCCCCCGGCGTCAGCCCGGCGCGCGAAATCCCGTTCATCAGGCCAATGGCGACCAGATCGTTCCAGCACACGGCCGCCGTCGGCTTTTGCGGCAGCGACAGAAAATGAACCGCCGCCTCAAAGCCCCCCTGCTTGGTGCGCGGGCCCGGAATGCGCAATCCCGGATCAACGGCGATTCCGGCCTTTTTCAGGGCGTTGACATAACCGGCATAACGATCCCGCCCGGTCGACGTCTGATCCGTACCGCCAATCATCGCGATGCAGCGATGCCCGAGGCCGATCAGATGGTTGGTCGCAAGCGCAATGCCATAGCTGTCGTCCCCGCGATAGGTCGGCAGGTCCAGTTCTTCCATCGAGCGGGCCACGAAAATGGCCGGCATGCCATTGTCTTCCGCCAACTGGACATCGGCCGGCGGCGTGCCGATCGCGGGAGACATGATGACGCCATCGCCACCGAGCTGCAGCAGCGTTTCGATGAAATTACGCTGCTTTTCGACCGAGTCGTAATGATTGGACAGGATGAAGGTGTGCTGGTTGCGGTCCAACTCGCTTTCGATCGCCTTGAGGATTTCGCCGTAAAACGGGTTCATGATGTCGTGAACGACAACGCCGATAATGCCTGACCGCGAGGTTCTCAGACTGGCCGCACGGCGATTGTAGATATAGCCGAGTGCACGGGCCTGTTCCTTGATGCGTTCGCGCGTCGCGCTCGCCACCAGCGGGCTGTCCCGCAGCGCCAGCGAGACAGTCGCGGTCGAAATCCCGAGGGATTCGGCGATTGTGGAGAGTTTGACTTTCTGGGCCACGGCATGCCTCCCGATGAATGAACGCCTGGCGCATCGCGCTTCGGTTTCTGATTTAAAAATTTAATTCAAAAACCATCAGGATTTCAACATAAAAGGCACAATCGGTTTAAATTCGTCGAAAAATGACAGCGGAAAAGCTCATACATGTCATAACGCAAGCCAGCATTCCGCCCGCCTTGCTGCCCGCCGCCATCATCCTTATATAGGCGGAAAATCCTTTAAAGGAACGATCATGACTGATACGCAAGCAGCTTCGCCCATCCCCGTTACTGTGCTTACAGGTTATCTGGGATCGGGAAAAACCACCCTGCTCAACCGGATCCTCTCCGAAAATCACGGCAAGCAATATGCGGTCATCGTCAACGAGTTCGGCGAGATCGGCATCGACAATGACCTGATCGTGGAATCCGACGAGGAAATCTACGAAATGAACAATGGCTGCGTGTGCTGCACGGTGCGCGGCGACCTGATCCGGGTTGTCGAAGGCCTGATGCGGCGCCCGCGCTTCGATGGCATCATCGTGGAAACCACCGGCCTTGCCGATCCGGTTCCCGTTGCCCAGACCTTCTTCATGGATGATGACGTGCGGGCGAAAACCGCACTCGACGCGGTCATTGCGCTGGTCGATGCCAAGCACCTGCCGCTGCGCCTGAAGGACAGCCGCGAGGCTGAAGACCAGATCGCCTTTGCCGATATCGTGCTTCTCAACAAGACCGATCTCGTCAGCGCCGAGGAACTGGCCGAAGTCGAAAGCCTGGTTCGCGCCATCAATCCGGCCGCCCGGATCTTTCGCACGGAACGCTCCGGCATCGAGCTTGAACGGATCCTGAACCAGAATGCCTTTGATCTGAAGCATGTTCTGGAAGATGACCCGCACTTCCTCGATCACGACCATGATGATCATGTCTGCGGTCCCGATTGCGACCACGACCATCATCACCATGATCATGACCACCACGATCATGATCACCACCATCATCATGGCCTCTCCGACCATCACGATGTCACGGTGCAGTCGGTGTCGTTGCGCGGCGGCCAGCTGGATCCGAACCGGTTCTTCCCGTGGATCCAGTCGGTCACCCAGAACCAGGGGCCGAATATCCTGCGCCTGAAAGGCATTCTGGCTTTCAAGGGGGATACCGACCGCTATGTGGTCCAGGGCGTCCACATGATCATCGAGGGCGACCATCAGCGCCCTTGGAAGGAAGGCGAGAACCGGGAAAGCCGGCTGGTGTTCATCGGCCGCGATCTTGACCGTGAAAAGCTGGAGAAAAGCTTCCGCGCCTGCGAGGTTCAAAACTGATGCCGAGCGTTGCGCCCGTCGATATCGATGATCACGTCATCGCCGCCGCCTTTCTGGGCGGCGTCCCGTTCTTCGCCACGGCAGCGGGAAACATTCACCGGCTCGATGAGGGTGAAAAGGTCACAGAGGCCCATGACGGCCTGCTGACCTGCATTCGCGATCCCTTCAGTCAGTCGCTGCTGACCGGCGGCGAAGACGGCCGGGTGCTGCGCATTTCAAAGGACGGTTCGACCGAAGAACTGGCAAGCGTGCCGCGCAAGTGGATTTCGGTGGTCGCAGGCGGGCCGCACGGCGCGGTTGCCTATGCCGTCGGCAAGGAAACCCGTGTCATCGCCAGCGGGGCGACGCACCTTTTCGCAGAGGAACGCAGCGTCGAGGCGGTGACCTTCGCGCCCAAGGGTCTCAGGATTGCCGCCGCGCGCTACAACGGCGCCTCGCTGCACTGGGTCGCAGGTTCGGCGCCACCGGTCGATCTGGAGTGGAAAGGCGCCCATATCGGCATCACCTTTTCGCCGGACGGACGCTTTCTCGTCACCTCAATGCAGGAAAACGCCCTGCATGGCTGGAAGCTCGACAGCAAGCTTTCGGCCGAAGCGCGCCACATGCGCATGAGCGGCTACCCCGCCAAGGTCAAATCCTGGTCGTGGTCGCCGAAGGGCAAATGGCTTGCCACCTCCGGCGCGCCGGCGGCCATTGTCTGGCCGTTTTCCGGCAAGGACGGGCCAATGGGCAAGGCGCCGCTTGAGCTTGGCACCCGCGCCAATATCATGGTCACCCAGGTTGCCTTTCACCCGTCGGAAGAAATGCTCGCCATCGGCTTTATCGATGGCATGGTACTGGCCGTGCGCATCTCCGACAGCAAGGAGGCGCTGCTGCGTCGCCAGGGCAAGGGCGCAATCACTGCACTTTCCTGGGACGAATCCGGCCAACGTCTGGCCTTTGCCTCGGAAGCGGGCGACTGCGGCATCGTCACGATCGCCGGCTAACGAGCATCAGGCCTTGCGCCGGAAGACCGCGGCAATGCCGCGGTTATATCTTCCGCCGGCGCCGGTTTTCCGTTAAAATACCCCTGCACGGCATCGGCTCCGTGGGCACAGACCCAGTCGAACTGCTGCTTGTCCTCAATGCCCTCGGCAACTGTTTTCATACCCAGCACCCGACAGAGTTTCAGGGTCGAGGCGACGATCTCCTCGCTTTGCGGATCGGTTCCCAGACCCGAAATAAACCCTCGGTCTATCTTGACCCTGTCAAACGGCAGCTCCCTGAGTTGTCGCAGACTGGAATAGCCCGTACCGAAATCATCAAGCGCAATGCGAATGCCGGCGGCCTTCAACTTGCTGATGTTCTTTCGCGTCATGTCCAGTTCCACAACAAGCGCATCTTCCGTGACCTCGATCTCGAACCGCTGTGGCGAAAGCCCATTCTCGCGCAGAATTTTGAGGACACCGGCGGCGAAATTGCGATCGCTCAGTTGATACGGCGTGACATTGACGGCAATGGATGTGGTGGCCGGCCAGGCACGCGCATCCCGGCAGGCCTGTGTCAGGATCACGGTGAAGAGTTCCGGTATCAATCCGGCCGCTTCAGCATGTGGGATAAAATCGCTCGCACTCAATACGCCAAGTTCGGGATGTTTCCAGCGCGCCAGCACCTCGAGCATCACGATCTCGCCCGAACTGCAACTGCGGATCGGCTGATAATAGGGGATGATCTGACCGGATGACAAAGCCGCCGGCAGATCAAGCTCCAGAGCCTGTGCGGTCCTGGAACCGCTGTCCACTTCGGGATCGAAGGAAATAATGCGGCGACGCCCCTCTTCCTTGGCCCGGTACATGGCCGAATCGGCCTTTTTCAAAAGAGTCTCACGGTTTTTCCCGTCTTCCGGATACCGCGCTATGCCGATGCTGGCCGAAGGAAAAATCTCGCGGCCAAGAAGCACCGCCGGTTTCGAAATTTCCGTCAACAGTCTGGAGGCAATCTGTTCGAACGACGGTCCGCCGGCAGCGTCCTGAACGATAATGGCGAATTCATCGCCGCCGAGACGGCCCAGAAAATCATCCGAACGAACGCTTTTTTTCAGCCGTTCCGAAATGATCTGTAAGAGCCTGTCTCCGGTCTCATGCCCCAGTTTGTCATTGATCTGCTTGAAACGGTCGAAGTCGATGAACATCAGCGCAAAGCGGTCGGACTGCCGCCGGGCACGCGCCAGCCGCCGCTCGCATTCCTCTTCGAAAGAGCGCCGATTGGCAACACCGGTCAGCGAGTCCTGCCGCGCCAGCGCAAGCGCCAGCCGTTCGGCCTCGCGACGGCGTGTGATTTCCTCACGCAGCGCCCGAGACCTGCGGAACAGGAGAACGGACAACCCCAAACTTGCGACCATGAAGGCAGTGAAGAACTCGTCGATCTCCCAGTTTTCATGAGCCCGTGAAAACTCGTAGAGATGTTCAAAAGACTCGACCGAAATCAGGACCACCAGAGCGAAAACGCCAATGATGATCGCGACCGTCATATCGCTAAGGTTCCTAAGCTTCAGCAACCAGTTCTTCAATACCGCACCTTTTCACCGGTTTTACCAATATTACCGACATCAACTTAATCGCGCCCGGCAGGTTCCACTATTCTTCGCGTATACGGCCGGCAAAAGCTGCCAGATGACAAGATTATGTCAAAAAACGAAAAAAGCCGCAGCAAAATCGCTGCGGCTTCAATCAAAATACTATTTGTCGTTAACAGGTCAGCCCGGCAGAACTGTCTGGTTGAGATGCGTCAACTCGTTCATCATCTGCTCAATGGCGCTCTTGTGATCGCTATGGCTTGCATCATCCAGTTCCTTGCGCAGCGTCTTGATGCGATGCTCGATCGCATCAGCAGCTTCACCGATCGGAACTGCGGTTTCAGCCAGAAGCGTGCAGGCATTGCCCTGAACATCTGCAAAGCCGTGAAACACCAGAAACTGGAATTCCTTGCCTTCGCGGTTCTTGAACTTCACCACGCCGGGACGGATCGTTGTCATGGTCGGCGCATGATCCGGCATGACCGTCATCTCGCCTTCCGTTGCCGGAATGACAATCCCATCCGTTTCAGCAGAGGCCAGAAGCTTTTCGGGGGTCACCAGCTCGAAAATCATCGTATCAGCCATGACATTCCAATCTCTTGTCTTTCAAAACGCACCGGTCGCGAAGGGCGGCGCTCAGGCCGCCCGCCGCAAGGGATCAGGCAGCTTCGGCGAGCTTCTTGGCCTTTTCGACGGCATCGTCGATCGTGCCGACCATGTAGAAGGCCGCTTCCGGAAGGTGGTCGTATTCACCTTCGACCAGACCCTTGAACGAGCGGATCGTGTCTTCCAGCGAAACCAGAATGCCCGGCGAACCGGTAAAGACTTCAGCAACATGGAACGGCTGCGACAGGAAGCGCTCGATCTTGCGGGCGCGGGCAACCGTCAGCTTGTCCTCTTCGGAAAGCTCGTCCATGCCGAGGATGGCGATGATGTCCTGAAGCGACTTGTAGCGCTGCAGCGTCGACTGAACCGCACGGGCAACTTCGTAGTGCTCTTCACCGACGATCATCGGGTCGAGCATGCGCGAGGTCGAATCGAGCGGGTCAACAGCCGGGTAGATACCCTTTTCAGCAATCGAGCGCGACAGCGTCGTCGTTGCGTCCAGGTGAGCAAACGAGGTGGCCGGCGCCGGGTCGGTCAGGTCGTCGGCAGGCACGTAAATGGCCTGAACCGAGGTAATCGAACCCTTGGTCGTCGTGGTAATGCGCTCCTGCAGGGCGCCCATGTCGGTGGCCAGCGTCGGCTGATAGCCCACAGCAGACGGAATACGGCCCAGCAGAGCCGAAATTTCGGAACCGGCCTGGGTGAAGCGGAAGATGTTGTCCACGAAGAACAGCACGTCCTGGCCCTCGTCACGGAAGTTTTCCGCAATCGTCAGCCCGGAGAGCGCCACGCGGGCACGTGCGCCGGGCGGCTCGTTCATCTGGCCGTAGACCAGCGCGCATTTCGAACCTTCGGCCGAACCGTTGTTTTCGGCCGGGTCGACGTTCACGTTGGACTCGATCATTTCGTGATAAAGGTCGTTGCCTTCACGCGTACGCTCGCCAACGCCGGCGAACACGGAATAACCGCCGTGCGCCTTGGCGATGTTGTTGATCAGTTCCTGAATCAGAACCGTCTTGCCCACGCCGGCGCCGCCGAACAGGCCGATCTTGCCGCCCTTGGCGTAAGGCGCCAGCAAGTCAACAACCTTGATGCCGGTGACCAGAATTTCGGCTTCCGTCGACTGATCGACATAGGGCGGAGCGTCCTGGTGGATACCGCGCTTTTCCTTGGTCTTGATCGGGCCGACTTCATCCACCGGCTCACCGATGACATTCATGATGCGGCCGAGTGTCTCGACACCAACCGGAACCTGGATCGACGATCCGGTATTCTTGACTTCCTGGCCACGAACCAGACCTTCGGTCGCGTCCATGGCAATGGTGCGGACTTCGTTCTCGCCGAGGTGCTGTGCGACCTCGAGAACCAGCCGGTTGCCGTTGTTTTCGGTTTCAAGCGCATTCATGATGGGCGGCAGTTCGCCGTCAAAGGCAACGTCCACAACGGCGCCAATAATCTGCGTCACTTTACCGATAGAGGCCTCAGCCATGATAAAACCCTCTTTTCAAGCTCTTACAGCGCTTCCGCGCCGGAAATAATTTCAATCAGTTCCGTGGTGATCTTTTCCTGGCGCTGACGGTTGTAGGAAAGCGTCAGCTTGTCGATCATCTCGCCGGCGTTGCGCGTCGCATTGTCCATTGCGGTCATCTTCGCGCCCATCTCACCTGCGGAATTTTCCAGCAGAGCGTGGAAAATCTGCACGCGGATATTCAGCGGCACGATTTCGGAAAGAATGGTTTCCGCATTCGGCTCATAGTCGTAAAGCGCCGTTTCCGAACGCTTTTCCTGACCCTCGGGAGGCGCAGCCGGAATAAGCTGAATGTCGGTCGGAACCTGCGAAATCACCGACTTGAACTCGGAATAGAACAGGGTGCAGACGTCGAATTCGCCTGCGTCGAACATTTCCGTCACGCGATTGCCGATATCCTCGGCATTCTCGAAGCCGATCTTGCGGACATCGCGCAATTCGACACGTTCGACGATCAGGTCGGCGAATTCGCGGCGCAGTGCGTCATAACCCTTGCGGCCGACGCAGAACAGCTTGACGGTCTTGCCTTCCGAAATCAGCTTGCGCGTATGCAGCCGGGCGTGACGCGCGATCTGCGCGTTGAAACCGCCGCAAAGGCCGCGTTCGGCCGTGCAGACCACCAGAAGATGAACGTCATCCTTGCCGGTTCCGCTCATCAGCTTCGGCACTTCCTCGCCCTCGCCGACAGCAGCCGTCAGGTCAGCCATGACGGTGGCCATACGTTCGGAGTAAGGCCGGGCGTGTTCCGCGGCCTCCTGCGCGCGACGCAGCTTCGCCGCGGCGACCATCTGCATCGCCTTGGTGATCTTCTGCGTCGCCTTCACCGAGGCAATGCGAAGCTTCAGATCCTTCAATGAAGCCATGGGTATAAAATCCCCGCTAAGATTACCTGGTTACTTGGAGAAGTTCTTCGCAAAAGCGTCGATTGCCGCTTTCAGCTTGCCCTTCAGATCGTCACTCAGCGCCTTTTCGGTGCGAATACCGTCCAGCACGTCGCTGGCCTCGCCACGCACATAAGACAACAGGCCCTGTTCGAACTTGCTGACATCGCCAACCGGCAGCTTGTCGAGATAACCGTTCACACCGGCGAAGATCACAACAACCTGCTCTTCCGTCTTCAGCGGCGAGAACTGCTGCTGCTTCAGAAGTTCGGTCAGACGCGCACCGCGGTTCAGCAGGCGCTGGGTCGCGGCATCAAGGTCGGAACCGAACTGCGCGAAGGCGGCCATTTCACGATACTGGGCAAGCTCGCCCTTGATCGAACCGGCAACCTGTTTCATCGCCTTGATCTGGGCCGACGAACCAACGCGCGACACCGACAGACCGACGTTAACAGCCGGACGGACGCCCTGGTAGAACAGGTCGGTTTCCAGGAAGATCTGACCGTCGGTGATCGAGATCACATTGGTCGGAATAAAGGCCGAAACGTCGTTACCCTGGGTTTCGATCACCGGCAGAGCCGTCAGCGAACCTCCGCCGCGCTCGTCGGAGAGCTTGGCAGCGCGCTCCAGAAGACGCGAATGCAGGTAGAAAACATCACCCGGATAGGCTTCACGGCCCGGCGGGCGGCGCAGCAACAGCGACATCTGACGATAGGCAACGGCCTGCTTGGAAAGGTCGTCGTAAGCAATCAGCGCATGCATGCTGTTGTCGCGGAAATATTCACCGATGGCGCAGCCGGCAAACGGCGCGATGTACTGCATCGGAGCCGGATCGGAAGCGGTCGCGGCGATCACGACGGAATATTCAAGCGCGCCGCGCTCTTCCAGGGTCTTCACGAACTGGGCAACGGTCGAACGCTTCTGACCAACGGCGACATAGACGCAGTAAAGCTTGTCATTGTCCGGGCCGTTGTCGTGGATCGGCTTCTGGTTCAGGAAGGTGTCGAGAATGATCGCGGTCTTGCCGGTCTGACGGTCGCCGATGACCAGCTCGCGCTGGCCGCGGCCGATCGGGATCAGCGCATCGATAGCCTTGAGGCCGGTCGACATCGGCTCATGAACCGACTTTCGCGGAATGATGCCGGGCGCCTTGACGTCGACAGTGGCGCGCGTATCCGAAGCAATCGGGCCCTTGCCGTCAATCGGATTGCCGAGCGCGTCGACAACGCGGCCGAGCAGGCCGGGACCGACCGGAACGTCCACAATGGCACCGGTACGCTTGACCACATCGCCTTCACCGATCTCACGGTCGGAACCGAAGATAACGACACCGACATTGTCGCTTTCGAGGTTCAGCGCCATGCCGCGCACACCGCCTTCGAATTCGACCATCTCGCCGGCCTGGACATTATCGAGACCATAGACGCGGGCGATGCCGTCGCCGACCGAAAGCACCTGACCGACTTCCGAGACCTCAGCCTCGTCGCCGAAATTTTTGATCTGCTCTTTCAGAATTGCGGAAATTTCCGCGGCCCGGATATCCATCAGCCAACCTCTTTCAGTGAAAGCTTAAGTTTGGAGAGTTTCGTGCGCAGCGACGTGTCGATCTGACGCGAACCGACCTTGACGATCATTCCGCCGAGAAGCGACGCATCTTCGGTAATATGAAGGGTCACATCCTTGCCCGTCACATCCTTCAGCGCAGTCTTCAATTCCTGTTGTTGTTCGTCAGACAGGGCATGCGCCACTGCCACTTCGGCCGTCATCTGTCCGCGATGGGCAGCAACCTCGCCGCGATAGGCCAGGATCATGCCAGGCAGGACAAACAGACGGCGGTTTTTCGCAACCAGCTTGACGAAATTGGCGACATAGCCGCCGATCTTCGCCTTGGCGAGAATGGCGGTTACAGCCTTCAGCTGCTCGTCCGCGCTGAACACGGGACTCACCACCAGACGCCTGAAATCGTCGCTTTCGTTCAACAGCGTCTCGACTCGGTCGATATCGGCGCCCAACGCGTCGATGCTGTCTTCATCCTTGGCAAGTTCGAACAGGGAGACAGCATAACGCTGCGCAACGTTCGAAACAGATTGGGATAGGTCTGCCACAGGCACAAATTCCCCTTAAAAATCGGCTCGGGCGGTATCCATGACAGGCACTGCCCGAAGCCCTCAAAACTTCACGATATCCCCGGGAAACAGCATAAAAACATGCTGGCCCTCCCAATAGTTGGGGTTCGTCTAGCACAGGTAAAAGCTCTCCGCAACACGCTCAAAGCCCGTTTGGAGCATTGGCCTGCGTTTCTTGTCACAAAGTCTGAAATCCCTGAAACGCAGTACTTTTGAAAGCCTTGCCGTTCACGCCCAGCCAAGACCGTAGAGCAGCATGAACACACCCGCTACCGCCTGGCAGACGAGGAATATGCCGCCCTTGATCGACCGGCTTCCCGTCGTGGCCATCCACAACAGCCTTGTCAGGAATCCGAAGATCAGCGCCAGACCGAATGTGCGGTAGATCATCGGCTGATCGAACAGCAGCGCCATCAGCGACATCGCCGCATAGGTTCCGCCGATCATCGAGCGGATATGAATGCTGGCGCCGCTTTCCTCCTTCAGTCCCGAAAAACCGGCCAGCCCCATCAGTTTCAATGGCGCAAGCGCCACCACCAGCCCCCAGATCAGGATGACCACCGCCATGAACAGGGCGACCTGCCCGACAAAACTCTCCGGCCAGTAAAAACTCATCTGAAAGCTCCTTCCCATCGTCGGCACGCGATACCGCACGCCTTTCAGCTTATCTAGAGAAAGCTCTGCGGGTCAATGTCAAGCTGCACACGGACCGTGCCACGTTGTCGCGGCCCGTTTTCGAGCATTTCCCTCAAAAAAGCCTGGATATCATCCGCGCGGCTGCCGTGAACAAGCAGGCGGAAACGGTAGCGCCCGCGCACCAGCGCAAGCGGCGCCTCGGCAGGTCCCAGCACCGATATCGAGCGACCGGCAGGCGCTGCCGCCCTCAGCCCCCGCGCATGCGCCTCGGCATCGCCACGGTTATCGGCGGAAATGATGACGGCGGCAAGCCTGCCGAAGGGCGGCAATCCGCTCTTTTCCCGCTCGGTGATCTCGCGTTCGTAAAACGCATCGGCTTCACCGGAAACAATTGCCTGCATCACCGGATGGGCCGGCTGGTAGGTCTGGATCAGCCCCTTGCTGGCAAGCCCCGTGCGCCCGGCCCGCCCGGTCACCTGCGCAAGCAGTTGAAATGTGCGTTCGGCCGCGCGCGGATCGCCGTTTGCAAGGCCGATATCGGCATCGACCACGCCGACAAGCGTCATCAGCGGAAAATTATGCCCCTTGGCCACCAGTTGCGTGCCGATGATGATGTCCGCCTCGCCATTGGCAACTGCCTCCAGCTCGAGCCGCAACCGCTTGACGCCGCCGGCCATGTCCGATGACAGGATGATCGTGCGCTTTTCCGGGAAATGCTGCTCGACCTCCTCGGCGATCCGCTCCACCCCCGGCCCGCAGGCCACGAGATGATCGAGCGTTCCGCATTCGGGGCAGGCCTCCGGCACCGGCTCGGCATGGCCGCAGTGATGGCACATCAGCCGCCCGCGAAACCGGTGTTCAACCAGCCAGCTTGAACAATTGGGGCACTGGAAGCGATGACCGCAGACCCGGCAGAGCGTCAACGGCGCATAGCCGCGACGGTTCAGGAACAACAGCGCCTGTTCACCGCGCCCGACGGTCTTGTCGATCTCCGACAGCAACATCGGCGACAGAAACCCGCCGCGCTTCGGCGGATCGCGCCTGAGGTCGACCGTCTTCAAGCTTGGCAACGCCGCTTCGGCAAAGCGGCCCGGCAGATGGATGCGCTGATACCGCCCGGCCAGCGCATTGACCTGGCTTTCCACAGACGGCGTGGCCGAAGCGAGAACGGCCGGAAATCCGCCGATGCGGGCGCGCACCACCGCCATATCACGGGCATTGTAGAACACCCGGTCTTCCTGCTTGTAGGCGGTATCGTGTTCCTCATCGACCACGATCAGGCCGAGGTCCTCGAAGGGCAGGAACAGCGACGAACGGGCACCGGCGACGACGCGGACAGCCCCTTCGGCCGTCTGCCGCCAGACCTTTTCGCGCATGCGCGGGGCGAGATCGGAATGCCATTCGCCCGGACGTGTGCCGAAACGCGCCTCGAACCGGTCGAGGAAACTGGCGGTGAGCGCGATTTCCGGCAGAAGGATCAGCACCTGCTTGCCCTTGGCAAGGGTTTCGGCCACGGCCTCGAAATAGACTTCCGTCTTGCCGGAACCGGTCACGCCGTCAATCAGCGTCACATGAAAACGATCGGCCGCAACGGCTGCACGCAGATCGTCGGCCGCTGCCGCCTGGTCGGGTGACAGGTCGGGCGGCGCATAGTCGGGATCGGGCGTGCCGAACGCCGGTGGCGGCGGCATGAAAACGGTGTCGAACACGCCCTGTTTCATCATGGTTTCGACCACGCTGGAGCTCACGCCTGCCGCGCGCGCCAGACCGAGCCGCGTCCACCCCGCACCGTCTTCGGCCAGTTCCAGCACCCGTTTTCTGGCAGGCGTCATCCGCTCCGGCACGGTGCCCGTCAGCGTCAGCCCCTCGATCATCGGTTCCGGCTCAAGCGCTGCCGGCGCGCGCACGGCCATGCGCGCCACAAGCCCCGGCGGCGACAGCGTGTAGGCCGACATCCAGGCAATGAACCGACGCATGTCATCGGCAACCGGCGGGCAGTCGAAGACGTGCTCGATCGGCCGCAGCTTCTTCGGATCGACCGTGTCGCCTGACGCTTCATCCCAGACAATGCCGATCACCTTGCGGGGGCCGACGGGCACCTGCACCACGGAGCCGGGCATCACCGCCATGCCTTCGGGAACAGCATAGGAATATGGTCCTGCCACGGGCAGCGGCACCATCACAGGCACGCTGCGCATCACGGCAGGATCAATCGGTTTTCCGAAAAGGTCGAGCGAATCTCGGGTCATGGCTGGCAAGCTTGCCTGCCGCATCCTTTAAAGTGAAGTGCAGAATTCAAGAGGCGTCCGACACCACCGAAGCCGACTTGCCGTTTTCCAGAACAAAGGCGGCATCGGGATCATCGGCCAGTGCATGCACGGTATGGTGCTCAAGAGCAGCGGTCACATCCGCCGGCGCGCCCTGCAATTGATCGGGCATGATCATGTTACCGATGGTGAAGTCGAATCGATCGCCCTGCTTGTTCAGAAGTTCGTGGAAGACCGTCATGTCGCGCAGTTCGGTCGACCACTTGGCGAACCAGTAGAACAGGCCGGAATTGCGCGCCTTCAGGTGCACCGGCAGGATCGGCAGATCGTATTTGCGGGCAAAACCGATGGCCGAGGTCTTCCATGGGCGTTCATTCAGCTTGCCGTCGGCCCAATAGGCGATGCGCCCCGAGGGAAACAGCACCATCGCCTTTTCTTCCCTGATGGCATTGTTGGTGACCTGCAGGGTTTCGCGCGCCTTGAGCTTGCTCTTGAACTCTTCGCGCCATTCAACCGGAATGATCATCTCGACCAGACGCGGGTTGACGCGCACGGCGTCCCGGTTGGCGAAGAACATCATGTCGGGACGGCGTTCCTTCAGAAGATCGAACACGGCGACACCGTCGGCAATGCCGGTCGGATGATTCGAAACCATGACGAAGCCGCCCTTTTCAGGGATGCGCTCACCGCGAATGCAATTGATATCGAGTGTCAACCGCTCGGAGATGTACTGGAAAACCTGGTAACCATCCATGGACTGGATGTCATTGGCGAAATCGATCGCCTTCCCGTATCCGAGAAGCAGATGCAGAAACGGCCGCATGACCGGCCAGAACGGATTGTGGACAATCTTCTGGCCGCGCTCGGCGATCAGCGTATCGACGATGTGCCCCGGCTGCCCTTGCGATACAAGCGCCACAGCCTCAGCAAACTGCGCCAGAGCGGATGATGAATCACGACGCGCCATATAAATTCCTGCTTTTGCCGAGCGGCCTATATCGCAATTCCGTATGAAAAGACAATGACACCTCCCGGAACCCTTAGCGTTTTTGTAACCCAATTTACTGTAAAATCGCGTCGCGGCAAGAAGTTCCTTGGACGGTGACCCCATGAGCGAAATACTGGTGCCTGCTGATGATACATTGCTTGCATTGCGTCAAGAGTGGCTGCAGGCACTGGCCGGCGAACGCCGGCTTTCAGCCAAGACGGCGGAGGCATACGAACGCGATACGCGGCAATTCCTCGCCTTTCTGTGCGGCCATATCGCACGGCCGGTCCGGCTTGACGACATTGATTCGCTGCGTCCTGCCGATGTGCGTGCCTATCTCGCCTTCCGGCGTCGCGAGGGTGCCGGCGCGCGCACGCTCGGCCGCGATCTGGCCGGCATTCGCTCGTTTCTGCGCTGGCTGGAAAAACGCGGCCTGGCCAATGCCGCCGGCGTGCGGGCCATGCGGGCGCCGAAGCAACCGAAATCCCTGCCCAAACCGCTGAGCGCCGAGGAAGCGCTCGCCGTCTCGGGCAATGATGCTCAATTGGCGGAAGAACCATGGATCGCCGCACGCAATGCGGCCGTCTTCTGTCTGCTTTACGGCTGCGGATTGCGCATTTCGGAAGCCATCGGGCTGACACCGGGCGATTTTGCCGGTGAGCCGACAAGCCTCAGAATTACCGGCAAGGGCAACAAGACCCGCATCGTGCCGCTGCTGCCGGCAGCTCTTGCGGCGGTGCGGCACTATATCGCGCTCTGCCCCCACCATCTGGACGCAGCCAAGCCGCTTTTCCGGGGCCTGCGCGGCAAGACGCTGCAGCCGGCGATCATACAGCGGGAAATGCAGGCAATGCGCGGCGCGCTCGGCCTATCGGACAAGGCCACGCCCCATGCGCTGCGCCATTCCTTCGCAACGCATCTGCTGGCCGCCGGCGGCGACCTCAGAACCATTCAGGAATTGCTGGGCCATGCCAGCCTGTCGACCACACAGGTCTATACCGGCGTCGACACCGGACGGCTTCTGGAGATCTACGACAAGGCGCATCCGCGCGCCTGATCGGTCCAGCGGGCAGAACAGGCCCCGCCGACAAAGCGGGACCTGCGGGAAAAACGCGATCAGGCGTTATTGTCGTAGCTGAAGCTGATCAGTTCGGGCGAACCGTCGGGACGGACCTTGAAGGTCTTGACCGCATGCCAGTTGGCACCGTTGTGGACACTGGTGGAGAAGATATCGCCGGGCTGGGCAAGCTGGGCAATATCCCTGTCGGCAGCGGTGATCTTCGGGCCGTACATCGCCGGATTGAGCGGTTCGCCGGCAAAGGCAGCGCCTGCACCCACCATCAGGGTCGCAAGCGAAAGCGCGATTAGTTTTTTCATCGGATTGGTCCTTGGGATGTTTTCAGTGTTCTTTTGAAACCGGAAAGGATCATCCCTTTCCATTCCCATTTTACGCCCAGCGATGGCGGAAACGATACTCAATTCTTGGTAATGAATACATTAAATTACTGTAAATATTATATTTTTCTGAATTCAGATTTACGGGAAACGCAATTGGCATCGTTGTGACGGCGGCCACGCCCCACGGCGCATTACCGCCCCTCGACAGCCTATCCCAAGGGATCATGTTCGGGGACTGAGACAGGGCCAGTATTGTTACCAACAAAAAATGCGGCCCCGCGAGGAGGCCGCATCCAATTTTCCGGAATGGCTCCAGGAGCAACCGGTCTTACATGTGGATCGGCTTGAAGAATGCCGCCATGGCGGCCTCCTTGACCGCTTCCGACATGGTCGGGTGTGCGTGGCAGGTGCGGCCGAGGTCTTCCGACGAACCACCGAATTCCATCAGCACCGACGCTTCCTGGATCATTTCGCCAGCGCCGAAGCCGACGATGTGAACGCCGAGCACGCGGTCGGTTTCCTTGTCGGCCAGCACCTTGACGAAACCATCGGTGGTTTCCATGGCGCGAGCCCGGCCATTGGCCATGAACGGAAACTTGCCGACATTATAGGCGACGCCGTCCTTCTTCAGCTCTTCCTCGGTCTTGCCGACGGAGGCGACTTCCGGCTGGGTGTAGACGACGCTCGGGATCACGTCGTAATTCACATGACCGGCCTGACCGGCGAGGATTTCGGCCAGCGCCACGCCCTCGTCTTCGGCCTTGTGCGCCAGCATCGGGCCCTTGACCACATCGCCGATGGCATAAATGCCCTCGACATTGGTCTTGAAATGGCCGTCGATCTCGACCCGGCCACGCTCGTCGAGCTTGACGCCGGCGTCTTCGAGGCCAAGACCTTCGGTATAGGGCTTGCGGCCCGTCGAAATCAGCACGATATCGGCGTCCAGCGTTTCCGCATCGCCGCCCTTGACCGGCTCGAAGGTCACCTTCGCGCCCTTCTTGCCCTTTTCAACGGCCGTGACCTTGGCCGACAGCTTGAAATCAAGGCCCTGCTTGGCGAGCAGCTTCTGGGTCTGTTTGGAAACTTCGCCATCCATGGTGCCGAGGATCTTGTCGAGGAATTCCACGACCGTGACCTTGGCGCCCAGCCGTGACCAGACCGAGCCCAGTTCCAGCCCGATAACGCCGCCGCCGACAACGATCATCTTTTCCGGCACCTTCTTCAGCGCAATCGCTCCGGTGGAGGAGACGATGGTTTCCTCGTCAATGGCAACATCGACGCCGGGAATGCCGGCAACATCCGAACCGGTGGCAATCACGATGTTCTTGGCTTCCAGATCCTCGGTGGAGCCGTCTTCCTTCGTCACCTGCACCTTGCCGGCGGAAACGACCTTGCCGGTGCCCTGAAAACCGTCGATCTTGTTCTTCTTGAACAGGAAGGCAACGCCTTCGACATTCGACTTCACCACCGCATCCTTGTGGGCCAGCAGCTTGTCGTGATCGAGTTCGACGCCGGAAAGCTTCACGCCGAGGCTTTCCATGCCATGGGCGGCGTGGGCATACTGTTCGGAAGCATGCAGCAGCGCCTTGGACGGAATACAGCCGACATTGAGGCAGGTGCCGCCATAGGTCGCGCGCTTTTCAACGACAGCGACCTTCATGCCGAGCTGCGAGGCCTTGACCGCGCAGACATAGCCGCCGGGGCCGGAACCGATTACGATAAGATCATAGGACATCAGATTTCCTTCTCTTTTGTGCGGTCATGGCCGGTGCGAAGGATGGGCGCATATGACCGTGATGGGTACGGGCCGAGGGGCCGGTTTGTTTCTTCAGGGGCCGCTCAGCCCGCCTTTTCGGTTGCCAGTTTTAGGCCGAAAGCGATGAACACCGCGCCGCTGGCGCGGTTGATCCACACACTCGCCTTTTCAAACGCATGGCGCATGGTGGGCATGGTCAAAAACAGTGATACGCCGACGAACCATGCAATCAGGCAGGTGGCCATGACGAGGCCGTAGCCGAACTTCACGCCCGCCGGGGTTTCGTGGCTGACCACGGTTGAGAATATCGACAGGAAGAACAGTACCGGTTTCGGGTTCAGCGCATTGGCGAGAAAACCGAGCGAAAAGGCCTTCGCCGCCCCCTGCCTCGCCGTCACCGCGGTTTCCGCAACGGGCGAGACATTGGCCTTGCCGGAGCGGAACGACTGGATGCCGAGATAGATCAGATAGGCAGCGCCCATCCACTTGATGACGTTAAACAGCATGATCGACTGCGAGATGATGAGACCAAGCCCGAGGATCGTGTAGCTGACATGAAACATCAGCGAGGTGCCGATGCCGAAACTGCTCAGTATCGCCGAACGTCGCCCATGCACCAGCGCCTGCCGGATAACCATGGCGGTGTCAGCCCCGGGGGCAACGATGGCGAAGGAAAAAATCGCCATGAGGGATGCCAGTTCGACCAGATATTGATGATTCACGATATGCTGCTCCGCCTGTCCACGTTTTATTGTCTGCTGAGCGCCAGCTTCAGGCCGAAGCCGGCAAAGGCCATGGCGACCGAGCGGCGCATCCAGGCCATTGCCCGTTCACTGGAAAACACACGGTCGCGCATCAGCGCCGCGAACTGGCCGTAGATGACAAAGACGACCAGCGTCATCAGCATGAAGATCCCCGAAAGCATCAGCATCTGGAAAACGGCATGACCGGCGGCGGGATCGACGAATTGCGGCAGGAAGGCCAGGAAAAACACGGACAGTTTGGGATTGAGGATGTTCAGCAGAAAGCCGTCTCGCACGATCGCGAGCGTCGAGCGTTTCGCCCGCGGCTCGGCGGAAATCGACAGCGTGCCGTGTTCCTTCAGCACCTGCCAGGCGAGATAAAGCAGATAGGCGACACCGGCGAACTTGACCGTCTGGAACAGGACCGCACTGGTGTGAAACAACGCCGCCAGCCCGAAAACCGAAGCCAGAATGGCCGGGACGATACCAAATGTGCAGCCGACGGCCGCCGCAACAGATGCGCGCCGGCCTGAAGACAGGCCGGTCGCCAGCGTATAGACAACGCCGGTACCGGGAACCAGGACCACAATCAATGCGGTTATGAAAAACGCGATGCTCATGGTCCTGCCCCCTTTAGCGGATGATCAGAGATCGAGAACCAGACGTTCCGGATCCTCAAGCGTTTCCTTGACGCGGACCAGGAAGGTTACGGCCTCCTGACCGTCGACCATACGATGGTCGTAGGAAAGCGCAAGATACATCATCGGGCGAATGACCACCTGACCGCCGATCGCCATCGGGCGTTCCTGGATCTTGTGCATGCCGAGAATGCCCGACTGCGGCGCATTCAGGATCGGCGACGACATCAGCGAGCCGTAGACACCGCCATTGGTGATGGTGAAGGTGCCGCCCTGCATGTCGGCCATGGAAAGCTGACCGCCGCGCGCCGCCTTGGCAAGACGGGCAATCTCGGCTTCAATCTCGGCAATCGACATCTGGTCGGCATCGCGCACGACCGGAACGACGAGGCCCTTGTCGGTGCCAACGGCCATGCCGATGTGGCAGAACTTCTTGTAGATGATGTCCGTGCCGTCGATTTCGGCGTTGACCGCCGGAATTTCCTTCAGGGCATGACAGACAGCCTTGGTGAAGAAGCCCATGAAGCCCAGCTTGACGTCGTGCTTCTTCAGGAACAGGTCCTTGTATTTCGACCGCAGCTCCATCACGGCCGTCATGTCCACCTCGTTATAGGTGGTCAGCATGGCCGCCGTGTTCTGCGCATCCTTCAGCCGCTTGGCGATGGTCTGGCGCAGGCGGGTCATCTTGACGCGCTCTTCGCGATCGGCGTCCTCAACCTTGGACGGCGCGCGCTGCGGGGCCTTGGCCGGTTCGGCGGCCGGAGCGGACGTGCCCTTGGCGGCAGCGGCGATGACATCGCCCTTCAGCACCTGGCCGCGCTTGCCCGAACCTTCCACCTGATCGGCGGAGATGTTCTTTTCTTCCATCATCTTGGCAGCAGACGGCGCTGCCGGCATGTCGGAGCCGGATTTTGCAGCCGGTTCTTCGGCTTTCGGCGCTTCTTCCTTCGGCGCTTCGGCCTTGGGTTCTTCCTTTTCGCCACCGCCCGCAGCCGGGGCGTCGCCCTCGGCGATCTGGCCGAGCAGCGCGTCGAGCTCGACGGTCTCGCCTTCGCCGGCGACGATTTCGGAAAGCGTGCCGGCAGCCGGGGCCGGGACCTCGATGGTCACCTTGTCGGTTTCCAGTTCGACAATCGGCTCATCGGCGGCGATAGCGTCGCCGACCTTCTTGTACCAGGTGCCGACCGTTGCCTCGGTAACGGATTCACCCAAAGTGGGAACGCGGATTTCAGTGGCCATGTCAAAAGTCCCGATATTGATAAACTTTGTGTCCGGATCGCCTTTTAAGCGGTCGTTGCGCGCCGGGCGTCAAGGTCCGGCGCGCTTCTGTTGGTTTCATTCGCCGAGCGCGTCGTCGAGGAAGGCGGCAAGCTGAGCCTGGTGGCGCGACATCAGCCCCGTCGCCGTCGAAGCGGCTGCGGCACGTCCGGCATAGCGAACCCGCGAATGCTTGGCATCGATATGCGTCAGCACCCACTCCAGATAGGGCTCGATGAACGACCATGCACCCATATTCTTCGGTTCTTCCTGGCACCAGACCATTTCCGCGTTCTTGAAGCGCGAAAGCATGTTGATCAGCGCCTTGGCCGGGAACGGATAGAGCTGTTCGACGCGCAGCAGGTAAATATCGTTGATCCCGCGCTTTTCGCGTTCCTCGAACAGGTCGTAATAGACCTTGCCCGAGCACAGGACGACGCGGCGGATCTTGGAATCCCTGACCAGCTTGATCGGCGTATCGTGCTCGACGGCATCATCCCAGAGCAGACGGTGGAAGGCGGTTTCGCCGGCCATTTCCGAAAGCGTGGACTGGGCGCGCTTGTGGCGCAGCAGCGACTTCGGCGTCATCAGGATCAGCGGCTTGCGGAAGTCGCGCTTCAACTGGCGGCGCAGAATGTGGAAATAGTTCGCCGGCGTGGTGCAGTTTGCGACCTGCATGTTGTCTTCCGCACACATCTGCAGCCAGCGCTCCAGACGGGCCGAGGAATGCTCCGGTCCCTGCCCCTCATAGCCGTGCGGCAGCAGGCAGACGAGACCGGACATGCGCAGCCATTTGCGTTCGCCCGAGGAGATGAACTGGTCGAACACCACCTGGGCGCCATTGGCGAAATCGCCAAACTGCGCTTCCCAGAGCGTCAGCGCGTTGGGACGGGCCAGCGAATAGCCGTATTCGAAGCCAAGCACGGCTTCTTCCGACAACATCGAGTTGATGACCTCGTAGCGACCCTGGCCGGAGCGGATATTCTGCAGCGGCAGGTAGCGTTCCTCGGTCTCCTGATCGTAGAGCACCGAATGGCGCTGCGAGAAGGTGCCACGCTCGACATCCTGACCGGACAGGCGAACCTTGAACCCTTCATAGGCGAGCGACCCGAAGGCCAGCGCCTCGGCCATGGCCCAGTCGATGCCCTCGCCGGTCTCCATCATCTTGGCGCGGTTGTCGAGGAAACGCTTGACCGTGCGGTGAACGTTGAAGCCTTCCGGCACTTCCGTCAGCTTCTTGCCGACTTCCTTCAGCGTCTTCATCGGCACCGAGGTCTTGCCGCGGCGCAGCTCATCGGCGTTGTCGGCAGCCCGCAGCCCCGACCATTCGCCATCCAGCCAGTCGGCCTTGTTGGGCTTGTAGGAGGAGCCGGCCTCGAATTCCTGCTCCAGGAAGCTCTTCCAGTCGGCCAGCATGCCGTCGAATTCTTCCTTGGTGATCAGGCCTTCCTTGATCAGCCGGTCGGCATAGAGCTTGGTGACGGTCTCGTGGCCGCGGATGACCTTGTACATCTTCGGCTGGGTGAACGCCGGCTCGTCGCCTTCGTTATGGCCGAAGCGACGGTAGCAGAACATGTCGATAACGACCGGCTTGTGGAACTTCATCCTAAACTCGGTCGCGATCTTGGCCGCATAGACCACGGCTTCCGGGTCGTCGCCATTGACGTGGAAGATCGGCGCTTCGATCATCTTGGCCACATCCGACGGATAGGGCGAGGAGCGCGAGAACGCCGGATTGGTGGTGAAACCGATCTGGTTGTTGACGATGAAATGCACCGTGCCGGCAACGCGGTGGCCGCGCAGGCCGGACAGGCCGAGAATTTCGGCAACCACGCCCTGGCCGGCAAAGGCGGCATCGCCATGCAGCAGCAGCGGCATGACCTTGGAGCGTTCGTCGAGCGGCACAATCTCGCCCTCGCGGCGGGTCGCGATGATATCCTGCTTGGCGCGGGCCTTGCCCATGACCACCGGATCGACGATTTCCAGATGCGAGGGGTTTGCCGTCAGCGACAGATGGACATTGTTGCCGTCGAATTCGCGGTCGGAGGAGGCGCCGAGGTGGTATTTCACATCGCCCGAACCTTCGACATCGTCAGGCTTGAACGAACCGCCCTTGAATTCGTGGAAGATGGCGCGGTGGGTCTTGGCCATCACCTGGGACAAAACGTTGAGGCGGCCGCGATGCGGCATGCCGAGCACGATTTCCTTCAGGCCCAGCGATCCGCCGCGCTTGATGATCTGTTCCATCGCCGGGATCAGCGATTCCGCACCGTCGAGGCCGAAACGCTTGGTGCCCTTGTATTTGGTGTCGAGAAACTTTTCGAAGCCCTCGGCCTCGACCAGCTTCTGCAGGATCGCCTTCTTGCCGTTCTCGGTGAAGGTGATGCTCTTTTCCGGTCCCTCGATCCGCTCCTGAATCCAGGACTTTTCTTCCGGGTTGGAAATATGCATGAACTCGACGCCGAGCGTGGTGCAATAGGTACGCGTCAGGATGTCGAGCATTTCCGGGATAGTGGCGTATTCCAGCCCCAGAACATTGTCGAGGAAGATACGGCGGCCGTAATCGGCCTCGGTAAAGCCATAGGCCTTGGGCGACAGCTCGTTGTAATCGTCATCCGCCATGCCGGCGAGACCGAGCGGGTCAAGATGGGCATGCAGATGGCCGCGCATGCGGAAGGCGCGGATCATCATCAGCGCGCGGACGGAATCGCGGGTCGAGCGCAGCACGTCCTCGTTGGAAACCGCAGCGCCTTCGGCTGCCGCCTTGCCGCGCAGCTTCTTCTCGACCACCTGTTCGACATCGGCCCAGTTGCCGTCAAGAGCGGCCGTCAGGTCGTCATTGGGTTTCTGCGGCCAGTTGTCCTTTTTCCAGGACGCACCTTCGGCGGCCTTGCGCACGGCATCCGGATCGTCGCCAAGCGCCTTGAAGAAATCGCGCCACTCTTCAGAGACGGCATTGGGGTTTTCTTCATAGGCCGCGTACAGATGCTCGATATAGGTCGCATTGGCGCCATCGAGAAACGAGGTCAGAAGAAATTGTTCGTTGGCTTCTTGCCTGGACATATGCACCGCGCGGACCGAAGCCCGCCTCCCGCTTGAAACGACGAAACCGGCTTTTTCAGCCGGACCATCCGATGAAACACCATTCTCGTCACGGTGAAACCGCCACAAAAACGGTAAATTCGTGACGGCCGTTCAAGAAAGGCCGTCACGCATAGTTTATTAAGTGGTTCAGCCCTTCAGGACGTCAACCAGCGTCTTGCCGAGACGCGCCGGGGACGGCGACACCTTGATGCCGGCCGATTCCATTGCCTCGATCTTGTCTTCAGCACCGCCCTTGCCGCCGGAAATCACGGCGCCGGCGTGGCCCATGGTGCGTCCGGGAGGCGCCGTACGACCCGCGATGAAGCCAACCATCGGCTTCTTGCGGCCCTTTTTGGCCTCGTCCTTGAGGAACTGGGCGGCTTCTTCTTCAGCCGAACCGCCGATTTCACCGATCATGATGATGGATTCGGTGGCATCGTCCGCCAGGAACATTTCCAGCATGTCGATGAACTCGGTGCCCTTGACCGGATCGCCGCCAATGCCGACAGCCGTGGTCTGGCCGAGGCCCTCATTGGTGGTCTGGAACACGGCTTCATAGGTGAGCGTGCCCGAGCGCGACAGAACGCCGACGGAGCCCTTCTTGAAGATCGAGCCCGGCATGATGCCGATCTTGCATTCTTCAGGGGTCAGAACGCCGGGGCAGTTCGGGCCGATCAGCCGCGACTTCGACTTGTCGAGCTTCGCCTTGACCTTGACCATATCGGCCACCGGAATGCCTTCGGTGATGCACACGATCAGCGGAATTTCGGCATCAATGGCTTCCAGGATCGCAGCGCCCGCGCCTGCCGGCGGAACGTAGATCACGGATGCATCGGCGCCGGTCTTTTCCTTGCCTTCGGCAACGGAAGCGAAGATCGGCAGATTGGTGCCGTCGACGCCGGAGGACCACTCGGTTCCACCCTTCTTCGGGTGAATACCGCCGACCATCTTGGTGCCGTAATAGGCCAGCGCCTGCTCGGTGTGGAAGGTGCCGGTCTTGCCGGTGAGGCCCTGAACCAGAACCTTGGTGTCTTTATTGACCAGAATGGACATGGATACTCAGGCCTCCTTCACGGCCGCAACGATTTTCTGCGCCGCGTCGTCGAGATCGTCGGCGGAGATGACATTCAGACCGGATTCGTCGATGATCTTCTTGCCGAGGTCGACATTGGTGCCTTCCAGGCGAACAACCAGCGGCACCTTGAGGCCGACTTCCTTGACGGCCGCGATCACGCCTTCGGCGATCACGTCGCAACGCATGATGCCGCCGAAGATGTTGACCAGAATACCCTTCACAGCCGGATCGGCAGTGATGATCTTGAAGGCCGCCGTGACCTTTTCCTTCGAAGCGCCGCCGCCGACGTCGAGGAAGTTGGCCGGCTCTGCGCCGTAAAGCTTGATGATGTCCATCGTCGCCATGGCAAGACCGGCACCATTGACCATGCAGCCGATATTGCCGTCCAGCGCCACATAGGCGAGGTCATATTTCGACGCTTCGATTTCCTTGGCGTCTTCTTCCGTCGTGTCGCGCAGTTCGCGGACATCGTCGTGGCGGAACAGCGCATTGCCGTCAAACGACACCTTGGCATCGAGCACGCGCAGATGGCCGTTTTCCATGACGATCAGCGGGTTGATCTCGAGAAGGCTCATGTCCTTTTCAACAAAGGCCTTGTAGAGGATCGGGAACAGACGCTCGGCATCGGCAACCGCATCGCCCTCAAGCTTCAGCGCTTCGCACAGCGTCCGGACATTCGAAGCGGTGACGCCGGTTTCCGGATCGATCGCCACGGTAACGATCTTGTCCGGGGTTTCTTCCGCCACCGTTTCGATGTCCATGCCGCCTTCGGTGGAAACCACGAAAGCAACCTGACCGACCGCACGGTCGACCAGCAGCGAGCAGTAGAGTTCGCGGTCGATATCGGCGCCGTCTTCGATGTAGAGGCGGTTGACCTGCTTGCCGGCCGGGCCGGTCTGCTTGGTCACCAGCGTGTTGCCGAGCATCTCGTTGACGAAAGCCTTGACCTCGTCGGCCGACTTGGCCAGCCGCACGCCGCCCTTGGCGTCTGCCGGCAGTTCCTTGAACTTGCCCTTGCCGCGCCCGCCGGCGTGGATCTGGCTCTTGACCACGTAAAGCGGACCGGGAAGCTTGCCGACCGCGGCCTCGACCTCATCGGCGCTCAGGATGGCAACGCCATCGGCAACCGGCGCGCCATAGCTCTTGAGAAGAGCCTTGGCCTGGTATTCATGAATATTCATGCGGATATCCGTCCTTTTTAAAGAAAGCGGCTTATTTCAGAGCGGGGGCGATGTCCTTGCAGGCGTCGCAAAGACCCTTGACGGCGTCCACCGACTTTTCGAAGCCGGCCTTGTCTTCGCCCTTGAGGTCAATCTCGACAACGCGTTCAACGCCGCCTTCACCGATGACGATCGGCACGCCGACATACATGCCGTCAACACCATACTGGCCGGTCAGCAGCGCAGCAGCCGGCAGAACGCGCTTCTTGTCCTTCAGGTAGCTTTCGGCCATGGCAATGGCGGAGGCTGCCGGGGCGTAATAGGCCGAGCCGTTCTTCAGAAGCGCAACGATCTCGCCGCCGCCCTTGCGGGTGCGATCGATGATGGCGTCGAGCTTTTCCTGGGTGGTCCAGCCCATCTTGACCAGATCGGGCAGCGGAATGCCGGCAACGGTCGAATACTGCGCGACCGGCACCATGGTGTCGCCGTGGCCGCCCAGAACGAAGGCGGTGACATCTTCGACGGAAACGTTGAATTCCTCGGCGAGGAAGTAGCGGAAACGGGCCGAGTCGAGCACGCCGGCCATGCCGACAACCTTTTCAGCAGGCAGGCCGGAGAACTTCTGCAGCGCCCATACCATGGCGTCGAGCGGGTTGGTGATGCAGATCACGAAGGCGTTCGGGGCATATTTCTTGATGCCCTCGCCAACAGCTTCCATGACCTTGAGATTGATGCCGAGAAGATCATCACGGCTCATGCCCGGCTTGCGCGGGACACCGGCGGTGACGATGCAGACATCCGCACCTTCGATAGCCGAATAGTCGGAAGCGCCCGAAAGCTTTGCATCAAAACCATCGACCGGCGACGATTCCGCGATGTCCAGCGCCTTGCCCTGCGGCAGACCGTCCGCGATATCGAACAGAACGACATCGCCCAGCTCCTTCAAACCCGCCAGATGCGCGAGCGTCCCCCCGATCATGCCTGAACCGATCAATGCGATTTTATTGCGCGCCATGAATGTATCCTCTGAAAACTCATTTCTGGACGATGGTCAAAACCGTGCCCATGACGATGTTGGGATATCGGCAAACGCGCCAATTTTCAACCGGTTTTTCCACCCTCAATATTTTCAATCGGTTAGATACGAATTACTTTACGTATACGTCAAATAATACCGAAAGCCTGCCCTTATTTTGCCCATTTCTCCCTGTGGGCGGCCAGGTAATCGGTACTGCGCATTTCAAAAAGTCGTGAAGCCGTGCGCTCGAATTCAAACCCCTCTCGCCCCTGCCGCTCAACCAGAAGTTCCTCCGGCAGGGTTTCTGCGGAAATCACCGTGCGGATCGTCCGGTCGTAGAGCGTATCGACGAGAATGATAAAGCGTTTGATTTCATTGCGTTGCCCCGCCGCTAGCACCGGCACCTCATCAATGAACACGGTGCTGAACCGGTCCGTGATGGCCATGTAGTCGGCAGCGCCCAGCGGCTTCTTGCACAGATCGTCAAAGGTAAACCGCGCAAAGCTGCCGCTTGCCTGCGGCACATGCAGCTTGCGTCCGCGCAGCTCGATTTCTTCCGGTTTGCCTGCTGCACCGCCCGTCGCCACCTTCCAGGTCTCATCCATTTTCTGCCGCGTTTCCGCGTTGAGCGGCGTGAGGTAGACCGGCCGCCCCTCGAACTTTTCCATGCGATAATCGGTATCGGAATCGAGTGTCGTTACCGTGACATTTTCCTTCAGCGTCTTGATAAACGGCAGGAACAGGCCACGATTGAGCCCATCCTTGTAAAGATCGTCCGGCGCCACATTCGAGGTCGCCACCAAGACGCAGCCGCGTTCGAACAGAGCGGAAAACAGGCGCGACAGGATCATCGCATCGGCGATGTCCGTGACCGTGAACTCATCAAAGCACAGCAGCCGGTTTTCGCCGATGATCTGCTCGGCAACCGGCCCGATCGGGTCGGCCTCCTTCACCTCACCGGCCTTCAGTCTGCGCCGGTGCTGGCTTATCCGTTCCTGAACATCAGCCATGAAGGCATGAAAATGGGCGCGGCGCTTGTCGGCAATCGGCGCGGCCTCGAAGAACATGTCCATCAGCATGGTCTTGCCGCGACCGACACTGCCGTAGATATAGAGCCCCTCCGCCAGCGGCCCGTCGGAACGGCGCGAACGCCCGAACAGCCGTGACAGTTTGCCGCTGCCCTTTCCGGCCGGCTTCACATCGGCCAGCGCCTCCAGAACACGGTCAAGCGCACCTGCGACGGCAAATTGCGCGGGATCAGCCTTGAGTGTGCCTTCATCGGTCATCGTCTCAAGACGTTGGGTAACGGACGTCGCGGCCATGAAATATTTCCGGATAAAATAGGGATATGCCGCGGGAAATCGCGGCTGAAAGCCTGACACGGCTTTATCCGAGGAATCAGAAACGGGAAAGGGCCCGTCCTAGACGAGCCCTTGAAGATTTTCGGATTTAGCGGCTGAGGACGACCTGCTGGCCGGCACTGCCCTGGCCTTCAATGCGATTGTCGGCTGTCTTGTAAAGCCGGGCGATCGCGTAGCCATTGGCATCATTCAGCACGACCTGATCGCCGTTGATGCCCCAGGACTTCATCTGGGAAAGACCGCCGGTGCAGCCGCGGGTGCCGCCGCGAAGACCGTCACCGAGATTGGTGAGCGTCAGGAACATGTCGCACTGGACACCGCCTTCATTGACCTTCCAGCTGCCAACCAGCGCGGAATTGGACAGAGGCATCGCGCCGGCCGGCGCGGCGACATTGCCCATGCCGCCACCGCCTGTCGGTGCGCCGGGCGCTGCCGGGAACTGGCCGGTATTACCGGAATTCGCGGTATTGGCCGGCGCCTGCCCGGACTGATAGGTCCCGGAATTATAGGTGCCCTGCTGGCCACCCGGCGGCGGCAGATTGCCACTTTGCACCTGCCCGGCGGGCGCCGGCGTCAAGGGCTGCGGCTGCGGTGCGGGCTGATTTTGATAATAACTCGTCCGCTGGCAGGCGCTGAGCGCCAGAACCGAGGCAACCGCTGTTGCGATCAGAACCTTTTGAACCATCTATTCGAAACTCCCGTTCGTCCTCGGCCATTTACGATTGACAGCGATCATATCGTGCGTTTTCGCAAGGCCGCAAGAGGCCGGGACGAAAAGACCCGCTTCCGTGGCTGTTTCCCGCAGACCAAAACGGTTATCAGACCGCACGTTCGACCATCATCTTCTTGATGCCGGCGATTGCCTTGGCCGGGTTCAGCCCCTTCGGACAGGCCTGGGTGCAGTTCATGATCGTGTGGCAGCGATAAAGCCGGAAGGGATCTTCCAGATTGTCGAGCCGCTCGCCGGTGGCTTCGTCGCGGCTGTCCATCAGCCAGCGATAGGCCTGCAGCAGCACGGCCGGGCCGAGATAGCGCTCGCCGTTCCACCAGTAGGAGGGACAGGAGGTCGAGCAGCAGGCGCACAGGATGCACTCGTAAAGCCCGTCCAGCTTGGTCCGGTCCTCATGGCTCTGCTTCCATTCCTTGGCCGGCGGCGGCGAAACCGTCTTCAGCCAGGGCTCGATGGAGCGGTGCTGCGCATAGAAGACGTTGAGATCCGGAACCAGATCCTTGACCACCGGCATGTGCGGCAGCGGATAGATCTTCACCGCACCCTTGATCTCGTCCATGCCCTTGGTGCAGGCGAGCGTATTGGTGCCGTCGATATTCATCGCGCAGGAACCGCAGATGCCCTCGCGACAGGAGCGGCGCAGCGTCAGCGTCGGGTCGATATTGTTCTTGATGTACAGCAGTGCATCGAGAACCATCGGCCCGCAATCGTCGAGATCGATATAATAGGTATCGATGCTCGGATTTTCGCCGTCATCCGGGTTCCAGCGATAAATCTTAAACTCGCGCAGATTGGATGCCCCGTCCGGTTTCGGCCAGGTCTTGCCCTTCTTGATCCTCGAGTTCTTTGGAAGAACTAAATCAGCCATTTCCTTTTCCTCTCGATCAGTACACGCGGGCTTTCGGCGCGATCTTCTTGATGTCGATGCCCTCGGCAATCAGGTCCTGATGAACCGGGCGGTAGTCGAGTTTCACCTCGCCGGCCTCGCTGACCCAGGAGAGCGTGTGCTTGCGCCAGTTCTCGTCGTCGCGACCGGAAAGCGGCCCCTCGGCATAGTCCTCACGCGCATGGGCGCCGCGGCTTTCCTTGCGCGCTTCCGCGCCGTAGACCGTGGTGATTGCGCAGGCCATCAGGTTGTAAAGCTCCAGCGTTTCGACGAGATCGGAGTTCCAGATCATCGAACGGTCGGTGACCTTGACGTCCGGAAGTTCGCCCCAGATTGCGCTGATGCGATCGCAACCCTGTTCGAGCGATTCCTGCGTGCGGAACACGGCCGCATCTTCCTGCATGGCGCGCTGCATCTTGTCGCGCAGCACAGCCGTCGGCTGCGAGCCGCTGGCGTGGCGGATGGTGTCGAAACGCTCCATGATCTTATCGCAGGCCGCCGTGTTGAGCGCCGGAATGGGCGCTTCGCGGTCGATGACCTGTGCTGCGCGGATGGCGGCGGCGCGGCCGAAGACCACAAGATCGATCAGCGAGTTGGAGCCGAGACGGTTGGCACCGTGAACCGAGGCGCAACCGGCCTCGCCCACAGCCATCAGGCCGGGTGCGACGCGTTCGGGGTTTTCGGCATCGGCGTTCAGCACCTCACCCCAGTAATTGGTCGGGATGCCGCCCATATTGTAGTGAACCGTCGGCAAAACCGGGATCGGCTCACGGGTGACATCGACGCCGGAGAAGATGCGCGCGCTTTCCGAAATGCCCGGAAGGCGCTCGGCGAGAATGGCCGGGTCGAGATGGTCAAGATGCAGGAAGATATGATCCTTGTTCTTGCCAACACCGCGGCCTTCGCGGATTTCCAGCGTCATGCAGCGCGAAACCACGTCACGCGAGGCCAGATCCTTGGCCGACGGCGCATAACGCTCCATGAAGCGTTCGCCCTCGGAATTGGTGAGATACCCGCCCTCGCCGCGTGCGCCTTCGGTAATCAGGCAGCCCGCACCGTAAATGCCGGTCGGATGGAACTGCACGAATTCCATGTCCTGCAGCGGCAGGCCGGCGCGCGCGATCATGCCGGCTCCGTCACCCGTGCAGGTATGCGCGGAGGTAGCGGAGAAGAAGGCGCGGCCGTAACCGCCGGTCGCCAGCACCACCATCTTGGCGGAGAAGCGATGGATCGTGCCGTCGTCGAGGTTCCAGGCAACAACGCCGGTGCAAACGCCGTCATCGTTCATGATCAGGTCGAGCGCGAAATACTCGATGAAGAATTCGGCATTGTGGCGCAGCGATTGGCCGTAAAGCGTGTGCAGGATGGCGTGGCCGGTACGGTCGGCGGCAGCGCAGGTGCGCTGCACCGGCGGGCCGTCGCCATAATTCTGCATATGGCCGCCGAACGGGCGCTGATAGATCTTGCCTTCTTCGTTTCGCGAGAACGGAACGCCGTAATGTTCCAGCTCGTAAACCGCCTTCGGCGCTTCCATCACCATATACTGCATGGCATCGACATCGCCGAGCCAGTCGGAGCCCTTGACGGTGTCATAGAGATGCCACTGCCAGCTGTCGGGCGTCATGTTCTGCAGCGAAGCGGCGATGCCGCCCTGGGCTGCGACCGTGTGCGAGCGCGTCGGGAAGACCTTGGTAATGCAGGCCGTCTTGAAGCCCTGTTCGGCCATGCCGAGGGTCGCGCGCAGGCCCGAGCCGCCCGCGCCGACGACAATCACGTCATAGGCATGGTCGACATATTTGTAGGCCTTGCCGCCATTGGCGGCGTTATTTGTTTCCGTTGCCATCTGCAATCACCCCATAAATGCCAGCTTCACGATGGCAAGCAGACAGATCGCGCCGATCAGAACCATGAAGCATGTATTGGCCATCAAGGTCAGGAACTTGATGAGATCATTTTGAATGTAGTCGAAGATAATTTCCTGCATCCCGATATGGACATGGACCAGCCCAGCAAGAACCATCAGACCGATCAGAACCGCCACGAACGGATTGGAAAGCGCGCCGGCCACTTCGGCATAGGGCGCTCCGGCATAACGGATCAGGAAAATAATGAAGAAGATAACCAGCGGCACGAGCGCAAGCGCCGTCAGGCGCTGCATCCAGAAATGCTCGGTCCCCTTGCGGGAGGCTCCAAGGCCGCGAACGGTTTTCAGCGGTGTACGCATATTCATCGAAAGTCTCCCTGCCTCAGACCGCCAGCCCGACAATCCAGATCAGCACGGTCAGACAGACCGATACGAACGGAAGCGCAGTGGCAACTTTGATGGCGAAGTGTTTTTCAAGCCCGTAGCCCAGGTCCCAGCCGAAATGACGCAGGCCGCCGAGCATGTGATGCACCAGAGACCACGTGTATCCGAACAGGACGAAAAGCCCCAGCCAGGACCCGAAGAACCAGTTGACACAGTCAAAGGCACCCTCGCCCATGGCGGTGGCAATCAGCCAGGCTGCAAGAAGGACCGTGCCGAAATACATCACGGCGCCGGTAATGCGGTGCACACCGGACATGACGTAATTCGGGATAAATTTGTAGACCTGAAGGTGCGGCGACATGGGTCGGTTGCTTGTCGGGTTGGCCATCAAAACCTCGCGGGTGTTTCAAAAGGCGCATTCTGTGTGCGTCCCACCCCTTGCTAGTCTTACCGACAACGCTGGGCGGCGCCGATGCTCTCCTGTGGTTTAATCGCCACAAACGCCCGCGACAAGCCCATTCGCGGGCGCAAAATAATTTAATCGGTTTGACAAAAACCAGTTTATGACAAAATCGCGGCCTGAACCGCTGAAATTCATGGATATTCGGACGCCCCGCCGAACCCGGCTTTGAGATTCGTTAAATTTCAACGACTTAATATGAGTGCAATTGTCATATTTATAATTCGGGAGCGTTATCGGTTAACGGTGCGAATCGCCACACGGTTGTTTTCTTCACATCCGAATCTTCCAGAACGCGTGTGACCGGCACCTGATAGTCGCAAAGCTTCACCAGCCGCTCTTTCGGACAATAGGCCCGCCCCGGATCGCCGACCAGAACCGTGATCCCGGCTTTCACCAGCGTTTCCAACCACGGTATCAGCCGCGCCGCCCAATCGGCGTCATAGAATACATCGCCCGCCAGCAAGACGTCACAGGAAGGCATCGTGCCCATCAGATTGTCGCCGGTATATTTGATGGAAACATCGTTGAGCGCGGCATTGAGTCTGACGGCTTCGCCGGACCAGTGGTCGATATCGGCAGCCAGCACGGAAGCAGCGCCAGCCTTCGCCGCCGCGATGGCAACGAGGCCGGAGCCGGTGGCAAAATCGACGACACGTTTCCCCTTCACGCATTCGGGGTGATCGAGCACATAACGCGCCAGCCCCTGCCCGCCGGCCCAGGCAAAGGCCCAGAACGGCGGCGGCAGCCCGATTGCCTCAAGCTCCTCCTCCGTCTTCAGCCAGAGATCATGCACCTCGCTTGCCAGCCGAAGCCGGACTTCCGGCACATGCGGCGGGACAAGGATATCGGTGTTTTCGAGAATGAAATGCTGTTTCGGCGTGGTCATGGGCCTGATTGTACGCTTGGACGGGCCTTTGGTGTCCGGGTTAATAGCTCAGCCGGCAAACCGCCCTCTTGGAAGCACACAGCCCCCCAACTTGCGTCATGCTCGGGCGTGACCCGAGCATCCAATCATGAGCAATTTGCCTGGATCCTCGGGTCAAGCCCGAGGAAGACGCAGATAGATGAAGGGTGATGCAGGTGGAGAGGATGAAAAGCCCGCATCCCCAAATCCCCGCATAAAAAACTCACATCGGCGGGTTGTCGAGTCCGCCCATACGGCAGACTTCCAGCCATTCGTCTTCCTTCACCGGCTGTACGGAAAGCCGCATCGAGGTGACGAGCGACATGTCGGCGAGCTTTGGGTTGGCTTTCACATCCTTCAGCGTCACCGGTTTGGGCATTTCGGTCACGGCGCGGATATCGACGCATTCCCAGCGCGGGTCGTCGGTGGTGCTGTCGTGATGGGCGAGTGCGCAAACCTCGCAGATGCCGACGACTTCCAGCCCCTCATTGGAGTGGTAGAAGAAGCCCCTGTCGCCGATCTTCATGGCCCGCATATTGTTGCGGGCCTGATAATTGCGCACGCCGTCCCATTCCTCGCCGGCTTCGCCTTTTGCCTTCAGCATCTCCCAGGAGAATTTGAACGGCTCGGATTTGAAAAGCCAGTAGGCCATCGGCATCAGACTCCCGGATTGTTGTAGAGCCACTTGAACGGCTTGACCTCGACCTTTTCGAAGAGGCCGGCCTTGCCATAGGGATCCTGTGCGGCAATCGCTTCCGCCGAGGCCTGGTCCTGCGCCTCGATCAGCAGCATGGAACCGCAGGGCTTTTCCTGCGCGTCGAGAAACGGGCCGGCAATCTTCAGCGTGCCCTTCTCGTTCAGCCCGTCGACCCATTCGAGATGCAGCGGACGGTTTTCCATGCGCACATGAAGATGGTCGGGCTTGTTCTTGCACAAAACAGCGAAAATCATCTGGTTCTCCTCTTTCTTGGTTCTCACTCGGTCGTAATCGGCCGGGTCATCAGTTCGTCAAGCGCCTGAGCGATATCGAGCTTGCCGTCAAGCACACGGGCGACAGCACTCGAAATCGGCATCTGCACGCCATGGTCGGATGCAAGTTCGCTGGCAACGGAAGCACTGTAGACGCCCTCGACAAGCGCTGCATTGACGCTGTCGAAATTACCCTCCGCCAGCGCCACGCCATAGCGAAAATTGCGCGACTGACGCGACGAGCCGGTCAGGACGAGATCGCCAAGCCCGGAAAGGCCCCGGACCGTTTCCGCCTCTCCGCCCATGGCAACAGCCAGCCGCGACATTTCGGCAAGCCCGCGCGAAATCAGCGCCGCCCGTGCCGATTCACCATAATCCGCACCTTCGACAATACCGCAGGCAATCGCCAGCACATTCTTGAGCGCGCCGCCGATCTGCACACCGACCGGATCGCCGGAGGCATAGATGCGGAAGGTGCGGCCCGAGAGAATTTCGGCGGTTTCGCGGGCGATTTCACGACTGCGGAAGGCCAGCGCCATGGCAATCGGCTTTCCGCGGGCAAGGTCGATGGCAAACCCGGGGCCGGAAAGCGCGCCGGCATGATGATGCGGCAGTGTTTCGTTCAAAACATCGGTGATCAGCCGGCCGCTCGCCCGCTCGATCCCCTTGGCGGCGGAAACGATAACAGCCTCGCGGTTCAGATAGGGCGCGTAGTAAAGTGCGGCAGCGCGCTGCGCCTGAGCAGGAACGGCAAGCACAACGGTATCGGCCTGACCGAGAATATCGGGATCAATGGTGAAATCCAGCGCCGCCGGCAGCTCGACACCCGACAGAACCGCCTCATGCCGGCGGGTTTCGCGCATCGTTTCGATCAGCCCGGCATTGCGGCCAAGCAGTGTCACGGCATCCTCGCCTTCATGGGCAAAAACGGCAGCAAGCGCGGTCCCGAAGGCACCCGAGCCGATCACGACGGTCTTTTTCTGTTCACTCATGCTTTCGCACCTTTCTTTCCGCTGCCGATCAGCGCGCTCGCCTTGGCATCAAGCGGCCAGCGCGAACGCACGGCGGCATCAAGCCCGTCGGCGGGAAAACCGGCAGCCTCACGTTCGAGCCCGGCCCAGGCGATCATCACCGCATTGTCCGTGCATAATTTGAAAGGCGGCGCCACGAAGGCAAAACCCTGCCTGTCACATAATGATGTCAGCATGGCCCGGATCGCGCTGTTGGCAGCAACGCCGCCGGCAACAACCAGCGCGGGGCGCTGATCTGCGGCAAGCCCTTCCGCCTTGAACCGGGCGAGCGAACGGCCGACACGATCCCGCAAGGTCTCGGCAACGGCGAGCTGAAAGGCCGCACACAGGTCGGCGACATCCTGATCCTCCAGCGGCGCCATCCCCTGCGCGGCCTGCCGGACGGCCGTCTTGAGGCCGGAGAAGGAAAAATCAAGCCGCGTCTCGCCCTTCATCGGGCGCGGCAACGGAATGCGCTTCGCGTCACCGGTCTTTGCCGCCTCTTCCACCTGCGGGCCACCGGGATATCCCAGCCCGAGCAGTTTTGCGGTCTTGTCGAAAGCCTCGCCCAGCGCATCGTCGATGGTCGTGCCCCAGCGCTCATACTGCCCGACGCCGCGCACCAGCACGATCTGGGTGTGCCCGCCGGAGACCAGCAGCATCAGAAAGGGAAAGGAAACACCATCGGTCAGCCGCGCCGTCAGCGCATGGCCTTCCAGATGATTGACGCCGTAAAACGGTTTTCCGCTTGCATAGGCAATCGCCTTGCCGCTCATCGCGCCGACGATCAGCCCGCCGATAAGGCCGGGGCCGACGGTTGCGGCAATGCCGTCAAGGTCTTCCAGCGCGACGCCGGAGCGCGCAAGCGCCTCGGCAATCAGCCGGTCCATCGCCTCCACATGGGCGCGCGCGGCGATTTCCGGCACCACGCCGCCAAAGGCTGCATGTTCTTCCAGCTGGCTCAGCACCACATCGGCCAGGATTTCACCACGGCCATCGACGTCGCGCGCAACAATGGCGGCGGCGGTTTCATCACAGCTCGATTCAATACCGAGAAAGACAGTCTTCTTGTTCATGGGCCCAGGCGACATTTGCGGCGGCGCGCAATCCGGTTTACGACACCTCCGGTAACAACGGTGGACGCAGGATGCAAACGAAACCTTACAGGATCGGCACGCGTGGCAGCCCGCTGGCGCTGGCCCAGGCCCATGAAGCACGCGACCGGCTGATGGCCGCGCATGATCTTTCGCAAGACATGTTCGAGATCGTGGTGCTTTCCACCAAGGGCGACCGGATCACCGACAGGGCGCTGTCGGCGATTGGCGGCAAGGGACTTTTCACCGAAGAGCTGGAAGAACAGCTCACCTCCGGTGAACTCGATTTCGCCGTGCATTCGTCAAAGGACATGCCGACGGCCCTGCCGGACGGGCTCGAACTCTCCACCTTCCTGCCGCGCGCCGACCCGCGCGATGCCTTTATCGGCCGGGACGTCAAAAAACTCGCCGATCTGCCGCAAGGCGCCGTCGTCGGCTCTTCATCGCTGAGGCGACAGGCGCTGATTCGCCGGTTGCGGCCGGATATCGAAGTGGTGATTTTCCGCGGTTCGGTGCAGACACGATTGCAGAAACTTGCAGACGGCGCGGTCGATGGCACGTTTCTCGCCAATGCCGGGCTTCAGCGCCTCGGCATGGAGGACGTGGCAACCGAGGTTTTAAGCGTGCGTGATTTTCTGCCCGCCCCCGCCCAGGGCGCCATCTGCATCGAACAACGCAGCGGCGACGCCCGCATCGACGCATTGCTGGCGCCGGTCAATGACGAGGATACGGCCGTGGCGGTTTCCTGCGAGCGCGCGTTTCTGGCCGCGCTCGACGGCTCCTGCCGCACGCCGATTGCCGCTTACGCCCGCTGTTTTAACGAACGTATTTCCTTTTCCGGGATGATCCTGACGCCGGACGGCAAAACCGCGCACGACATCGTCACCGACGGTATGCAGACCGAGGCCGAAAAGCTCGGTCGCTGGGCCGGAGAAACGCTGAAGAAACGCGCGGGCCCCGGCTTTTTCGAAGACTGGACATGACACGATGCGCGTTCTGGTGACCCGTCCCGAGGCAAAGGCAGCGCGCACTTGCGCGCGTCTCGAGGCCATGGGGCACCAGGCTTTTCAGCTTCCGCTGTTCCAGCCGGTCCATGCCGAAGGCGCGGCGCGCAGCAGCATGGAATCGAGTCATTGGTCTGCACTGGCGGTCACCAGCACCGAAGCCCTTCATGATGTCGTTGCCGAACGCGACGCAACGTCGATGAAGGACCGGCCGCTGTTCGCCGTCGGCAAGAAGACGGCAGAGGCCGCAAGGAAGGCGGGCTTTACCCGTGTTATAGAAGGCAGTGGCAACGGAGAACGTCTTGCCGAAACCATCGCCGCCTCCGATTTCGACCGGAACGCGCCGCTTCTCTATCTTGCCGGCTGTCCGCGGGCGCCGTTTTTCGAGCAGGCGCTTGAGAGGCTCAAGGTCGATTTCGAGACGGTGACAGTCTATGTCATGCAACCGGCCATCAATGTCCCGGCACAAGCCGAAACACTGCTGAAAAAGGCTAAGCCGGATGCGGTTCTGTTTTACTCGACGGCAGGTGCATCCCGCTTTTTCGATCTTGTCCGCTGTGAATTGATGGCGGAATTCGGCCTTCATCCGCAATTCCTGTGCCTGAGCGCGGCGGTTGCCGCAGCCATTCCGGAGGCAATGTCATCGGTCGTGCGGATTGCCGAAACGCCGGATGAAACCAGCCTGCTTGCCCTTTTGAACTGACGGTTTTGTCCCCGCTTTTGCATAGGCAGGGAACAACAACGCCACAAAGATCTTTTCTAAACAGCGCGCGCCCTCTAACCTAGCGGCAGCAAGCGCAAAAGAGGTACCCATGGTTTCGGACACGCCGTCACAGCCCCCGAAGAACGAAAAACACGACGAAAACGCCGTGACGCCAGCAGATGAGGCCGGTCGCGAAGCCGGCACGCCGCCTGTTGCACCGGAGGAGAATGACGCCGCCGTCAAGACGGCGATGGCCGATGTCGCAGCCGCGATCAAGCGCCATGAAGAACATGGTGCCGAAGAAACGCCCGCCGGAACGGACGGAGAGACAGACGAAACCGCAGTGGGTGAGGACAAGCCCGAAACGGCATCCGGCGACGGCAATGCCGCCCCGCCACCGCCCCCGCCGGCAGACGAAACGCCGCAGGGCAAACGCGGCCCGGGCATTGGCGCTTTTCTGGCCGCAGGCGTTGCCGGCGGCATCATTGCGCTTGCCGGCGCCGCAGCGCTTTCCTACGCCGGCCTGCTGGGCCCGCTTTCCTCATCCTCCGACGAGCTTGAGGACGAGCTTGCGTCCCTGCGCCAGGAGATCACGGCGCTCAAATCCGGCGATCAGTCGAATGCCGTCAGCAGCTTTCAGTCCGACCTTTCGGCGCTCAAGAGCCAGGTTGAAAGCCTGTCTTCCGGCAGCGACAGCAGTGACAGCGTTGCCGCCCTTCAGCAGCAGGTCGCAAAACTTCAGTCCACCGTGCAGTCCGATGCAAACCGCCTGCAATCGCTTGCCCAGGAAAACGAAACCCTGAAAAGCGATATCGGTTCCGCCCGGCAGACCATGCAGCAGAAGCTCACAGCGCTCGAGCAGAAGGTGAACACGCCCGGCAAGGATCTGGCCGTGGCCCGCGCCATTGCGGCCGCCGGTCTGAAATCGGCCATCGACCGGGGGCAGAATTTCGAGACGGCTCTTTCGACCTATGCGCAGGTGGCGCCGCAGGGCACCGACCTTTCCGCGCTCAAATCGCTTGCGGCAAGCGGCGTGCCGACGCGCGAGGCGCTCACCGAGCAGTTTTCGTCAATTGCCAACAGCATTATCGCAGCCGCCGACCAGCCGCCGCCTGATACCGGCATCTTCGACCGTCTGGTCGACAGCGCCAAGGGCCTCGTCAATGTCCGTCCTGTCGGCGATGTCGAGGGCGACAGCACGCCGGCGATTGTCGCGCGCATCGAAAATAACCTGAAACTGGGCAATCTCGAGCAGGCCGAGCAGGAATGGCAAACCCTGCCGGAGGACGCCAAAACGGTTTCGGCAGATTTCGAAAACGCATTGTCTGCCCGCATCAAGGCCGATGCACTGGTGTCGGAAACGCTTTCGAGCGCGCTCGGCAGCACCGCCGGCGCACCGGCTGCCGCCCCCCAGTCCACACCGGCCAATTAAGGAGGGTACGATATGATCAGACTGCTCATCGGACTGCTGTTTTTCCTGATCGCCGTTCTCGCCTTCGCACTCGGGTTCGCATGGCTTGCCGACCGCCCCGGGGAACTGACGCTGACATGGCAGGGCCAATTGTTCCAGACCCCGCTGACCACAGCCCTTGCATTGCTGATCGCGCTGATTTTCGTGGTCATGGTGGTGTGGTGGCTGATCAGTGCGCTGTGGACCTCGCCCAACAGCGTGCGTCGCTATTTCCGCGCCCGCAAACGCGATCGCGGCTATCAGGCGATTTCAACCGGACTGATTGCCGCCGGTTCCGGCAATCTGGTGATGGCCCGCAAGATGAGCACCCGTGCGCATGCCCTGCTCAGTGTCGATCAGGAACCGCTGATCCATGTCCTCGACGCGCAAGTGGCCCTGATCGAGGGCAACCACGACAAGGCCCGGCAACTGTTTGAAACCATGGCGGACGACCCCGAGACCCAGGAACTCGGCCTGCGCGGCCTTTATCTGGAAGCCAAACGGGTTGGCGCCGATGAAGCAGCACAGCAATATGCCGAACGCGCGGCCGACAAGGCGCCCTATCTCGCATGGGCGGCGAAGGCCACGCTTGAAAGCCGCACCCGACAGGGCCGCTGGGACGATGCCATTCGCCTGCTCGACCAGCAGCGCTCCGCCAAGGTGACCGACAAGCAGGAATCCGCCCGCCTCAAGGCCGTGCTGCTGACGGCTCGCGCCGAAAGCAAGCTCGATACCGACCAGAAGGGCGCTGCCGCCGATGCGCTTCAGGCGCTCAAGCTGCGCGACGATTTCCACCCCGCCGCGATCATCGCCGCAAAGGCCTATCTTGCGCAGGGCAATCTCAGGAAATCCGCCGGTGTTATTGAGATGGTGTGGAAGAAGGAACCGCATCCGCAGACCGGCGCGCTTTACGTGCGGGCACGCGGTGGCGACACCGCCGTCGACCGTCTGAAGCGGGCCGAAAAGCTTGAAGGGATGAAGCCCAACAACCCGATCTCTTTGATGGTGGTGGCCCGCGCGGCGCTGGACGCCCGCGAATTTGAAAAGGCCCGGACCAAGGCGGAAGCCGCAGCGCGCATGCAATCGCGCGAAAGCGCCTTCCTGCTGCTCGCCGATATCGAGGAAGCTGAAACCGGCGATCAGGGGCGCATACGCCACTGGATGGCTCAGGCGCTGCGGGCCGAACGCGACCCGACATGGGTCGCCGACGGTCTCGTTTCGGAATATTGGCGCCCCTATTCGCCGGCAACCGGCAAGCTCGACGCCTTCGAATGGAAGGTGCCCTACGGCGCCATCGAAGGCCCGGTCGAGGAAGGATCGGCATCGCGTCTGGATGAAGCGCTGAAAAGCCTGCCGCCCGTCGGCGGTGTCAAGCCGGATGAGGAGAAGCCAACCGACGACACAGCGCCGATCTTCGAAGATGCCGCGGAGACCAAAGCAGAGGCCAGCGCAGGCGATGAACCGCAAGCGCCGACCGGTGACAGGCCGGCCGGGCCGACGGTGATCGACGCAGCAGCCGCAGCCCCTGCAGCCGTTGCCGAAGCTGCGCATATCGCCGACACAGAAGAAACGGACCGCGACGCAAAAGCCGTTGAGGATGACGAGGAAAAGCCGCAGCCGGCAGAACCGCAAGAGACCGAGACGTCTCCAGTTGTTTCCGGAACGGAAGACGCATCCGATACCACGCAGACGGCGGAAGACGACATTGCCCCGCCGCGCCCGGCCGAAAGCGGAGCCGACGAAACGGATGACGACACCGATGAAAAGTCCGGCCTTTCGCCTTTCGGAGGCCGGACACCCGATGACCCCGGCATTTCCGACAGTGACGACGACGATGCACCGCCACCGAAAAAACGCAGGTTTTTCTGAAGACCTGCCATAACAATTATCATAACTGTAATTTGACCGTGCGGGTGTAATTCGCCTATTGGCGAATGACCGGCCGCGCGCCATGATGTTTTCCGATCCAAGAGCAAGGCATTTTCCCGTATGTTCGAAAAAATCAGCAGGTTCCTGCAGGACATCACCACCGACGCCGAGGACGGCAATGACCGCCCGAATGATGCCCGCGTTGCCGTGGTCGCGCTCTGCTATCAGGTGATGGAAGCCGATGGCGTGATCAGCGAAAGCGAACAGAAACGCCTCAGGGAGCTGATGGAAAACCAGTACGGGCTGCGTGGTTCCGGTCTGGACGATCTGATTGCAGCTGGTGAGGAAGCCGGCAGCGAGGCTGTCGACTTCTACCGCTTCACCTCCGATGTGAAACGGCATCTCGATGAAGACCAGCGCATCAAGCTGATCGGCCTGCTCTGGGACATCGCCTATGCCGATGGCAGCCGCAGCGAGATGGAAGACAATGTCGTGTGGCGCATTGCCGAGCTGATCGGCGTTTCGGGCCGTGACCGCGTGCTGGAACGGCAGGATGCCTTGAAGCGTGCATCGATTTCGGACGAGAAAGACATCAACACCCAATGACCGACAGAAGAAAACCTGTTCTGATCATTCTCCATCAGGAGCGCTCGACGCCCGGCCGGGTCGGCCAGCTCCTGATGCAGAAGCATTTTGCCCTCGACATCCGCCGCCCTGCCCTCGGCGATCCGCTGCCCGAAACACTGGTAGATCATTCCGGCGCCGTAGTGTTCGGCGGCCCGATGAGCGCCAATGACAATGAGGACTATGTCCGGCGCGAAATCGACTGGCTTGACATTCCGCTGAAGGAAAACCGCCCGTTTCTCGGCATCTGTCTCGGTGCGCAGATGCTGGCGCGTCACCTTGGCGCCAAGGTCTATGCCAATCATGACGAGTCGGTGGAAATCGGCTGGTATCCGATCGAGGCCACCAATAATGGCCGCCTGCTGATGAAACAGTGGCCGTCCATGGTCTACCAGTTTCACCGCGAAGGCTTCGAGCTGCCGCACGGGGCCGAACTGCTGGCGCGCGGCGATCTCTACCCCAACCAGGCCTATCGCTACGGCAAAAAGGCTTATGGTGTGCAATTCCACGCCGAACTGACCCGGATGATGATGCAGCGCTGGGTGGTGCATGGCGCAAGCCGTTTCACGCTGCCCAAGGCCCAGCCCGGCAATCAGCATCTGGAAGGCCGCATGCTGCATGATCGCGCGCTGAAAGCCTGGCTCGACGGTTTCCTCGACATCGTCTTCGAGGAAGCCGGCTGAACCTGACGGCAGCCTTATCGACCGACAAGATGATCGGGCGTTTCCAGACTGTCGATTTTCCTCAGCTTGGTGAACTTCATCGCCCAGATGCCGGCAACGGCCAGCGACCCGACACCACCGAAGAGCACGGCAGGCACCGCACCGATGACATGGGCCATGGAACCGGCACGGAATTCGCCGAGCTCGTTGGAGGCGCCGACAAACACCATGTTGACGGCATTGACGCGGCCACGCAGCTCATCCGGGGTCCACAGCGCGATCAGGGTTTCGCGTACATAAACCGAAATCATGTCCGCCCCGCCCATGACCGCAAGGGCCGCAATCGAAATCCACGGACTCGCCGAAAGGCCGAAGACAATCGTCGACAGGCCGAACACGGCAACGCCGGCAAACATGTAATAGCCGGCATGGTGGCGGATCGGCACGCTGGCAAGCACAAGCGCCACAAGCACCCCGCCGACACCCGGTGCGGCACGCAGCAGGCCAAGCCCCCAGGGGCCGAGTTCCAGAATATCGCGCGCAAAAACCGGCATCAGGGCCACCGCACCGCCAAGCAGGACCACGAAGAGATCGAGCGAAATGGCCCCGAGCACGACCTTTTCCAAGGTGATGAAACGAAACCCGGCAAGGATGCTCTGCATAGATACGGCGGTATGCGGCCTGCGGCTTTCGGGCCTCGGCACCATGACCATCAGCACCGTGCCACCGGCGAAAAACACAAGGGCGGTCGAATAGGCAAGGGCTGCGCCGCCGCCATAGAGCAAACCGCCGGCCACCGGCCCGACAATCGATGCGATCTGCCATGACGACGAATTCCAGGCGATCGCATTTGCCAGGTCCTTTTCCGGCACGAGGTTCGGCGCAAGTGACTGCAGCGCGGGACCGGAAAAGGCACGCTCGGTTCCAAAGACCACCAGCAGGGCAAAGACCGGCCAGGGCGAAAAGAGGCCAAGGACCGTGATCGTCAGCAATGTCGCGGCGCAGGCCGTCGCCACGCCGAAGCAGATCGCCGCAATCATGCGGCGGTTGTAGCGATCGGCAACCGTGCCGGTCACCAGTGTGAGAAACAGCGACGGCAGGAACTGAAACAGCCCGATCAGGCCAAGATAGAAGGCGTTTCCGGTCTCGTCGTACATCTGCCATCCGACAGCGACCGAAACGATCTGGACGGCAAACGTGCCAAGGAAACGCGAAAAGAAATAGAGAGCATAGGCTCGGTGGCGAAAGGCATCGAAACGCGCGCCGGTCTCTGAGTTGAGCATCTGTATTCAGGCTTTCCGGAAAAGACGAGAAACAGGGCCGTCACCGGTCTTCGATCGATCAAAACCAATGAAAACCGTCCCCCCCTTGCCCGTTTAGATTTGAATGTCTAAATGATTGCAAGGAAAAAACAGGAGTTATTCATGATCGCGCTATTCGAGACGATTTTCTACGCACTTGAGATATATAAGTGGGTAATCATCGCCAGCGCCATATTCTCCTGGCTCTATGCGTTCAACATCATCAACGCCCACAGCGAGTTCATCAACTCGATCGGCCGTGCGCTCTACGCCGTCACCGAGCCGGTCTACCGCCCGATCCGCAACTTCCTGCCGAACCTCGGCGGCATCGACATTTCGCCGGTGATCGTGCTGCTGATCGTGTTCTTCCTGCAGCGCCTGATCCTGACGGGCGTGATCCCGCGTCTTTACTGAGATCCCGACACAGAAATGTCCGGGAGATCAAACCCGGACATGACAGTGCGGCAGGCGAACTGCGACGCCAATAACGGCCGAAAGACTACCAATCGGCCGTTATATTATCAAAGGGCTCAGCCCTTTTGTTTGGCGCGTTCGATGGCTTCGACGATCAGCTTCTTGGATTCGTTGACATCGTGCCAGCCGAAGATCTTGACCCACTTGCCGGGCTCCAGATCCTTGTAGTGTTCGAAGAAGTGCTCGACCTGCTTCAGCTGAATTTCCGGAATGTCGGTGAAATTCTCCACCTTGTCGAAGCGGGCGCTGACTTCCTGGGAGGGAACGGCAATGATCTTTTCGTCCTTGCCGGAGTTGTCTTCCATCATCATCACGCCGATCGGGCGGACATTGATCACGCAGCCGGGCATCAGCGGACGGAAGTTACAGATCAGAACGTCGATCGGGTCGCCGTCGTCGGACAGAGTGTGCGGCACAAAGCCGTAATTGCCGGGATACATCATCGGCGTATAGAGAAAACGGTCAACGACCAGTACGCCTGCGTCCTTGTCCATTTCGTACTTGATAGGCTGGCCGCCCATCGGCACTTCAACAATAACGTTGATATCGTCCGGCGGGTTATTGCCGATGGAAATCGCTTCAATACGCATTCGTGCCTCCAAACAGGGAAAATATCGCGCCTTGGATAATCAACTTGGCCCGACAAAGCAATAACGCGAAATGACTTCTGCCAATTTCGAAGCGCGAAGATCTGTGCGGTGCACAAAAGCAGGTAACCTGCCGTCAATCCCAGACGTAGGCAATCTTGCCGATCTGCCGGTCGCCATAGCGCGTCTCGGCAAAGGCCAGCGGTGTGCCGCCAAGACCGGAAAAGAACAATGCCGCCTGATCGAGCGTGTCGATACTCCAGCAGATCGTGCCCTTGCAGCCCAGTGACTGCAACAGCCCGCGCGCCTCGGCAAACAGCTCCCGGCCGAAGCCCAGCCCCTGATATTCGGGCAGAAGGTAGATTTCGTAAATTTCGCCTTCCTGGGGCAGCGTCTTCACCCGGTTGAGCCCGACGCTGGCATAGCCGACCGGTTCTCCCTGAACCGCGAGCACCAGAAGCGTCTCCTCACTGGCGATGGCGTTGCGCCACCATGCCATATTGCGTTCCGAGATCATCTCCTGCAACGCGCGGTGCGGAATGACGCCGGCATAGGTATGTTGCCATGCGCGCCAGTGAACAGTCGCAATCTTTTCCGCATCGTCCGCTTCCGCGGGGCGCACATCGCCAGACAGTATTCTCATCGCAGCCTACCGATAATATTCTGGTTTCGGCACACGGCGAGAATACGACAAACAAAGCCGAATGCCCACACAAAATCGAGCGGGCCCGGCCTGGATCACCTGAGCAAGGCGTTACGGCGCGGCGTCAAATCGTTTTGCAAAGGCATCGATAGTAGCCTGAACCAGCCGCTCGGGCACCGCCTCGTCCCTGAAAACGGCAGTGATTTCCAGAACGGCGCTGATGTCCCGCAGCGCCGCGATTTCGGTTTCCTGCACACCGGAAAGCCGCGCCATATCCTTTGCCGTGGTGACGGGCAGAAGGTCATCACGCCCGCTGCGGTCAAGCAGTTTTCGCGCCAGCGCGGTTGTCATCGGGGCGTGATCGGCAAGCGGAACGCCTTCCACGACGTCAGCGCCGAGCGCTTCCAGCGTGTCGAAAAACTTCTGCGGGTCGCCGATCCCGGCATAGGCCAGCACTTTGCGGCCTGAAAACTGTGCAGCTTCGCCCACGGGCTGCTGGCGTACATGCTCGACCGGCACGCCTGCTGCACCGGCAAGGTCGATGACCACGCCGGCCTTCTCCCCCTCGCCGTTCAGCAAAATCATATCGGCTTTCGGAAACTGCGCTGAAAGCGGCGCTCTGAGCGGCCCGGCAGGCAGGCAATAACCATTGCCGAAACCGCGCTTTGCATCCACGACCACCACCGAAAGATCGGGCCGGAGCTTCCCGCTCTGCAGACCGTCGTCCATGATGATGAAATCAACGCCCTCGTTTTCGAGAAGCCGCGCGGCATCGACCCTGGCCGGCGACACCGCCACGGGCGCGGTGCGTACCAGCATCAGCGCCTCGTCACCGACATCGGCATGGGTATGGCGCGCCGGGTCCACCAGAAGCGCCTCGGTGATCCTGGCGCCGTAGCCACGCAGCACGAAACCGGGCTTTCGGCCTTGTGACGCCGCCGCTTTGGCCAGCCTCTCCGCAATCGGCGTCTTGCCGGTTCCGCCAACGGTGAAATTGCCCACACACAGCACCGGAACCGAAACGACCGCACCTTGCGCCTGGGCCATCCGTCGCCCCGCAACAGCCCCGTAAACGCAGGAAAACGGCCATAAAAGCCGGCTCAGGACATGCCCGTCCCGCCACCAGAATGACCCCGCTTTCAGCATGGATATGACCGTCTCCGTTTCGGCGACGCGACAGACGGGCAAGAGGCTTTAGCGAAGAGCCTTGCGCAGATCCCCGTTCGCGATCTTTTCCTGGATGTTGATGGCGTGCTTTTTCTCCGGAACCGGTCTCGGCCGCGCAAAGAAACGGGCCTCCAGCCTGAGCGGCGCCAGAAAACGTTCCAGCCCCTTCATGGTCCGGACCAGAGCCCCGCGCATGTCCCGCACACCCGCATAGCCGGCGGAAATCATGTGATTGCGCGCCTCTTCGTCACGCAGAAGAAGATCAACAGACTGCGTCAGCGCCTCCACGCCGTCAACGGTGCGTACCGCGCCGTGCTGACGAAGCTGCTTGTAGGTATCGCGGAAGTTTTCGATATAGGGCCCGGTGAGCACGGCCGTGCCCAGCATGGCCGGCTCAAGCGGATTTTGTCCGCCCCTGGCAGTCATCGAGCGGCCCACGAAGGCAATTTCGCTCAAACGCAGATAAAGGCCCATGTCCCCCATCGTATCGCCGAGGAGAACATCGACGTCATCCGTCGGCACCTCGCCGAGCGAGCGGCGGCAGACCTTCAGGCCCTTGCCGGCAAGCTGGGCCGCAACGGCATCGCCGCGATCGGGATGGCGCGGAACGATGACCGACAACAGTCCCTGATGCTGCTTGGACAAGGCAACATGCACGTCGCCGGCAATATCTTCCTCACCATCAAATGTCGAAATCGCCGCCCATACCGGCCGGTTGCCGATGGCCTGCCGGAGCAGTTGAACAACCTGATCATCGGCCGGCGGCGCGCTGCGGTCGACCTTGAGATTGCCCGTCACCTGAACATGCAGTGCGCCGAGATCGGCAAACCGCTCGGCATCGAGGTCGGTCTGGGCCATCACCAGCGAAAAACGCGAAAACAGGGTTCGGGCAAGCTCGCGCCGCTGCATCCAGCGCTCGAAGGAACGGTCGGAAATCCGGCCGTTGACGATAATCTGCGCAATTTTGCGGCGGGCAAGTTCGGAAATGGTGGTCGGCCAGACCTCCGTTTCCACGTTGATCGCAAGATCCGGACGCCAATGGTCGAGAAACCGCGAAACGGCCGGCACCACATCAAGCGGCACATATTGATGGATGACGTTGTCGCCGAAACGTTCAACCGCAAGCCGTGCAGATGTGACCGTGCCTGTCGTCAGCACGATGGAAATGCCGTAATCCCGGATACTTTCGATCACTTGAGAAACCGCCAGTGTCTCACCGACACTGGCCGCATGAATCCAGACCACCGGGCCATCCGGCCGCGCAACCGCTGTCCGTCCGAAGCGCTCACCGATACGGGCGCGCTCTTCCTTGCCTTTTCTGACGCGATAATAAAGTACAGGCTTCAGCAGCGGATAGCCGAGAATTCCTCCCAGCCAATACCCGTTTTGGGCGAACCAAACTGATATGCCAGTTTTCATATCTTATTCCGCATCCCCGTTCAAAACCTAAGGACAGGCAGCCGCACCGCTACCACTACGCGAATCATATATACACACAAGTATCATCAAGCGGGAATATGTGGCATGCATACAATTTCAAAAAAATCGTCCAGCCATACAATTTCCACGAGAAATGTGAAGTAATTTAGTATTATTCTAAAATAATACAGCTGAATTGCGCGTATATCAGCAAAACCACAGCCATGCGGCAAAAAGATGGAGAAACCGGCAGCCGGTGATCAGTCTTCGGGATCGAGCAGGCGATGAAGGTGGACGATGAAGTAACGCATATGAGCGTTATCGACGGTCTGCTGAGCCTTGGATTTCCAAGCGACATGGGCGCTGGCGTAGTTGGGGTAGATGCCCACGATATCGAGCGCGTCGAGGTCCGAGAACTTGACGCCCTTCAGGTTTTCCAGTTCTCCGCCGAAGACGAGATGCAGGAGCTGTTTGTTTTCGACTGTATCAGCCATTTTGAGCCTCACTTTTTTGTTGCCCAGATTTGAGCGATCATGGTGTCTCGGGTTTGCATGTTATTGTCAAGATTGTCGGGACGGGCCGAATTGACGCAACAGCGTCCCGACAAGTTGCCGGTTGCCGGCAAACAGCGTGCCGTGCTGCACGGAGGGTCGGTTATAGCAAAGCGCCTTGCCTTCATCATCCAGAAGCGCGGCACCGGCGCGTGCCAGAATGATATCGGCAGCGGCGAGATCCCAGTCATGTGAATCCGGCCTCACCAGCGTGCCATCGAGCCGGCCTTCGGCCACCAGTGCAAGCCGGTAGGCCAGCGACGGTATATAGGCAGAGCGCCTCAACCGGGCGCTGAATGCCGCATCGAACCGGCCGGCAAGGCTGGCCGGAAGACAGAGCTCCAGCGGGTCGCTGCCGGACTCGCCATCGGCAAGCGAGGTCATGATCGGCTTTCCGTTGCAAAGCGCCGGACCGCCTTCCATCGCGGTATAGACATCGCCAAGCGCCGGGGCCACCAGAACCCCTGCAACCGGACGGCTGCCGCTGACAACGGCGACGCTGACCACCCAGTTTGTCTTGCCGCCGAGAAAGCCGCGCGTTCCGTCGATCGGATCGACGACGAATGTGCACTCCGCTTCAAGGCGGCTCAGATCGTCGCGGCTTTCCTCCGAAAGCCAGCCATAGCCGGGACGCGCCTTCCTCAGAATGGTTTCAAGACATTCATTGGCGGCATAGTCCGCAGCACTTACCGGCGATTGACCGCCATTCTTCCACCAGACTTGCGGGTCCTGCCCGAAATGGGAAAGCGCAAGCGCACCCGCCTCCCCCGCTGCCGCCTCGATGAGCGCCAGATCGGCAGACCAGTCCCTGCTGGCGGTTTCATCCTCGGTCAATCGTATCTGCCTTTCCGGGTGGTTTCGTGATCCGGCCTGCCTGACCGGACGTGCAAAGAAGAAATAGCGTCGTCTTGAAATTCAGCGTGGCGAGCGACTAGCGCCCGGCAAGTGTCAGCCCTTCGACCAGAATGCTGGGCGCGGCAATCGAGTAAAGCCGGTCGATATCGCTGGCGGGCGTCATCGCCATGAACATGTCCTTCAGGTTTCCGGCAATCGTCACCTGCGCCACCGGATAGGCAATTTCGCCGTTCTCGATCCAGAAACCGCTGGCCCCGCGGGAATATTCTCCCGTGACCATGTTGACGCCCTGACCGATCAGTTCGGTGACGTAAAGACCGCTGCCGATTTCCTTCATCAGCTCTTCCGGTGTCCTGTCACCCGGCTCGAGGCTGAGATTGGTCGGCGAGGCCGACAGCGAATTGCCCGACCGCGTGCCACGACCATTGGTCTCGAAGCCCAGTTCGCGCCCGAGCGCCGTCGACAGGAACCATTGCTGCAGAATACCGTCTTCGACCATCGCCAGCCGGCGACTTTCGACACCTTCGCCATCGAAGGGCTGAGAGCCTGCGCCGCGCGCAATCGCCGGATCATCGATCAGGTCGATTCCCGATCTGAGCACCTGTTTGCCAAGGCTGTCACGCAGAAAGCTTGTCTTGCGGGCGACAGCCGAGCCGGAAATGGCACCGGCCAGGTGACCGACGAGACTTCGCGCCTGTCTTGCCTCAAACAGCACCGAAGCGCCACGGCGGGTTTCCATCTGGCGCGGTGAAAGCCGCGCAACCGCGCGTTCGCCGGCCTGCCGGCCGATCTCCTCCGGCGGCCGCAAATCGCTGTTATGCGCGCGCGCATCATAATCATGGTCGCGCTGCATGCTGCTGCCTTCACCGGCAACGACGGAAACCGAAGTAGAGAAATAGGAACGGCGATAGCCACCGGTAAACCCGTCCGACGTCACCAGCGCGAAGCCGATCTCGCCATGCCCGGCGCCGGCGCCGGAACTCTTGGTCACGCCGGCGACAGACAGCGCAGCCTCTTCGGCGGCCAGCGCACGCTCCGCAAGAGCTTCGGTGGAAACCGCAGTCGAATCATAAAGTTCGAGATCGGCCGCGTCTCGGGCAAGCCGGTCCTTGTCGGCAAGGCTGGCATAGGGGTCTTCCGGCGATACCCGCGCCATGGCCAGCGCGCGGTCGACCAGACCTTCGACATCATCATCGGTATTGGTCGAGACACTTGCCACCCTGGCGCCGGAAAACACGCGCAGCGAAAAGCCGCGGTTTTCGGATGCCTGGGCGTTTTCGCGCGCGCCGTCGCGCACCGAAACACTGTTCGATACGCCTTCGGAGACAACCACATCGGCTGCATCCGCACCTTTCCGCTTCGCGACCTCGACGATCCGCGCCGCAGTTTCGATCAATTGACCGGAATGTTTATTCGATGACATGGCATTGGCCTTTCCTTGCGCTTCCATTTATTGTTCACTTTCCATCGCATCAAGTACCGTTCACCCGGGCCATCCTTTTTCTTATCACGCTGGGACCATCATATGGCGACTTCGCAGAGCCTGTTTACCGAAACCGTGTGGATGCTGGGTGCAGCCACCATAGCCGCGCCGATCTTCAAGCGGCTCGGGCTCGGAACAGTGCTCGGCTATCTGGCCGGCGGCGTCATCATCGGCCCGGTCCTGCAGCGCATCACCAATGGCGAAGAGGTCCTCCACGTCGCCGAACTCGGCATCGTCTTTCTGCTGTTCATCATCGGGCTGGAACTCAAGCCTGCGCGGCTGTGGACCATGCGCAAGGATATTTTCGGTCTCGGTCTCGCCCAGGTGGTCGTCACCGGCGCCATACTGGTGCCGCTGGCGTTTTTCGGCGGTGTCGGCAACTGGAGCGCGGCGGTCATCGCCGGGTTCGGCCTTGCGCTGTCCTCCACGGCTTTTGCCATGCAGATCCTCGATGACAGCGGCGACGTCAACACCCGCTACGGCCAGCGATCCTTTTCGATGCTCTTGTTTCAGGACATCGCCATCGTCCCGCTTCTCGCCCTTGCCAGTATTCTGGGTGGCGGCGTTGAGGAGGCGAGCACGACCGACATGCTGACCAGTGCCGCACTGGCGCTTCTGGTCATCGCGCTGATGATCGCCGCCGGTCGCTACATCTTGACGCCGGTGTTCCAGATCATCGCTGCCACCGGCGCGCGCGAGGTCATGATCGTCGCCGCACTGTTTCTTGTCATCGGCTCGGCCATGGCCATGCAGATGGTTGGCCTGTCGATGGCAATGGGCGCATTTCTGGCCGGCGTCATGCTTGCCGAATCTTCCTACCGGCACGAGCTGGAAGCCGATATCGAACCGTTCAGAGGCGTGTTCCTCTCGATTTTCTTCATCGCCGTGGGCCTTTCTCTCGAACTCGACGTCGTTTACGAAAACCTTGTTCTGATCATCATTGCCGTGCCGGTGCTGATCGCCGTCAAGGCCGCCGTCATCTACGGGCTTTGTCGCATTGCCGGGTCGGCCCATGACGATGCCGTTCGCATTGCCGCCCTTCTGCCACAGGGCGGCGAATTCGGTTTCGTGATGTTCTCGACGGCAGCGGCTGCCGGCATCCTCTCCAATGCGACCGCCTCGGTGCTGATCGCGGTGGTCACGCTTTCGATGGTCGCGACCCCGCTATGCGTGCGCATGGCCGAGCGGCTCACCACCCGCTATGAGGGCCACGAGGAGATGGAGGAGGATTTCGACGGCGCCGATGCCGATGTGCTGATGGTCGGTTTTTCGCGCTTCGGCCAGATTGCCGCGCAGATCCTGCTCGCCAGCGGCCGCGATGTCACCATCATCGACTATTCGGCCGAACGCATCCGTCAGGCGTCCGCCTTCGGCTTCCATATCTATTTCGGCGACGGCACCCGCAAGGAGGTGCTGGTTGCAGCCGGTATCGAAAAGGCCAAGATCGTGGCGGTGTGCACCCAGAAGCGCGAAATCACCGATCGTGTCATTGACGTGGTGCAGGAGAATTTCCCGCGCGCGCACATCTATGCCCGCTCCTATGACCGAGGCCACACGCTGGCGCTGCGCCAGCGCGGCGTGGAATTCGAAATGCGCGAGACGCTGGAATCCGGTCTTGTCTTCGGCAAGGAGACCCTGATCGCGCTCGGCACCAGCGAGGACGAAGCAACGGCGATTACCGACGATATTCGCAAGCGCGACGCCAAGCGGCTGGAAATTCAGGCGGTCGAGGGCATCATGGCCGGTTCCGACATGCTGCACACCCATCCCGTCAGCCCGGAACCGCTGATGCGCCCGAAGCGCAACCGCCTCGACCCGACGGTGAAGGTTACCGGCAAGGACATGGCCTGAGCGAGGAGCGCCCCGGGATCATGTCGTGGAAGCCGGCCCCTCCTCCTTGTCGGCGTCGGCCAGATCGTCGAAGGACGAATAGTTCAGGTTATAAAGCCGGGAATACAACCCGCCCTGTTCCATCAGTGCTTCGTGATTGCCGGTCTCGGCGATCCGGCCATCCTGCAGCACCACGATCCTGTCGGCGCCGCGAATGGTGGCCAGACGATGGGCAATCACCAGACCCGTGCGCCCTTCCAGCAACTTGACCAGCGCCTTCTGGATCAGCATTTCCGTATAGGAATCGATATTGGCGGTCGCCTCGTCGAGCACCAGTATCTTCGCATCGGCAATCAGCGCGCGGGCGAAACTCAGGAGCTGGCGCTGACCGAGCGAGAGGTTTTCGCCACGCTGGCCAAGTTCGGTGTCATAGCCATGTTCAAGCCGCATGACGAAATCATGCGCGCCGACGGTCTTGCAGGCCGCGATCACATCCTCACGGGTCGCCTCGCTCTTGTTGTAGCGCACGTTTTCCAGAACCGAGCCGGTGAACAGAAACGGCTCCTGCAGCACCATGGCAATGTTGCGGCCAAGCGATTCCTGCGTGACGTCACGCACATCCCGGCCGCCAACGGTCACCGAACCCCGCTGGACATCATAGAAACGATGGACCAGAGCCATGGCGCTCGATTTGCCGGAGCCGGTTGGCCCGACAAGGGCGACCGTCTCACCCGGTTTGACTTCGAAGCTCACATTCTGGAGCACCGGATGGCGGGGATCGTAACCGAAGACGACATCGTCGAAGACCACCGATCCGTCATTGTCGCGCGGCAGCGGTTCGGCACCGGCCTTGTCCCGGACGGCAACCTCGACATCGAGCACCTCGATAATGCGCTGGCCCGATGCCATGGCCCGCTGCATCACGGAATACTGCATGGTCAGCGAGCGGATCGGGTCGAAGAAACGCTGGATGTAGAACAGGAAGGCGACCATGATGCCGACATCGAGGCTGCCGTTGAGCACCAGCGACCCGCCGCCGACGATGACGACGGCCATGGCGAAACCGGTCAGCGAATCGACGATCGGCACCATGATCTGGGCAAAGCGCGCCGCCCTGAGATGGGTCTGGAGATTGGCATGGGCCTTGTCGTCGAACAGGGTGAAATTGACCTTCTGGCGCGCCATGCTCTGAATGGCGCGAACGCCGTTGATGGCCTCGGCCAGCGCGCCATTGGTGATCGAATTGGTTTCATGCGCATCCATGAAGGCGCGGCGGGCCCGCGGCAGCCAGAATATCCGCACGATAAACAGGATCGGGATCACGGCAAGCGTCAGAAGCCCGAGACGCGGATCGAGGTAGAGCATCACGAAGATGATGCCGATCAGAAGCGCCAGATCACCGACGGCCAGCACCGAGGTTTCCAGAAACTCCTGCATCGAATTGACGTCCCCCTGCAGGCGCGACATCAGGCGGCCGACCTCGGTCTTGTCCATGAAGGACAGCGATACATGCTGCAGATGCGCAAACATCGCCCGGCGCAGATCGAACAGCACATTCTCCGCCGTCTTGCCGACTGTGCTCTCCTGCACATAGGACGCCACATAATTGATCAGGATGACGGCGACAAAGGCAATTCCGGCCAGAACCAGCGGCCGTCCCCCTTCCGCCTGCGGCGCCATGCCGTGGTCGATGGCATAACGGATGACCAGCGGCAGGATCAGCTGGGTGGCTGTGAACACCAGTACAGCAATCACCGACAGAATGATCTGACGACGATAGGGGCTGACAAACGACCATATCCGTCCGACGACCTTGCCGTCGAACACCTTGCCGAACATGATTTCCTCGCTGTCGAGATGCGACCCGACAACAGCGCGCGGTGGCCGTGTATCAGGGCCGCCGGCGGCTCCATCAGCTTCACGAAGCGTTGCCATCTTTGCCCTCCTCGGTCTCGTTCAGCATTTCGTCACCGGGGCGAACCTGCAATTCGTAAAGCGCGTGATAGCGGCCGCCCTTTGCCAGAAGCGCCTCATGGGTGCCGCGTTCAACGATCTCGCCATCCTCCAGAAACAGTATTTCGTCGGCATGCATCAGCGACGACAGGCGGTGGGCAATGACGATCATGATGCTGTCACCCGCCATCCGGTGCATGGCCGAGCGGATGCGCTGTTCGGTCCCGGCATCGATGGCTGCCGTCGAATCGTCGAAAACCAGGATTGGCGGCCTGAGCATCAGCACACGGGCAATCGAAAGCCGCTGGCGCTGGCCACCGGAAAGCGACACGCCACGCTCGCCGACAACCGTGTTGTAGTCCTGCGGCAGGCCAAGCACATAATTGTGGAGCTGGGCCGATTCCGCCGCCCGTTCGATGCGCTGATCGGAAGCCCACGGATCGCCATAGGCGATGTTGTTTTCGATCGTAGTGGTAAACAGGAAGGAATCCTGCTGCACCACGCCGACAGCACTTCTGAGCGATTCCAGCGTCACATGGCGCACATCCTGGCCATCAATGGTGATCGCGCCGCCTGTCACGTCGTAAAAGCGCGGCAGAAGGCTTGCTATCGTCGATTTACCGCTGCCCGGCGGGCCAACGATGCCGATCGTCTGGCCCCTGCGGGCGGTAAAGCTGACCTTCTTCAAAACCGGCCGGTCGGGCGCATTCGGATAGGCAAAATCGACATTGTCGAAGCGCAGCACGCCCTCTTTGACGTCCAGAGACTTGGCATCGTCGGCATCGCGAATATCCGGTTCGATATCGAGAAGCTGGAACAGGCGATAACCGCAGGTGGAGGCGCGGGCAAACGAGTTCACCATCATGCCAATCTGGCGCACGGGCATCTGCAATATCGTCATGAAGGTGAGAAAGGATGTGAGCGTGCCGACACTCGTCTGTCCCGTTTTCACCTGATAGCCGCCAACGACCAGCACCAGCCCCATGGCAATGAAAAAGGAAAACGTCATCACACTGGTATTGCGCACGCGGATATCGACGCGCTCGTGCTGAAGGCCGAGCGTCACCTTCGAGGCGCGGTCAAACTTCGCCAGTTCGAAAGCCTGCGCGGCGAAGGCCCGGACCACGCGGATGCCACTCAGATTTTCGTCCATCACCTGGGTCAGCACTGCGAGCCATTCCTGCAGCCGCAGCCATGCGGCCCGCAACTGAAGCCGCGAGACCGCCGAGCGCCAGCCCACAAACGGCACAAAGCTCAGCGCCAGCAATCCGAGCACAAGATCGGTCGACAGCAGCATGAAGGCGCCGATACCGATCAGCAGCGTGAGGAGGACAACGCGAATGAGCCCGGTGGAAAAGAACATCCGCACACCCTCGACATCCAGAAGGCCGACAGTGATCAGATCCCCGGAATGAACCCGGCCGTGAAAGCTGAAACTCAGATGCTGGATCTTTTCATAACACATCAGCCTGATCTTGTAGGCGACATGGTGGCCGACCGATTCGGCGTAATAGTTCTGCACCATGGTGAAGATGCCGCGCGCGACGCTGACGAAAAGCAGCATCCCGGCTGTTGCCCAAAGCGCCTGTTCGGCCGCTTGCCCCTGGGTCCCGCCGGTGATCACCTGCTGGGCCTGATCGACGGCGCGGCCGAGCAGCAGGGGGATCGACAGCTGCATCATGACGGCGGCGACAGTTCCCGCAACGGCAAGTCCGACCTGCCAGGGATAGGCCAGGGTCATCCTGGTGATGCGGGTGAGCACGCCAAGCCCTTCGGAGACGTCCGATGGTTTGGATGAAAAGCTGGAGGCACGGGGTTTCAATGAGGCAGTTGCGGCTTCGCTCGACACGGCAGTTGCGTCCAATGGCTTGGTTCAAAAATGCGGAGAATGGTAATCGGGGGAGAAACGCAAAACAGAACGGAAAACGCGGATACGCGAAAACTGTTTTCCTCCAAGACCTTCGGGAACGCGTGGTCTCCTCTCCCGCACGTCCGATGTCTCGATGTGAGTCCTTGCGAACCTATCATAAATCGCAGGCGTCGTCGCCCGGGCGCAGCGCATTTTATGCGTAATGCTGCTTTCACAGGGCCACCGCCCGCATTGGAGACCGCGCCTGCTGGCGCGGCCATCCCGTCATCTCAGGCGGCCTTGCGAAGTGCGCCAACCAGCGGCACGCCAGAGCGTTCGGCCATGCGTGTGCGGTAGGTCTCTACCGGCTCGGGCACGGCAAAATCCGGTACGGTCGAAAGCGCGCGCAGAACCGGAAACAGCATGATATCGTCGATCGACGCGCCCTCGGGATCGGGCAGGAACCCGGCCAGCGCCGCAAGTCCCTTCAGCATCTCGGCCTTGTGCGTCTCCGTTTCGGCCAGCAGCGCATCGAAGGAGCCGAAATTCGCTTCCTTCTTCCCGGTAAAATAGGCACGGGCGGCTTCGGTCCTGAACTCGGGAAACACCGGATCCGGCGTGCGCGGGATCACAAGCGCATCGATGGTGCTGCCCCAGGCTTTGAGCCAATCGGTAATTTCCTTGCGCGGCGTGCCGTCAAACAGGCGCTCGCCGGAAACGCCATCAACCCTGGCAACGATATCGAGGCTTTCAGCCATGTAGCCGTTTTCGTCCTCGAGGATCGGCGCCATCTTCTTGCCGATCATACGGATCGGCGTTTCCTCATCGTCATTGAGCAGAAAGGCGAGTTCAAAAGGGATATTCTTGAGGCCAAAGGGCATCCGGGCGCGGACGCAAAACGGGCAATGGTCATAAACATAAAGCTTCATTGGTATTTCCTTACCGCTTGACGGTGACCGGAACGCCTTGCGGCGAACCACCGTCGCATTTCAGGTCAGTCAACTGCGAGCCGGCTTCGGGAGGAAAGCGTCGACCGACAGCAACGCCTGCCAGCGTAAGCAAGTCCGCACCTTCGCACCAGCCCCCCTGCCTTGCTCAAACGGCGAGCGCCGTTGCACCGCTCGAAGCGCCCGTGCTGCCCGGAGCGGTCCACGGGTTGAAGGCAGGCCACGGGTTAATATGGCGCGCACTTCGGAAATGTCGAGTTCGTCAGCGGTATGGCCGGCCGGATTATCAGCCCGCCGCGGCGCGGTGGCCGAACCGGAACATCAGCACCATGCCGGCAAGTGTGAAAAGCGACGTGGCCAGGATGGCGGCATACCAGCCGAAAAACAGGCCTTCGCTGCCGGCTGCGGAAATCAGCACGGAGCTGATGGCAATGCCGATGGATGAACCGAGATAACGCGCGGTGTTGTTGGCTGCCGAGCCCATTGCCGCGCGTTCGGGCGGGACGCTTTCGACGGCGGCCTGACCCAGCGCGCCATTGAGAATGCCGTTGGCAATGCCTGCGACAAGAAGGCCGGGAAAAACCAGCCACCAGAAGGCGCCATCTGTCAGCAGAAGCAGCAGGAGCTGCCCGGCGAGGCACCCGGCCATCGACAGAAGAACCCGGTTGCGGGAGGAAAGCGAAGCCGGCAGGAAACGGGCGGTGAAAGGCGAAATCGCCGTGATCCCCGACCAGCCCAGCAGAACGACCGCGGCCACGATCGGGCTCATGCCATAGGCGCGCTCCAGCACTGTCGGCACCATGGTCATCAGCGCCAGCACGCCCGCGCCCGAGGCAAAGGCGGCAACCGTTGCACCGACAAAATCGGGGCGGCGGAACAGCGCAAGCTGGATGATCGGATTCTCGACCCGTTTCTCAAGCCGCACGAAGATGAAAAGCAAAACGACACTTGCGACGAAAAGCGCCACAATAGAGGGCGTCAGGCCCAGCCGGATCTCGGTCAGCGCCGACAGCAATGCCCCCAGCCCGGCCATCAGCAGGATTGATCCCAGAATATCGATCCGGGCCCGATCGCCGAAGCTTTTGGGCAAAGGTTTCATCGCAGCGATCCCGAGTGCTGCGGAAACAAGCGCGATCAGCCAGTGGTCGGCGCGCCAGCCGCCGATGACCAGCGTCAGCGACGCAATGATGGGGCCGACGGCAACCCCGGCACCGAGAGCCGCAGCCCAGACAGCGGCAGCGGATTTCAGACGCGAACCGGTAAAAACCTGCCCGATCAGCCCGAGACCGCAAGCCATGATGCCGGCGCTGCCGAGCCCCTGCAGGACACGGCCGATAATGAGAACAGTGGCATTCGGGGCCAGAGCGGATACGAGGGAGGATGCCGCCGTCAGCCACAGACCGGCCAGAAACGTTTCCCGCCGCCCGCGGCTGTCGCCAAGCGCACCGGCCGTCAACAGCCCGACGGCCGCGCCCAGCGGCATGCCGCTCATGACCCAGGCCTGCGCACCGGCGGAAAGGTCCAACCCTTGCGTCATCGCGTTCAGTGTCGTCAGCGGCGCGGTGAAAACCACCAGTGCCAGACAGGTCGCAAGCGCGACAATGATCAGCGTTGCACCGGCGCTGTCCCTTGCAGTCGTATTTTCCAAGTCAGTATCCGATTTTTCCGGGAGGTCATCACGCACAGACAAACCGGTGATCGCCAGATTATTGGCCACGACCACCGGTTTGGTTGATTTTTCGCAGTGCGCGCATGCTGTCTCAATACAGCAGGGCCCGGGCGAAGTCCTCGCCCGGACGGGTTCCGTCAGCCGTTATAGTCGGCGTCGGAAACCTTCTCCATCCAGGTCACGGGCGAACCGTCAATGCTTTCCTGAATGGCAATATGGCTCATGGCCGTTTCGGGGGCAGCGCCATGCCAGTGCTTTTCGCCTGCGGGGAACCAGACGACATCACCCTGCGAAATTTCCTCGATCGGTCCGCCCTCGCGCTGAACGCGGCCCTTGCCGAAGGTGACGATCAGTGTCTGGCCTGCGGGATGGGTATGCCAGGCTGTGCGCGCACCGGGCTCGAAGGTGACATGCGCACCGCCGGTGCGGCCGGGCTCTTCGGCGGCAAACAGCGGATCAATACGCACCGTGCCGGTAAACCAGTCTTCCGGGCCTTTCATGGAAGGGGCGGATCCAGAACGAATAATTTTCATGACAAGTCTCCTTTAAACACGTTCAATCTTGCAGTTTTTCAAATCGATAGACCAATGCTGCACCGCCGGGCTGCCCATAGGCGAGTTCGGCGGTGACCATGGCGAAGGGTTCGACAAACCGGCCGGTCCTGAGCCCGCCGGCTTCCAGCGGTTCAAAACCGATGTCGCGGATCAAACCGCCGGCCAGTTCCTTTGCGCCGCTGTCGTCACCATAAACCAGAAGGTTCGAACGCGGGGTCTCGGTGCGGCGGGCAAAAACCTTCGCAAAACTCTCCGACGGCGCGGTATTGAAACACGACACCCAGCGCGCCTTCGGGCGCTTGCGGGCCAGTTCTTCCGCACCGGATGTGGTCATGCCGACCACAAGTTGGCTGTCGCTGTCGTTGAGCGGCACGCAGCAGTTCAGAACAACAGTTCCGGCCAGATCGCCCGTCTGGCCGAGCACATCGTTGACGCGCGACCAGTGGACGGCGAGAAGAACGGCATCCGCGCCGCTGACGGCGTCTGCGACCGTTGCCGTCGCCGCATTCGCCTGTGCTGCCAGTCGTTCCAGCTTTTGCGGGCTTCTGGAATAGGCGAACGTGACCGAATGACCGCACTGCGCCCAAAGCGAACCGAGCTTCGCACCGATCAGGCCGGATCCGAGAATCGCGATGTTCATGTCGATCTCCTTGCGCCCCGATATAGACCCCGGCCCGGTATGGAAAAAGGCCCGCTCATTCCTTGCAGCCATGAAAATAATTCATGGCTGCAAAAGGCAATACGCCGTCTTTCCATTCGACTTTCAATGGCAATCAGCCTTCGCGCGATTCAAACACGTCCTTGGCCACCGGCATTGCGGAAAACACCTTCGGCCAGCCGGTATAGAACGCAAGGTGGGCCAGAACGGCGCCGGCTTCTTCCTGTGTCAGGCCGTTGTCCATGGCCTTGTTGAGGTGGAAGCTCATCTGATCGGGCTGACCGGACGCGATCAACGCGGCAACGGTCACAAGGCTGCGGTCGCGCGGCTCAAGGTCCGGACGCAGCCACAGATCGAGGAACAGAAGCTGCTGGGTGTTGTCGACGACGCCCTGGCTGACATTACCGTAATTGGTCGACACAAGTTCCTGGCGCGCCGCCTCGGCTTCCTCGTCCAGCGACAGCAATTCCGGGTCCGGCGATGGCAGGTTTTCCGCAGTGACGCCGCGTTCGGCAAAAACAGGCTCCATGGCGGTCGCCGCAGCTGTGGCGTTGCCCCAGCCGGTGTAAAACGCCAGATGGGTGATGGTTTCAGCCAGTTCGGCAGGTTCGACGCCGGCATCGAGCGCAACGGCAGTAAACGCCGCCAGCTCTTCGGTCTGGTGCATGGTCATCATGGCGGCAAAGGTGACAAGCGCGCGATCGCGGGTGGAAAGCTCTTCACCTTTCCAGACCGTGCCGATCAGGTCCTTGCTCGAATAGTCCTGCAATGCCGGAGCGACCTTGCCGACAGCATCGGGAATCGTGGTCGAGACATCCTGTGCAGCGGCGCCGGTTGTCATGAAGGCAAGGGCGGAGGCTGTGATATATTTCTTCATTTCAGGTTTCCTCAAGATCCAGTGTCGGTCGCTATAATGGTTGTGACACTCATGATCTGGGGCGGGAACGACCACAGATAATACCCGGCTGCGCGAATACACTCATGCCTGAGGTTCATGAATGGGTTCAGGCCCGCTCGCGCAAGGCATCCAGCACGACCTGGAAGGCCGAAGACGGCCGTTCGCGGCTGGGATAATAAAAGTGAAAGCCCGGGAAATAGGGGCAATACTGCTCAAGGCAAAGCTCCAACTGGCCAGATGCGATCTCGGCATCGACAAGCCCTTCGGGCACAAGCGCAAGGCCATAACCGTCGCATGCAGCCCGCGCGACCGGGTTGATCGTGTTGAAACATATCTGTCCGTCGACCTTGACCCGGATATCCTTGCCGTCCTCATCCTCGAATTCCCAGGCATAAAGCGCACCATGGGTGGACAGGCGCAGGTTGATGCAGCGATGCTCGCTGAGCTGTTGCGGCGTTTCAGGCCTGCCGCGCGCGGCGAAATATGCGGGCGAACCGACGCAAACCATGCGTTCGTCGGGGCCGATGCGAATGGCAATCATCCCCTCGCTCACCTGCTCGCCGTAGCGCACGCCGGCATCGCACTGGGCAGAGGCCAGATCGGTAAAGCCATAATCCACCACGAATTCGACATTGACCCTGGGATGGTTTTCGAGCACCGGCGCAAGCTTCGGCCACATCAGCTTGTCGATGGCATAATCCGTCGACACGATCCGCACCGTGCCGGAGGGCTCCCCCCGGCTGTCGGTCAGGGCTTGCAAGCGCGCTTCGATGGTCTCGAAACACGGGCCCAGCGTCAAAAGCAGGTCCTCGCCCTCGATGGTCGGCGCCACGGAGCGCGTCGTTCGGGTCAGAAGCCGCAGGCCCAGCCGGGTTTCGAGCGCCTTGATGGTGTGGCTGAGCGCCGACTGGGAGACATTGAGCCGGGCCGCCGCACGGGTGAAACTGCGTTCCTCTGCGACAACCGACAATGCAATCAGATCATTGATATTCTCACGCAGCATGACTGTCTCCGAACGTTAAGGCGGGATGGCCGGATCGTATATATGTGCTCCGTTCATGAAAACCCACATTTATGTACAAGACAACACAGTGCCTCGGCCTGTTTGCGGTGTTTCTGCAAAACCGGCGACCGGAACATGAACCGGCTTCATTGTTGTCATGAACGTGATCCGCTGGTTTCAGCAGCGCACCGCCCCCAAATTCAAACAGGGGCGTCGGTGTGCCTGAACGGCATCGACCGATTATGCCGTCTGAACAACGGGAAGGAGCAATCATGCAGAAGCGAAAGCTTGGAAGCGGACTGGAAGTGTCTGCGCTGGCACTGGGTGCCATGGGATACGGCAAGGGCCGTGAAATCGACGACAGGCCGCAGATGATTGCGCTGCTGCGCGCAGCCGTCGACCATGGCATGGACTTTTTTGATACAGCCGAAGTCTACGGCCCCTGGAGCAACGAGGAGATGGTCGGCGAAGCCTTTTCCGGCATGCGCGACAAGGTGAAGATCGCGACCAAATTCGGCTGGGATATCGATCAGGAAACGGGCGAGCACCGCGGCGGCGTCAACAGTCGCCCCGAACAGATCCGCTCGGTGGCCGAAAAAAGCCTGAAACGGCTCAAGACCGATTATATCGACCTGTTCTATCAGCACCGCGTCGACCCCGATGTGCCGATGGAAGATGTCGCCGGAACGGTCAAAGACCTGATCGCGGAGGGCAAGGTTCGCTGGTTCGGCCTTTCGGAGGCCGGCGCCGGTTCCATCCGCCGCGCCCATGCGGTGCAGCCGGTCGCCGCACTTCAGAGCGAATATTCGCTGTGGACCCGGGAGCCGGAGGACGAGATCATCCCGACACTTGAGGAACTGGGTATCGGGCTGGTGCCGTTTTCGCCGCTCGGCAAGGGTTTCCTCACCGGCAAGATCGATACCGGCACGCAATTTGCGGACAACGATCTCCGCGCACAGATTCCCCGTTTTCAGGGGGATGCCCGAACAGCCAATCTGGAAATCGTCGATCTGCTGAAGCGGATGGCAAAGCGGCATGGCGCGACACCCGCTCAGGTCGCGCTGGCGTGGCTGCTGGAGCAAAAGCGATGGATCGTGCCGCTTTTCGGCACCCGGCGGATAGAGCGGTTTGAGGAAAATATCGGCGCGCTCCACATACGCCTGTCTGCTGCCGATCTGGCCGAGATCGATGCCGCCGGTTTCCGCACGACAGGGGAACGTTACCCCGAGGCAATCCTGAAACGCTCAGGGCTGTAGATGTAGGCGATCAGCACGGCCCGCCGCCCGAAAGGACGGCTGGCGTGTGTTGTTTCAGCCCTTGGCTGCAGCCGACTTTTCAATCACGTCCAGCACTTCGTGCAGGGCCACGCCATCTGCAAATGTCGGCGCGGTGCGGGTGACCGCCTCCATTCTGATCGGAAAACGGAGTGCGAAACAGAATTCCGCACACACGGATGTCTTGCGCCGCTGCACAAGATCAAGCGCAACCGGCAATCAACAAGCCCCCGCCGCATGGTTTCCGATCGTCAGTTCAGTCCGCCAGCCTTATTTGCACGGGGACCTCGCCGGCCTGCGTCAGGGCATCGATCGGGCCGTCGAATTCGCCGAGGCGGAGCAGGCCGCGTGAATCGGAAAATGGCTTGGTGAAGATCGCGATATTGCTCCACGGCACATATTGCGTGATATCGCCCTTTTTCGGCTTGTAGCTGGCCGGTGCATCGGTCGTATCGAGCTTGCGCGGCAGATCGGCGGTCTTTTCCACGCCGTTATAGTCGCTCAGTGTCAATTCGAGCGGCAGTAGCGAGGCGAAATCCCGGCCCGCTGGCGTATCGTCAAGCGTTGCGGGCAACACCTGGTCGCCGGCGATAACTTCTATTCTGATCATTTCGGCTCCTTTTGTAGTCCTGATCCCGGCATTCGGAAAACCGGCAGCAAGGAAGACGAATGCCAGCATGGCAACGGTTGCGTACACACGATATCGAATCATCATCTCTCCCTTTGCCTCTTTGAGGGTTAGATGGAGTATTTGAGTCCCGGGATAATACCCCGCAAGGCACAACCACTCATGAACAAGTCTCATCAATTATACAGAAATCGCTGCAGGATGCGCTATCCGGTGCGTCCTTTATTGTCGTAGCGCCTCTCCCATCGGTAGGGCTACCGCAGTTGGCCCTGAACCTCGCTCCATATACTCTCTCCCGCGTGCGGGAGAGATGCCCCGAAAGGGGCAGTGAGGGTGAAGCAGCGTGTCAATTTCGTGAGGGCGTCCGCGTGGATAGGCTCCCCCCTCACTGTCGCTTTCGCGACATCTCTCCCCTCCGGGGCGAGAAGACTTGGGGGCTGTGCGGCAAAGCCATATGCGATAGCCCTCCCGGCAAATGTTTGCCGGGAGGGAGGTTGTGCGTTTCGCAAGTTCAGAGGGTTTCAGTCCTCTGCATCGTCGTCATCGCCGAAGGCGACGAGTTTGGAACTGTAGGTCTTTTCGCCCAGACGCTCGATCAGGTCGAGCTGAAGCTCGAGCCAGGCCTTGTGGCCTTCCTCGTCCAGCACGATCTTTTCAAACAGGGTGCGGGTGCCGATATCGCCAAGATCTGCGGCAAGCCGGGCGCCCTCCGTATAGACCTTGATAGCCTCTTCTTCGTCGGCCATATCCGATTTGAACATTTCCGGCAGGGAATTGGCCTTCTTCGGCGCCTTGTCAAAGCCGAGTTCCGGCGCTTCCTTGAGGAAAAACAGTCTTTCCATGAACAGATCGGAATGGCCGAGTTCCTCGGTCATTTCCTCGCGCATCTGTGCAGCAAGCTTTGTCAGCCCCCAGTCGTCAAGCGTATGCGCGTGCAGCTGATACTGATGTGCAGCAGTCATCTCCATGTTGACGGCCCGCTGCAGATATTCAATCAACTTGTTGTTCGTCATCGCTTTACTCCTTTTGGTTCAGATATTCGGGCCAACCCGTTTGCGCCGCTGCATCTCAGACAGCACCGCATGCCCCATCCCGCCGACGTGAATGCCGCACCGAACGCACCGGCGCTCGTCACAGCAAACGCTTCGTCACGTCAGGCTTCGGGCCGGCGGCAGGCTATCACCACGGACGTGGCGCCGAAATGATCGCGGACAAGCAGCCGAAAATTCTTCGGTTCCTTCATCCCCGGCACGGACACTTGCGTCGGCCGTGTTCAGTTCGTCAAACGCATACTTCCTTGTATTTGTTGCATAGTTTCTCAGCTATTTCGCCTAGCCGCGAAACGCCCTGAGATAGTGTTTTTCAAAATACCGTTTCAACCAATGGAAGATTCTGCTTCTCGGCAGAAGGATGTTGCGCCGGAGATTGCGGAAAACCAGCACGCCGGTGTCCAGCATATCGACGATGCAGATCAGTTCGGGCTTGAAGTCACGGCGCGGTTGTTTGCCTTCAAGGGCAAGAGCGATATTTTCCGCAGCCGCAATCCCCTGCAAATCTGCCTGATGGGCCTGTTTCGGCATCCAGTCAGGTCCGGGATAGGACCCGGCGTCGCCAACCACCCAAAGACCGGGCCGGTCCCTGACGCGGCATTTTTCATCCGCCGCAACCATGCCGCCGGGCGACAGCGGCAAATCTGTGTTCTCCAGCCAGGACGGTCCCGTAAGCCCCGGCATGAACAGGATCAGATCCGCATCAAACGCGCCGCCTTCGGTGATGACCTTGTGTTCCTCGAAACCGACCATCTTGTGTCCAAGGCGGGTTTCGATATCGCGCCTTTCCATTTCCTTCAGCAAGGCATCGACGGCCTTGTCGCCGAGGCGTTGACCGGGCCGGTTGGACGGATTGAAGAACACCAGCCGGAATTTTTCGTGCCGCTTCTGCTTTCGCAACATCGTGTCGATGATAAACAGAAATTCGAACATCGGCCCACCGCGCACGGCGCCCTGCTCCTTTGGATTGGAGGCAAAGCCGATGGCAATGGTGCCGCCCTCCATATCGGCAAGGCGGCGGGCGATCTCCTCACCGACCGCGATCCCTTCACACGGCACCAGAGCATGCTCGATGCCGGGCAGTTTCCGGATGAACCGACCACCGGAGGCAATCACCACCTGATCGGCCTGATACGTGCCGTTATCGGTCAGCACCGTGCGGCCATCCCCTTCAAGACCCGTGACGCGTGCCCGAACATAATCAAGACGGTGTCTGGCGAAGAAGCCCGCCAACGGCACTTTCAGCTCGCCCCCTGAGCGCAGCCCGGCAGGCAGCCAGATCGCGCTTGGAAGATAGTGCAGCGTATCGCGCGGCGAGATCATCGTGATTGTCACCGCACTGTCCCGCTTGCGCAATTCACGCGCCGTGGTGAGCGCCGCAAACCCTGTTCCGATAATGATTACACTGGCCATCGCGTCGATCTTCCATAAATATACGATAATTCATACATACGTATTAATATCGCGAAAGACAAGGAAAGAGTGACCTTTGCAGGGTCGCTGCAGACTGCTGACAAAGCGCGTCCCGCGTTCTTTCATTATGCCGGCCTTGAGCCGGTATCCAGGGCCGCTTGTTGTGCGCTTCCCAAAAGAGTCTTTGCGCGCAAGGACTTGGCCCTTGCTGAATTCCGGCTCAAGGCCGGCATGACGGCGGAGCATAGCTGTGATTGCTGACAGGGCTTGCCAAGCGCGTTTCGCACTATTATGTAGCAGGCTACCTAATAGCCCAACATAGAATAGGCAGCTATAATTATGTCCGCACAGATCGACAACCGGCATGTGGCCTTCATGGAAAACCTGACGGTGGCGAGCCGGAAAATGCGGACCTATTACAACGCTCGGGTCGCCCGCTATGGCCTGACCTTTGCCAGGGCGCGGGTCATTCTTCTGCTTTCGAAAAACGAAACCATGAACCAGAGCGAGCTTGCATGCGAACTCGAACTGGAAAAACCGACCGTGGTGCGGTTGCTGGACCGCATGGAAGCACATGGCTTCATCGAGCGCCGGGCCGACCCGAACGACCGGCGCGCCAAGCTCATCGCGCTTTCGGCACATGGCACCGACATGGCGCGGGAGCTCGATATCATGCGCGCCGAGTTCTACGAGGCGGTGCTGGGGCCTGTCGGACCGGACGAACTTTTGATCGCGACCACCGTTTTCGAAACGATCATCGCCAAGGTCGACCAGATTATTCAGGACCGCCCCGATGACTGATCAAACCAGCGAAACCGCACCACAGGCCGCACCGCAGCCGGGGCCGCTTTATCCCGGCGCGCCGCCGCCCCAGCCACCCAAGCCGCTGCCGCAGCTTCTGGCCTACATGTTCGCCGCAACCGTAGTCGGCCTGACGCAGGGGCTGGGCATGTCGTTCATCACGGTCACGATCCAGCAGATCGCGGGACCGCTGAAGGCGACGACAGCGGAGGCAAGCTGGCTAATGGCGGCCTATCTGGCGCCCAATGCCTGCCTGACGCTGCTGTTGTTCAAGGTGCGCCAGCAGTTCGGCATCAGGCATTTTGCGGAAGTGTCGATCATTGTCTACGTGCTGATCAATCTCGGGCATTTGTGGGTCGACAGTTTTCAGACGGCACTGATCGTGCGCTTCTTCGCGGGCATTGCGGCGGCACCGATGACATCGATTTCGATCCTGTACATGCTCGAGGGCCTGCCGCGCGAAAAGAAGATGAGCATCGGCCTTTCCGGCGGCATGACCGTGATGCTGGCATCGACCCCGCTTGCCGGCGTCATTGCCCCCTATCTTTTCGATCATGGCGGTTTCCGGTCGCTCTATATCTGCGAAATCGGGATGGCGCTGCTTTCGCTCGCCCTGATCTTTCGCCTGCCTCTGGTTTCGGGCGAGCGCGTCAAGGTGATCAGCCGGGCCGACCTCATTTCGTTTTCCTTTCTCGCGCTCGGCATGGGAGCAATCACGGTGGCCCTGTCACTGGGGCGTATCTACTGGTGGACGGAGGTGCGCTGGACGGGAGCACTGCTGATCCTGGGCGTCGTCGCGCTGATGATCATGGCCATCATCGAGCTCAACCGCGAAGAACCGCTGCTTGATATCCGCTGGCTGACGTCTGCGGAAATTATCCATTTCACCGGCGCACTGATGGTTTTCCGGCTCATCCTGTCGGAGCAGTCGACCGGGGTGCGCTCCTTCTTCATCATGCTCGGTCTTTCCAACGAGCAGTTTGTCGGCCTTTACACGGTCATTCTCGTGGCCACCGTGGCAGCCGGCGTTACCTGTGCCGTCATACTGAAACCGGGCCGTGTTGCGCTGATGCATGGCATAGCGCTGGTGCTTCTCATCATCGGGAGCTGGCTCGACAGCCACGCGACCAGCATGTCACGCCCGCAGGACATGTTTCTCAGCCAGATCCTGATTGCCTTTGCCTCGGGACTGTTCATGCCGGCGGCCATGATGGTTGGGTTTATCGCCGCGCTGAAACGCGGACCGAATTACATCCTCAGCTTCATCATCGTGTTCGTGACCACCCAGCGGCTGGGTGCGATCATCGGCTCGGCCCTTTTCGGAAGTTTCGTTACCTGGCGTGAACAGGTGCACTCGGCAGCCCTCGTGCAGTCGTTGACACCGGATAATCCGCTGGTCGCAGAACGCATGCGGCAGCTTTCGGGCGCCTATGCCTCGACCATTTCCGATGGCGTCATTCGCACCGCAGAAGGTGCTGCGGCGCTGGCCAGGCAGACCACCCAGCAAGCCTATGTGCTGGCCTATGACGATGCTTTCCGTTTCACCACTCTGCTGGCCCTTCTGGCGCTGGTCGTTCTCATTCTCGACGTTGCCTTCGAGAAATGGGAAAGCGCGCGCATGCGCGCCCAGGCCGAAGGTCTTCCAGCCTGATTTTCAGGGATAACAAAAATGACACGAGCCCTACGTTCACTTGCGACCTATGCCGTTTTCGGCATTGGACTTCTCGGCATTCTGGCGCTGCTGTTCGCCTGGCGGTTCCCGCCCTTTGATTTTGCCGATCCGCGAACCGATGATGCCTATGTGCAGGGACAGGTGACGCTGCTTTCCCCGCAGCTTTCCGGTGTCGTGGCCGACGTTCCGGTGCACGATTTCCAGCACGTCAGCAAGGGCGATCTGCTGGTACGTATCGACGACAATATCTTTGCCCAGCAACTGGCCGAGACCGAGGCCGCGCTCGAGGCCGCCCGCACCGCGCTTCGCGGCAATGCCCAGGCGCAGGAAACCGCCCGGGCACAGATCACGTCATCGCAGGCCGGCGTGGCAAGCGCCGAAGCCGCACTCGACAACGCCACCTCCCAATGGCAGCGCAAGCAAAGGCTGAGCAAGCAGCAGGTCGTCTCCGAGAGCAGTCTCGAAACGGCGCGCGCAACGCTCGACCAGGCAAAGGCGGCCCTTGATCGGGCCAAGGCAGAACTCGACGTCGCCAGACAGTCACTCAAATCCGCCGTCATCGACAGGGACACGCTGAAATCGAAGGTCAGCTCGGCGGAAGCTGCCCGCGCTCTTGCGCAGATCAACCTTGAAAACACGCAGATCACGGCACCACGGGACGGAACCCTCGGTCAGGTGAAGGTTCATGTCGGGCAATATGTTTCGGCCGGTTCCCAGCTCGTCGCGCTCGTTCCCGAGGATGTATGGGTGATTGCCAACTACAAGGAAACACAGCTTTCCGGCATGGAAATCGGACAACAAGTCACCTTCAGCGTCGATGCACTCGACGGCGAACGGTTCACCGGCCGGGTGGAACGTTTTTCGCCTGCCGCAGGCTCCGAGTTCGCCGTCATCAAGCCGGACAACGCGACCGGCAATTTCACCAAGGTGGCCCAGCGGGTGCCCGTTCGCATTGCCATCGATCCCGGTCAGAAAGATGCCGACAAGCTGGTCCCCGGCCTTTCGGTCATCACCACGGTCGACGTGGGAAAGGGATGAAAACAGGCGGCAGAAAAGCGCCCTGAAACCATTGCAGAAAACAGATCGGTCCGCGGCTTATTGCCGTGGACAGTGCCCGCTTGCGCGATGCAACGCGATAGAAACATCAACAACGCGATATAAAGATTTTAAGACCTAGCATTTGACATTTTCATACATCCGTTAAAACATGTTCAAAAAAAGGGAACAGATGGATGTATGACGACAATTCGCCGTTTTCGCCGAAGGACCGCCAGAAGACGCCGGAGCCGCTGAAGCCGGTTCAGAAGGCGGCGTTTGCGGAGGAACGGCTGACGCAGGCGATATTGTGGTGCGAGCTGGAACCGGGGCTGACGATTACCGAGGCCGCGCTTGCCACACGGTTCGGCCTTGGCCGGGCAGCAACGCGGGTGGCGCTGGCGAGGCTTTCGACGCTGGGTTTCATGCTGTCGATCCCGCGCGAGGGCTGGCGGGTTCTGCCGATGAGTGGCGCCCTTGTCGGCCAGGTCGTCGATGCACGCCGGATGGCCGAACCGGCGCTTGCCTCACTCACCCTCGACGCGCAGAAGAGCGCGCGGCTTTTCGAACTGGCCGACATGATCGAAGCCGTCGGCGGCGCGCACGAAGAGGCCGCCCGGACCACCCGCACCGGCTATGAGCGGACATTCCGGGCCGAACTTTCATCCGAGCTCAATCCGTTTGTCGCGACATTCGTGGAGCGGCTCTGGGACCATTCGGACCGGATCGTCCATTTCTTTGAAAAACAGGGCGCGGCGCCAATGCCTGCGCTCAGGGCATCGGCCATTGCCGCCGCCCTTCGTGACGGCCGCGCGGATGACGCGCGTGCTTTTCTTGACGAGGCCATCGAACAGTTCAGAAGCTTTGCCAGCGACGCTCTCCTGAACAATCAAAGCGAGCTGGCACTGACCGGAGGCACAAAACCTCAGGAGAAAGCGCCGACACAAAAACAATACGGCGTATCTCCTCAAACAGGTCCTGACCGTGCGGCCTCCCGCGGCTGGACCTCCAGCAAGGGGAATAGTTCATGACATACGTATTCGGCGTGGGGCGGCGCATTGCGCCCGTTCTGTTATCGCTCGCTGTCGCGCTGACGGGCGCAATTGCAGCGCAGGCGAAAGACACACTCACCATCGATCTGGTCAACGAACCGGCCACACTCGACCCGCAGAAACAGTGGAACCCGGACAGTTACTACGTCTACCGCAACATCTTCGACAACATGCTGACCCGCGACAATGACGGCGAAATCGTGCCGCAGGTCGCGACCGAATGGGAACAGGTCAGCGATACCGAAGTGGTATTCACACTGCGCGACGACATCGTCTTTCACGATGGCGAGAAGCTGACCGCGGACGATGTGGTCTACACGATCGAACGCATCACCGATCCGGATTTTGCCAGCCCCCAGCTCAGCCAGTTCAACAAGATCATCAAGGCCGAGGCGATCGACGATCACACGGTCAAGCTGACGACAGACGGGTCCTATCCGGCTCTTCTGGCGCAACTGGTCAAGCTCTCGATCATTCCCGAACATGTCGCCTCCGCCATGACGCCGGAAGAGTTCAACGCCCATCCGGTCGGCAGCGGTCCTTATGCGCTTGAAGCCTGGAACCGCGGCGTCGATGTCGTGCTGAAACGCAATGACGATTACTGGGGCGACAAGGGCCCGTTTGCAACCGTGATCTTCAAGGGCGTTCCGGAAGCGGCAACCCGACTTGCCAATCTTCAGGCCGGTGCGGCCGATTTGGTGGTAACGCTTGATTCCGATCTTGCCACCCAGCTTGAAACCAGCGGCAAGGGCAAGCCGCTCGCCGTCAACACCGAACGCGTCGCCTATTTCGCGCTCAACAGCCAGCAGGCCCCGCTCGACAATCCCGAACTGCGCAAGGCCATCGGCTATGCCATCGACCGCGAAGGCATCGTCGAAGGCGTGCTTGCCGGTTATCCGAAGGTGGTCGACGAAATGCTGTCGCCGGCGCATTTCGGCTACAGCGGCGAGATTGACGGCTATGCCTATGATCCCGACAAGGCCGCGGAGATGATTGCCGCAATCGGCCCGGATGCGGAGGTCGAGATGCAGCTTGCAACAGCGCCCGTCTACGACCAGCGCGTGGTGCAGGCCGTCCAGCAGATGCTCAACGATGCGGGCATGAATGTCTCGCTGAAGATGACCGACATGGCCACATGGCTGAAGGACCAGCAATCCTCCAACGATGTCGCGCCGATGCTGACATTCTCGCGCTGGTCATGCGCCTGCCAGGACCCGGACGGCATCATGTATCCGCTGCTGCATTCCTCTTCCAACTGGTCGCGCGTTTCCGATCCCGAGATCGACGCACTTCTGGATGAGGCCCGCAGCGAGCTGGACGAGGAAAAGCGTGCCGATCTTTACAGACAGGTGAACGAAATCGCCGTCGACAATGCCTATATCCTGCCGCTCTATCAGGCCGCCATCATCTATGGCGCGGCCGAAGCGCTCGAATGGCAGCCGACCTCGAACGAGAGCATGTTCCTCAACCGGATGAGCTGGACGGAATAGTTTTTCCCGCACCCGCTCATTCGCTCATGTTGATGGCTGGCGTTCGCCGCCGGCCATCGCCATCCTCCATCCCGAACCATAAAGACCCCTTTCAGAACACGGAGTCAGATCTTGTCTATCAGAACGACTGTTGCCATCGCCGCCATTGCTGCCGCGCTGAGTGCCGGTGTCGCACAGGCGAAAGACCAGCTCGTGGTCGATCTCGTCAACGAGCCGTCGACGCTCGATCCGCACATGCAGTGGAACCCGGACAGCTATTACGTCTACCGCAATATCTTCGACAACATCGTCACCCGCGACAATGACGGCGAGATCGTTCCGCAGGTGGCCACCGCCTGGGAATGGCTGTCGGACACCGAGCTGGAACTGACGATCCGCGACGACATCACCTTCCATGACGGCGAGAAGCTGACGGCCGACGACGTGGTCTATTCGGTCAAGCGCATCACGGACCCGGACCTCGCCAGCCCGCAGATCGGCCAGTTCGCCGCCATCATCGATGCGGAAAAGACGGCCGACAACAAGGTCGTGCTGACAACCGACGGCCCCTATCCGGTTCTTCTGGCGCAGCTCGTCAAACTCTCGGTCGTGCCCGAACATGTGGTTGCCAATGAGAGCGAACAGGACTTCAACGCCAACCCGATCGGTTCCGGCCCCTACACGTTCGAGACATGGGATCGCGGCGTCTCCGTCACGCTCGACAAGAACGATGATTACTGGGGCGATCAGGGCGCATTCGAAACCGTCAACTTCAAGGCCGTTCCGGATGCCTCCACCCGCGTTGCCAATCTGCGAGCCGGCACAGCCGACCTGATCGTTTCCATCGACAGCGACCAGGCCATGCAGCTTGAAACCGCAGGCAATGTGAAGGTGCTGACGGCGCCGACCGAACGCGTCGCCTTCATGGGCATGAACACGCTGGTGCCGCCGCTCAATGATCCGGAACTGCGCCGTGCTGCGGCCATGGCAATTGACCGCGAAGGCATTGCACTCGGTCTTCTCGGCGGCGGCGAGCAGGTCGTCGGCCAGATGGCGACGTCCGCGCATTTCGGCTATGTCGACGGCATTGACCCTATCCCCTACGACCCGGAACAGGCAGCCGAAATCATCGCCGCCAAGGGCGATGCGGCCACGGTTCCGATGACATTCGCCACCTCGCCGGTCTTCGATCAGCGCATTGTCCAGGCGATCCAGCAGATGCTGAACGAGGCCGGCTTCAACGTCGAAATCGGGCTCACCGACATGGCAACCTATCTGAAAAAGGCACAGAACGCCGATCCCGAGCAGCGTCCGCAGCTCAATTTCGGCCGCTGGTCCTGCGCCTGCCAGGATGTCGACGGCGTCGAGTTCCCGCTGCTGCACTCCTCGTCCAACTGGTCGCGCGTCAACGATCCCGAACTCGATGCGCTTCTGGAAGACGCCCGCACCACGGTCGACAGCGACCAGCGGCTGGATGACTATGCCAAGGTGGCTGAGATCGTGAAGGACAACACCTATATCCTGCCGCTCTATCAGGCGACCGCCCTTTATGGCGCGGCCGGTGCGCTGGAATGGCAGCCGACGGCCAATGAAAGCATGTTCATCAATCGCATGAGCTGGTCCGAATAGGCTTTACCCATGGGCTATTTCCTCCTGCGTCGCCTCTGGCAGTCTCTCATCACGCTGTTCGGCGTGATGACGCTGATCTTCTTTATTCAGCGGCTGACGGGCGACCCGACCTATCTTCTGGTCCCGGAAACGGCGACGCAGCAGGATATCGAGGCGCTTCGCCATGCGCTGGGCCTCGACCGCCCGCTTGTCGTGCAATATCTCGACTTTCTCTGGCAGATGGCGCGTTTCGATCTCGGCACCTCCTATGTCCAGAACGTGCCGGTCTCGACCATCATTTTATCGCGCCTGCCCTATACGCTTGAACTTGCCGGCGGTGCGCTGCTGGTCGCGCTCGCCATCGGCCTGCCGCTGGGCCTGATCCTGGCCATCGGCAGCAAGTCGCGGCTGACCAGCCCGCTGATGGGCATGGTTCTGGCCGCGCAAAGCCTGCCGACCTTCTGGAGCGGCATTCTGATGATCATGTTTTTCGGCGTGTTTCTCGGCTGGCTGCCGCCATCGGGCACCGGCTCGTGGCTCAACCTGATCATGCCGTCGATTGCGCTCGGGCTTTTGTCGATGGCAACCTTCGCGCGGATCATGCGTAGTTCGGTCATCGACGAAATGTCCAAGGACTATATCCGTTCGGCCCGCGCGCGCGGCGTCGGCACACGGCGGCTGGTGATCCGCCATCTCCTCAGGAATTCTGCCATTCCGGTGATTTCGATTACCGCGATTGAAATCTCGCAACTGCTGGCCGGCGCGGTGATTGTCGAAACGGTGTTCGCATGGCCGGGCCTCGGGCTCTTAACCGTGCAATCGGTTGTCGCCCGCGACTTTGTCATCGTTCAGGGCGTCGTCATGCTCGGTGCGGTGGTGACGATTGCCATGAACTTCTTCGCCGACCTGCTCTACAGCCTCGTCGACCCCAGAATCCGGCTTGATGGAGCGACCCGTTGAAATCCTCTGCCCGTTTCATCAAGACCCTTTTCATTCCCGCCTCCGGCCGGTCGATCCCGGTCGGTGTCTTCGTCATCATCGTGCTCTGTCTGGTGGCCATGGCCGCCTTTGCGCCGTGGCTTGCCCCGGTCGATCCCAACAAGCAGAACCTGCTCGGACGGCTGAAGCCGCCGGGCACGGAAATCCGCGGCACATATTTCCTGCTGGGCTCCGACGAGCTTGGCCGCGACCTCCTAAGCCGGGTCATCTACGGCGCACGGATTTCGCTGTCGGTCGCCGTGCTCTCGGTGCTGCTTTCCGGCATCACCGGCACGCTTCTCGGCATGGCCGCCGGCTATATGCGCGGCACGGTCGAAACCGTCATCATGCGCCTTGTCGACATCTTCCTGTCGATCCCGGCCATTCTTCTGGCGATCATCACCGTTGCCGTTCTCGGCCCCGGCTTCATCAATGTGGTTCTGGTTCTGGGGCTGACCCGCTGGCCGCGCTATGCCCGCGTGGCCTACGGCCAAACGCTGTCGGTCGCCAACATGCCCTATGTGCGGCTTTCGCGCGCCATGGGGGCAAGCTGGATACGGGTGCTCGGCCTGCATGTCCTGCCCAACATCGTGGCCGCCCTTTCCGTCGTCGCCACGCTGGAATTCGGCCTGATGGTGCTGTTCGAGGCCGGGCTTTCATTCCTAGGGCTCGGCGTCCAGCCGCCGACGGCAAGCTGGGGCGCGATGCTTTCGGTCGGGCGCAACTATGTCTCCAATGCCTGGTGGATCGCCACCTTCCCCGGCATCTGTCTCTTTCTTCTGGTGCTGTCGATCAACCTGATCGGCGACGCGCTGAGCGATTATCTCAATCCAAAATCACGGTAGAAAATCATGGAAACAGCAAAACAGTTTGATGGAAAAGGCGTGGTCGTCACCGGCGCGCTCGGCGTTTTCGGGCGCGGCATCGCCAAGGCCTTTGCCGAGGCCGGCGCAAGGGTCTGCGTCACCGACCGCGACCAGTCCGCACTCGATGCGCTGGCGGGAGAACTCGGCACGCAAGGCTCGTTCGGTTACGCCGCCGAACTGACCTCGAAAGAAGAACTGGAAGCCCTGATCGCCGCCGTCGGCGACAAATGGGGCCATGCCGATGTGCTGGTCAACAATGCCGGCGTCTACCCGAGCGGCTTTCTGCTCGATATCGACGCCGATGAATGGGACCGCATCTTCGACGTCAACCTGCGCGCGCCCTTCATCCTCACACGCGGCTTCGCCCTGCAGATGATCGACAAGGGCGCGAAAGGCTCGATCATCAACATCTCCTCGGGGGCTGCCCGCAAGATGCGCCGTACGGTCGTGCCCTATTGCACCTCCAAGACCGCGCTTGACCGGATGACCAAGGGGTTTTCGCTGGAACTTGCCGAATTCGGCATCCGCGTCAACGCGCTGGAACCCGGCTTTGCCGCCGGCAGCACTGCAAGCCCGCTCACCGACGCGCATGTTCAAAACACCGTCTCCAACATTCCGCTGGGCCGCGCCAGCACCATCGAGGATATCGCGCCGGGCCTGTTCTATCTGGCCTCCGACGCCTCGTCCTATGTCACCGGCGCGACGCTGACGATTGACGGCGGCAATTCCGCCGGCACCATGACTGTCACCCAGGACAAGAAGACACCGCTATGAGCATGCTTGACCTTCCCGCTCCCTACCCGTGGCCGGACGGCAAAAAATCGGCCTTCTGCTTTTCCATCGATGTCGATGCCCATTCGCCATGGATGTGGAACAACCGCAATGATGTGCCCGAACTGCTCTCGCATCTGGAACAGCGCCGCTACGGCCCGCGCATCGGCATCAGGCGGATCGCCGACCTGCTGGCCCGCCATGACATCAAGGCGAGCTTCTTCGTGCCCGCCGCCGTGGCGGAAGAAAACCCGTGGATGCTGCCCGCGCTGGTGGAGGCAGGCCACGAAGTCGGTCTGCACGGTTATTTCCACGAACTGGTCAGCCAGACGCGCGATGATGAATTCACCCGCGTTCTCGAGGCATCGATTGCGCTTTTCGAACGCCAGACCGGGCAAAAACCGGCAGGTTTCCGCTCGCCCGCATGGGAAATGACGCCGCATATGCTGGCCGAGGTCAAACGGCACGGCTTTTACGACAGCTCGCTGATGGGTTCCGACACGCCCTATGCGGTGCATGACGTCACCGAAGTTCCGGTCAACTGGGCGACCGATGACGCGATCTTCTTCAAGTTCCTCGATGGCAGCGACACCCGCGCGCCGCTCGGCACCAACCAGATGCTCGACGCCTGGAAAGAAGAACTCGCCGCCAGCCGCCGGTTTTCGACGCTGTTCATGCTGACTGTGCATGACTGGATCTCCGGCCGGGGTTCGCGCATCGCCATGCTCGACCGGCTCGTCGAAGACGTGCTTTCCGATGACAGCATCTGGGTTGCCACGGCTGGCGAGATTGCCGCCCATTACCGCGACCATGCCGCCGGTCGCGATGCCGTTTCGCCGGAAATCCCGGCCTCGCTTTATGACCACCCGGCCTGGAAAGGCGAATAATGCAGACCTGGAATATCAAGAAACCCGCCGTGACGACCGACAAGGGCATTGTCGCCGCCCAGCATTTTGAAGCGGCGGAAGCCGGAGCAAAGGTGCTTGCCGCAGGCGGCAACGCCATGGATGCGGCGATCACCGCCGCCTTCGTGCTTTCGGTGGTCGAGCCGTGGCTGAGCGGTGTCGGCGGCGGCGGATTTCTGCTGTGGAGCGATGCCGATGGCAGCCCAGTCGAAGCGCTCGATTTCAACGTGCGCTCCAGCCGCAACATGGCCGCCGAGCAATATCCGCTGATCGGCGGCAATGACGGCGACTGGTTCGACTGGCCGGCAGTCGAGGACGACCGCAACATTACCGGCTATTCCTCGATCTGCGTGCCGGGCTCGGTCGCGGGGCTTGCCGAAGCGCTTGAAAAGCACGGCACGCTGTCGCTTGCAGACGCGCTGCAACCGGCCATCGCCATTGCCGAGCGCGGCATGCTGGTCGACTGGTTCACCTCGCTCTGCCTTGCCATCGACCAGCGCGGGCTGTCGATGTTTCCCGAGACCGCGCGGCTGTTCCTCGATGAGGACGGTCATGCGCTGAAAGCAAAAAACGGCGAGGAAACCTACCGCCCCATGCCCGCCAAGGCGAAGCTTCTGAGAAGACTGGCCGAAGCCGGCGCGCGTGATTTCTACGAGGGCGAGATCGCCGCCGGTCTGGTGCGCGACCTCAATGACGGCGGCTCGGTCATCGATGCCGCCGATCTCGCCAACTACCGGCCCGAATGGATCGCCGCCGAAGCGCAGGACTACCGGGGCCATGAAATCAACGTCGCCTCCGGCCTCGGTGGCGGCCCGAGCCTGCTCGCCACGCTGGAAAAGCTTGAGACCACGCTGCCGGTTGCCGCCATTCCGGGTGCGGCGGCGGCGAAAGCCTATGCCCGCGCTATTCGCGCCACCTATGCCGACCGGCTGACCCATATGGGCCATGCCGGGCAGGGGCAGGACTGCACCAGCCATCTCTCCGTGGTTGATGCGGCAGGCAACATGGTCTCGCTCACCAACACGCTGCTGTCGCGCTTCGGCTCCAAGGTCGTGCTGCCGCAAAGCGGCATCTTGATGAACAACGGCATGATGTGGTTCGACCCGCGCCCCGGCGTTCCCAACCGCATCGCGCCGGATGTGAAGCCGCTTGCCAATATGGCGCCGGTGATCATCCGCAAGGCCGGGCGTCCGTGGATGGCGATCGGGGCTGCAGGCGGGCGGCAGATCTTCCCGGCGCTGACGCAGATCATCTCCTATGTCATCGATGGCGGCATGGCCCTGTCGGATGCCTTCCACACGCCGCGCATTGACGCCAGCGCGCCGACCATTGCTGTCGACCGCGCGGCCGATGCCGATGTCGCGGCGGCGATTGCCGATGATTTCTCGGTGAAACTGGTGACCAACACGCTGCACCCGGTCAATTTCTCTATCCCGTCTGCGGTGATGGCCGAAAGCGATCGCCATATCGGCATGGTCCACCCGGTCAATCCCTGGGCAAAGGCGGTCGCGGAGGATGGTTGCGATGGCTGAAACCGAAGCAGCCCCGACCCTTGCGGTCTCCGATCTGGAAATCTCCGTCGGCCCCTACAGGGTGGTCGACGGCGTCGATCTCGATATCGGGCGCGGCGAGATTGTTGCGCTGGTCGGCGAATCCGGTTCCGGCAAGAGCCTGACGGCGCTGGCGCTGATGGGGCTGCTTGGCGGGCGCGTGAACCAGACGGGCGGCGACGTCCGCCTCAACGGCGCCGCCCTCGACACCACCGACGACCGGGCGATGCGCAAACTGCGCGGCACGGCGATGTCGATGATCTTTCAGGAGCCGGTGGCCTCCCTCAACCCGCTGATGAGCGTGGGTTCTCAGGTGGCCGAAAGCCTGATCGTTCACGGCCGGGCCAGTGAGCGCGACGCCTATGACAAGGCCGTTGCCATGCTCGCCGATGTCGGCATTCCCGAGCCGGCAAAGCGCGCGAAACAGTTCGCCTCCTCGCTTTCGGGCGGCATGTGCCAGCGGGTGATGATCGCCTCGGCGCTGATTGCCCGCCCGGACCTGCTGATTGCCGACGAACCGACGACCGCGCTCGACGTCACGGTACAGGCGCAGATCCTGCAACTGATGCGCCGGCTGCGCGATGAAACCGGCACCTCGATCCTGATCATCACCCACGATATGGGCGTTGTCGCCTCCGTCGCCGACCGCGTCTGCGTCATGTATGGCGGCCGCATCGTCGAGCAGGCCGATGTCGAGACGCTTTTTGCCGCGCCCCGCCACCCCTACACAAAGCTGCTTTTAACGACGATCCCGAAGATCACCGACGAACCGAAGCGCGAACTCTATTCTATCAGCGGCACCGTGCCCGATATCAGCGCCTTTCCGGAAGGCTGTCGCTTCCGCACCCGCTGTCCGCTGGCAGATGACCAATGCGCGGAGACGCCGCCGTTTGTTCCGCCATCGGCAACGGAAACCGGCCGCAAGGTCGCCTGCTGGCACCATGACAAAACCGAGGCCCTTCAATGAGCGCGACACGGAACGGCAATGGCCCGCTGCTGCGGGTCGAGGAACTGAAGGTCCATTTTCCGGCCGGCCAGAAGAGGCTTTTCGCGCGCGAGCCGCAGCAGGTGGTGAAGGCCGTCGACGGCGTGTCGTTTCACGTCCACGAAGGCGAGACGCTGGCCATTGTCGGGGAATCGGGCTGCGGCAAGTCGACCACCGGCAACGCCATTCTGGGTCTGGAACCGGCAACCGAGGGACGGATTTTCTTTCGCGGCCGTGATCTCACCGAGATGAACGCGAAGGAACGCGCGGCGATGTGGCGCAATCTTCAGGTCGTGTTTCAGGACCCGGTTTCCGCCCTCGACCCGAAGCGCACCATTGCCCAGTCGATTGCCGAACCGCTTGCCATTCACAATGTCCCCGCGCGCGAACGCAAGGCCCGCGTCGACGAGCTTCTGGAACAGGTCGGCCTTAATCCCGGCCAGCGCGACCGCTACCCGAACGAGCTTTCCGGCGGCCAGCGCCAGCGGGTGGTCATTGCCCGGGCGCTGGCGCTGAAACCCGACGTGATCATCTGCGACGAGGCGGTTTCCGCGCTCGACGTGTCGATCCAGTCACAGATCCTCAACCTGCTGATGCGGCTGCAGCGCGAACTCGGCCTTGCCTATATCTTCATCTCCCACGACCTCTCCGTCGTCCGCCATATCGCCGACCGGGTGGTGGTGATGTATCTGGGAACGGTCGTCGAGGAAGGCCCGGCAACAACGCTTTTCGCCGATCCGCGCCACCCCTATACCGAAGCGCTTCTGGCCGCCATTCCGCTGGCCGACCCGGTGGCCGAGCGCGCCAAGACCGTGCAGCTTCTGGAAGGCGACCTGCCAAGCCCGCTCAACCCACCCAAGGGCTGTCCCTTCGTCACCCGCTGCCCGATTGCCGAAAGCCGCTGCGCCGAGGAACGACCGCTCGCCCGGCGCACGGACGACGGCACGCGCCGGCTGGCCTGTTTTTTAAGGTAACTGAAGAACAAACGAGAGGGGCTGAACGCCCCTCCCCGCTTTTGGTTACATTTTCAAACCGTCCGGTTCCTCAGCACGTCGCTCTGCGGCGAGCGGCCGGACATCATCATGCAGCCCAGTTGGCGTACCAGGTCTTGAACTGGCTATACTGTGCTTCGACGAACGCTTTCTGCGGGGCTGAAAGGGCGTCGGTTTCGTTGAAATGCAGCGTATATTCGGCGTCGCCGTTCAAAACCATCAGGTATTTGTAAAACAGCACGAGGTCGACGCCCTCGTCGAATTTCGACAGCACCATCAGCGCTTCTTCCAGTTCACGCGCCTTGACCCGCGCCTCACTGTCGCCTTCGGCAGCCGCCTTGCACAGTGCGACCAGATGCAGGACTTCCTTCGGGAGCGCGTTGCCGATACCGGTGATCGCGCCGGTGGCGCCGCATTTCACGAAACCGTGGAAGACCTGTGTGTCGACGCCGACCATCAGCGTCAGATCGTCATCGCCGGACGTGATATTCTCGGCGGCATAGGACAGGTCGGCAGCGCCGCCAAATTCCTTGAAACCGATCAGGTTGGGATAGTCGGCGCGCAGGCTGAAGAACAGGTCGGCACGCGTGGCAAAGCCGTAATAGGGGCTGTTGTAGATCACGGCGGGCAGGCCGTTTGCGGCCTCAAGAATGGCGGAAAAATGCGCCCTTTGCGCCGATACCGACGTGCCCCGTGACAGAACCCGCGGAATGACCATCAGCCCCGCCGCACCGACACGGGCGGCATGCGCGGTGATCGCCACTGCGGATTTCGTGTTGATGGCGCCGGTTCCGACAATCACCGGAACGCCCGCCTCAACCAGCGCTTCGACACCCTGCATGCGCTGCTCATCGGTCAGAAGCGGCCAGTCGCCCATCGAACCGCAATAAACGACAGCCGACATACCGGCATCGACAAGCGCGCGGCCCTTGCGCGCAAGGGCTGCAAAATCCGGCGTACGATCCGCCTTGCACGGTGTCATCAAAGCCGGAATACAGCCGGTGAAAATCGTATCGCTCATCTCTGGGGCCTTTCAAATTCTGAAGCAAACCGGGTCGGCAGGCCGCGGGAGAACACCCGATCACGGGCATATTCCGAAGGTCAGCCATTATTCAAGAATTTCACTAGCACCAACAATGATCATTGTCGACAAAGAAAATACAATATGGCAAAACGGCTTCGCCCGATGGCCGCACCGCCAGCCAGCCTATAGCGAAATCGAGGAAACGCTGCGCGAATCTGCCGAAATATACGAACGGATCTGACGCACGATCTGATCGGCATGGGCCGTTGCCAGCCGGTCGGACTCCTCTCCGTCGCGCGCAATCATTGCGCTGACAATGTGCTCATGCTCGGCCACATACTGACGCGGCAGATCGTCGTCATAAGAGCGGTAGTAAAGACGCAGGATCCGGCGCCCGTCATCCAGCAGGCGCCGGAACAGATCGGTGTAATACTTGTTTCGCCCGGCCTCGGCGATGGCGATGTGAAAATCGCGATTGGTCGCGATCATGCCCAGCACATCCCGGGTTTCCACGGCCCGCGCAAACGCGTCCTGATGACGGCGAATATCGGCGAGATCGGCCTCTGTATAATGGATCGCCGCCAGCCTTGCGGTCACGCGATACATCAATGTCAGAGCGTCGAAGAATGCGCCCAGCTGCACGAAATCGATGTTGGACACGATCGTCGTGCGGTTGGTCAGCGCGGTGATCAGCCCTTCGGCGGACAGCCGCACGAGCGCCTCCCGGATCGGTGTACGCGACATCGAAAACCGCTCCGACAATTCCGTCTCATCGACGGGGCTGCCCGGTTCAAGCTTGAGTTCGATGATCTCGTTGCGGAGGGTTTCATAGACATATGCAACGCCGCCGCCGCGCCTGACATGCAGGTTCTGCAGCGCGCCGTGCTCTGAAGAGGTCTTGACCATTATGTTCTGTTTTCCCGAATTTTGATCACTATGCCCGACTCCGTGCGTACAATCCATGACGCGATTCAAATTTTTGTTGTCGACAAAACTGCAACCTGATTGTATTCTGCCAGCCGGTTCCCGACGGGCCGATGGACGCGCCGGTTTTGCGGCGGGGTTTGCCATGGCGGCCGTAGCCGCCGGCGCCACGGCTCTCAGGATTGAAACCACCGGCTATGTGCGCGCGGTCCGCCCGAAGGTCTCCATGCCAGTCATTGGCATCGTCAATCGCGATGATGTCGGCGGGCCGGAGCCTGAAGACCCGGATATCGGGCTGATCACCGCGATAACCGCCGTCACCCTGTCTGATTGAGATGTGGCACTGTGTCGTTGCGGAGGGGAGCCCCCCCCCGGGCTTGACCCGAGGATCTAACCACCGCTCAGCACGAGTTGCGTTGGCGGTCCGTAATGGATTGTTTAGATTTACTTTTTGCTCGATACGCTTGTCGCCTTCATGCGCGCTTGGACCCTCGGGACAAGCCCGAGGGAGACGAAGGAGAGTGGGGCTAGCTTTGTCAGAAGTCTGAGGCGAATGATCACATCCGCCTGATACTCCAAGCCATGCTAAAGCCGCGCACCCGTTTTCTCTTCAAAGAAGGATGCCTTGATGACATCGACGGTGACCGAGACGGGCTGACCCGTTTCACAATGCTGCTCCTGATGCAGTCGATGCGAAATGTTGATTCCGTCGAAATCCGACCACGCCAGAATGTCGCTTCCCATGGGTTCCACAAGCGAGATCGTGCCGTTCCACGCCGCCTTGTCCTGTTCGGCAAGATGGATATGTTCCGGGCGCAGGCCGAGCGTCGCCTTCTGGCCGTCAACAACCTTGCCGGCAAAGGGATACGCGCTGACATCGAGGCTGAAAGAGCCGGATTTGAACACCAGCCCGTCATTTTCCGCGGCAAACGCACCGGCAATCTTGTTCATCGCCGGCGAACCGAGGAAGGTGCCGACAAACTCATTGGCCGGCTTGTTGTAGACATTCAGCGGCGTGTCGAGCTGCTGGATGATGCCGTCCTTCATCACCGCGATCCGGTCGGCAAGCGTCAGGGCCTCGATCTGGTCATGAGTCACATAGATCATGGTCGAGCCAAGCGCCTTGTGCAGCTTCTTGATTTCAAGCCGCAGTTCGGCACGCAGCTTGGCATCGAGGTTGGAAAGCGGCTCGTCGAACAGGAAGATGTCGGCATCGCGCACCAGCGCGCGGCCAATGGCGACGCGCTGGCGCTGGCCGCCGGAGAGCGCAGACGGCTTGCGGTCGAGCAGCTGCGTGATCTGCAGAAGCTCGGCTGCCCATTTCACCTTCTTGTCGATTTCCGCGCGGGGAATACCGGCAATCTTCAGCCCGAACGACATGTTCCGCTCGACGCTCATGGTCGGATAAAGCGCATAGGACTGGAACACCATGCCGATGCCGCGGTCCTTCGGATCGATCCAGGTCACATCCTTGTCGTTGAAATGGATCGACCCGCCGCTGACATCGGTCAGCCCGCCGATTGCGTTCAGCAGGGTCGACTTGCCGCAGCCGGACGGGCCGAGCAGGACCAGAAATTCGCCGTCCCTGATCTGAAGGTCGAGGCTTTTGACGACATGCACATTCCCGTAGCGAATGTCGAGATTTTCAATGGCTACAGAACTCATGATGTTATCCTTTCACGGCGCCGGAAGCGATGCCGCGCACGAACCAGCGGCCGGAAACCAGATAGACGACAAGCGGGACCAGTGAGGTCAGAATGGTTGCCGCCATATTGACGTTGTAGGCGCGCTCGCCCGTAGTCGTGTTGACGATATTGTTGAGCTGGACGGTCATCGGCAGGTTGTCGCGGCCGGCAAAGACCAGACCGAGCAGGAAGTCGTTCCAGATCGCGGTGACCTGCATGATCACGGCAACGATGGTGATCGGAACCGACATCGGCAGGATGATCGAGAAGAAGATCTTCCAGAAACCGGCGCCATCGATGCGGGCGGCTTTGAACAGCTCCACCGGCAGGCCCATGTAGTAATTGCGAAACAGCAGCGTCATCACCGGCATGCCGAAGATGATGTGGGTCAGCACGATGCCGGGCAGCGAGCCGTAGATGCCGGCCTGCGCATAAAAACGCACCAACGGATAGATGAACACCTGATAGGGAATGAACGAGCCCATCAACAGGCAGGCAAACAGCACATTCGCCCCCTTCACCCGCCAGAACGACAGGGCATAGCCGTTGACTGCGCCAAACAGGATCGACAGCACCACGCTCGGGATCAAAATCTTGACCGAGTTGAAAAAGCCGACCTGAAGACCGGTGCAATCGAGACCGGTACAGGCGCTGGTCCATGCCTTGATCCAGGCATCGAGCGAAAAGTTCTGCGGCAGTGCGAAGATCAGGCCGAGACGGATTTCGTCCATGCTTTTGAACGAGGTGACCAGCATCACGTAAAGCGGCAGGAGAAAGAACAGCGCCACGAAAAACAGGAAGCCGTAGACGCCGAAACGGCCCCAGACGTCCTGCCAGCTGCGCGGACGCTTGACAGCGGATGACTGCGTCATGACGCCCTCCCGTTCTTGCGGAAATACTGGGAATATAAAACCGGCACCATGATCAAGAGAACGGTGATCAGCAGCACAGTCGAGGCGGCGGTGGCAAGGCCGATATTGGCGCGCTCGAACAGGTTATCCATGATGAACTTGGCCGGCACTTCACTTGCCGTTCCGGGCCCGCCATTGGTCATGGCCACGACCACGTCGTACATCTTGACGATCGAGATCGACAGCAGCACCAGCGAGGTGATGATCATCGGGCGCAGCATCGGCAGAACGATCGAAAGGTAGACCCGCCACGGCGGAATGCCGTCAATGCGGGTCGCCGACCATATCTGGGTATCGATACCGCGCAGCCCCGCCAGAATGAGCGCCATGACCAGCCCGGAACCGTGCCAGACGGTTGCCAGAATGATGGCATAGAGCACCGTATGCGGATTGACCGTCCAGTCGAGCACGAAATTCGGGAACCCGAGATCGCGCATGGTCGCCTGAATGCCGAGATCGGGATTGAGGATCCACTGCCAGATCAGGCCCGCCACCACGAAGGACATGGCATAGGGATAGAGGAAAACCGTTCTGAACAGGCTTTCGGCGCGCACATTCTGGTCGATGAAGATCGCCAGCAGCGTACCGAGCACGAAACAGATCAGCAGAAAGAAGAAAGCGATGATCGCCAGGTTTTCCAGCGACGTGATCCAGCGCGAGGTTTCGAAAAGCCTCGTATATTGGGCAAAGCCGACAAAGTCGTCTTTCGGCAGAAGCCTCGAGCTGGAAAACGACAGCCGGACGGACCAGAGCATCGTACCCAGATAGGCAAAGATGACCACGATGGCCATCGGCAGCAAGGCGATATAGGCAAGCAGATTTCGCCTGATGTGCCGGGTGAAGGCGGCGGCGTGCAACGGGACCTCCCTTGAAACGGGAAGGGAACATAACGCCCCTTCCCGCCTTCTTGTTTTTGATCGGTGAATTAGCCGTTGAGAGCCTGGTCGAAACGATCGACCGCTTCGTCGACCGACATGTCGGTGTTCCACAGTTCGGTCACGACATCCTGGACGGAGCCATAGATGTATTCGGCCATCATTTGCGAAGCATCAGGCGCCTGGCGGCTCGGGTCCGACATGATTTCGAGACCGAGCTGTGCGCAGGCATCGAGCTTGGTTTCATCAACGTCCGAGCGGATCGGGATCGAGCCCTTGAGGTTGTTGAACGCGACCTGGGTTTCCGGATCGGTCATGACCTCGACCAGTTTGTGCTGGGCTTCGACCTGTTCGGCATCATCGGTTTTCGGGAACACGAAGACGTCGCCGCCGAGAACATAGGGGCTGTCGGGACGAAGACCCGGCAGGCAGCCATAGTCGGTTCCGATTTCCTTGCCTGCCTGCTTGAACTCGCCCTTGGCCCAGTCACCCATGACCTGGAAGCCGGCCTCGTCATTGATCAGCATGGCGGTGGTGTCGTTCCAGTTGCGGCCCGGAGAGGCAGCATCGACATAGGGTTTCAGCGCGATGAAGGTTTCGATGACTTCGCGGAATTCCGGCGAATGGATCGCGTCTTCATCCTTGTCGGCATAAACCGCTTCCCAGAGTTCGCCGCCGCCGACATTGGTCAGCACGGCCGAGAACAGCGAGTTTTCCTGCCAGCGCTGACCGCCGAGCGCCAGCGGCGTGATGCCGGCTTCCTGCAGCTTGTCGAGATCGGCGAAGAATTCGTCGACGCTTTCCGGCGGGTTTTCGATGCCGGCCTGTTCCAGTGCGTCGATCGAGTACCAGAACCACAGCGGCATATGGATGTTGACCGGAGCGGCATAGTATTTGCCGTCGATCTTGACGGCGTTGATGATCGGCTCGGGCAGGATTTCATCCCAGTTGTGTTCCTGCGCGACGGCATCGATATCGTTCAGCAGGCCTTCTTCAACGATCTCGTGATACTGCTGCGAGGTGTTGAACAGCGCGGCCGTCGACGGATCGCCACCGATGATACGGTTGATCGCGGCGCTGCGTGCGGCCGAACCGCCGGCCACGGCGCTGTCCTGCCAGTTGCCACCCTGGGCGTTATAGGCATCGGCGAAGACGCCGATAGCGGCGGATTCGCCGCCGGATGTCCACCAGTGAATAACCTCGGCGTCAAGCGGCTCCTGCGCGCTGGCAGCGCCAGCCATTGCCACGGTCAGCGCAAGGGCTGATGCGGTCACCGCATTCTTCAGAATAAACATGTGTCCTCCCCGAAAGGGTCGTCTGAGGGACCGAACGGTCCGGTCAAAAGTGATACTGACCCCAAAAGTGGGATCGGTTCCAATTACAACGACAGGGACTTGATTTTGTCAATGGCAACTGCAAAAAATATCAAACCAATCGCAAGTGACGTTGCTTTTGCGTGAAAGCCGTTGAATAATAATGCGATATGGCGTTCATGCCGAAAACAACATGGCGGGGAGTTGAAACATGGCTACGGTAAAGGACGTCGCAAAACTGGCTGGCGTTGGCTCCGGAACTGTATCCCGGTACATTTCTGGAAACGGTTCCGTTTCTGCCAAAGCCGCCGAAAAGATCGAACGCGCCATCCAGCAGCTCAACTACCGGCCCAACAGCATGGCGCGCTCGCTGTCATCGCGGCGCTCCGACCTGATCGGCGTATGGGTGCCCTCGCTCGAAGGGCCGTATTATCACATGATCATCCGCGCCGTTGAGCAGGAGCTGCGCCTCTACAACAAGCACATGATCCTCGCCAATGCCGAGGACGCCCAGTCGGACGCCGACCGCCGTGCCCATTTCGACTATCTGGTCAACCGCGACTGCGACGGCATCCTGATGTCCTGTTCTCTGCAGGGCACGTTCGAACTGGCGCGCACGTCCGAACATTTCGCCAACCTCGTCCTGCTCAACCACCAGGCCGACGCGCTGGCCGGCCGGTGCTTCTTCATCGACCACGAACTGGGCGGGCGGCTCGCCGCGCGCCATCTTGCCGAACTCGGCCACGAGAAGATTGCGGTGATCACCGGACGCCTTTCCGCGCAGGACGCCCGCCAGCGCCATGGCGGTTTTCTAGACGAAATGGGCAAGCTCGGACACTCCATTCCCGAAAACCATGTTGTCGAGGGCGCGTTCAGCTATGCCGCCGCCGAACGGCTGGTCAGCGCTTTCCTCGACATGAAGCTCGATTGTTCGGCCGTGTTCTGCGGAAACGACAAGGTGGCCATGCTGCTGCTGTCGGAACTTTACAACCGCGGCATTTCGGTTCCGCGCGATGTCTCGGTTCTCGGCTATGACGATGTCGATTTCGCTGCCTATACGGCCCCGCCGCTGAGCACCATCCACGCCCCGATCGAGGAGATGGCCCGCTCTGCCTGCCGGCAACTTCTCAACCTCACCTATGACATGGACCTTCCGTTCCAGGAGCGGTTCGCGCCGTCGCTTTGTGTGCGACGTTCGACCGCCGCGCTGGGCTGAGGGCCAAACGCAAACACCAACGCAATGAGAGCAGGATGACTTCCTTCATCGACAGCGGACAGCGCTTCCGCCTGACCGACCCGACACTGGCGCCCAATGCGGCAAGCTATCTGTGGAACCGCAAGATGATGATCCAGTTGAGCGCCCGCGGCTATGCGGTCAGCCAGTATATGGATCCTGAACCGCGCAAATATGCCCATGTTCCGACCATTGCCGCGCAGACCTTCATGCAGCCGGAACAGGATTATTTTCCGCACCACCCCGGCCGCTTCTTCTATATCCGCGACAATGAGACCGGCGATCTGTTTTCCGCCCCCTACGAGCCGGTGCGCGCGAAACTCGACCGCTTCAGTTTCGAGCCCGGCGTTTCAGATATTCGCTGGGTGATCGAAAAGGACGGCGTGCGCGTTGAACTGCGCCTCGACCTGCCGGTCGATGATGTCGCCGAGATCTGGTCGGTGCGGATCACCAATCTGACCGACACGAAAAAGTCGCTCTCCTTCGTTCCGTTCTTCCCGATCGGCTATTCCTCATGGATGAACCGCGGCGGCCATTTCGATGCGGCGCTGAACACCATCGTCTGCACCAGCGTGACGCCCTATCAGAAGGTCGAGCAATATTTCAAAAACAAGGGCCTGAAGGATATCACCTTCTTCGCCGCTGACCGGACGCCCGATTATTTCGAGGTCGCACAGGTGGCATTCGAGGGTGAAGGCGGATTGCATAACCCGTCCGCCCTGCAGGATGGCGGGCACCTTGGCGGCGGCGACGCCAGCTACGAGAACCCGGCCGGCATCATGCAGTGGGACCTTACGCTGGGTGCCGGCGCATCGGAGGATTTTCGCTTCCTGTTCGGCCCGGCCTTCGACAAGGCCGAGATCGCAGCGCTTACGGAGAGATACATCAAGGGTGCCCTCGAGCCGGTGCGGCAGGATTACGACAACTATATCCGCTCCGGCCTCGGCAGTCTGGAACTGCATTCGCCTGACGAAGACCTCGACCACTTCGTCAATTACTGGCTGCCCCGTCAGGTCTTTTATCACGGCGACACCCATCGGCTGACCACCGACCCGCAGACCCGCAACTATCTGCAGGACGGGCTCGGCATGATCTTCATTGCGCCGGAGAAGACGCGCACCGCGATCCTGAAGACCGCCAGCCAGCAATTCTTCACCGGAAAGGTGCCGGACGGCATTCTGCTGCGGCCGGACACCGAGCTGAAATACATCAACCAGATCCCGCATACCGACCATGCCGTCTGGCTGGTGATCGCCACCAAGGCCTATATCGACGAGACCGGCGACCGCGAGATCCTCGAAGAAAAGATCGCCTGGACCGACAGCAACGAAGAGGCCACGCTCTACGAGCATGTGACGCGGGCGCTGCGTTTTCTCGCCGGTGAAGTCGACGACCGCAACCTGCCCTATATCGCCCAGGGCGACTGGTGCGATCCGATGAACATGGTCGGTTACAAGGGCAAGGGCGTTTCCGGCTGGCTGGCCGAAGCCTCAAGCTATGCGATGACGACGTGGGCGGATATCTGCCGCACGGAAAACGACAGCGAAACCGCCGACTGGCTGGCGCAACAGGCCGGCAAGCTCAACGACAGCATCAATCGCTATCTCTGGGACGGTGCATGGTATGCCCGCGGCATCACCGATGACGGTGTGGCCTTCGGCGTTCAGGCCGACAAGGAAGGCCGGATTTACCTGAACACCCAAAGCTGGGCATTTCTCGCCGGCGCTGCTGATGACGCTCAAAAGGCCAGCATGCTGCAGGCGATCGACGACCAGCTCGACACGCCCTATGGCGCGACCATGTTTGCGCCGGCCTATACGGCGATGCGCGACGATGTCGGCCGGGTCACGCAGAAATGGCCCGGCAATGGCGAAAACGGTGCAGTCTACAACCACGCCGCCGCCTTTTATGCGGCATCGCTCTACCATATCGGCGAAAAGGAACGCGGCTTCTCCGTTCTCTCCAAGATGCTGACGCGACCGGACGCACAGGACATCAAGACCCGCGGGCAATTACCGCTTTACGTCCCGAATTATTATCGCGGCGCCTATTATCAGTATCCGCGCACGGCCGGCCGCTCCAGCAACCTGTTCAACACCGGAACCGCCTCCTGGTACTACCGGCTGGTGATCGAACAGCTTTGCGGCCTGCGCGGCGATGGCGAGGGTGTGATCATCGCGCCGCAACCACCGGCCGACTGGGAGACCTTCCGCTTCACCCGCATTTTCCGGGGCGCGACGTTCGAGGTCCGCGTCGACAGGGATGCAGAAGCGGAAACCCCGACTGTGACGGTCGATGGCCGGCAGTTGGAGAGCAACAGGCTCGATCGGATCGAAACCGGCAAGCGCTACGACGTTCTGGTCCGTCTGCCGAAATAGGAAGATAATCCTTGCGGTCGGTCATACGCCGGCCGCAAGTTCCGTCTTGTACATACCCGTCACGCTCAACGCGCGCTATGGCAGAAGGGCGGCGGATGGCTCTTGCCGAACCGGGTTTGCCGGCCGACAGGTCTGCAGCCAGTACCGTCAGTACGTCACGCCCCGACAGGCAGGAAACCATCGGCGAACGCCGGGGCGGGTCTCGGGCGTCCAAAGAAATATCCCTGCAATGTATCGGCATTGTAGGATTGGCAGAGCGTGCCTTGTTCCTCGGTTTCTATGCCTTCGGCCGTGACATTGAGGTCGAGGCTGTGAGCCAGCATGATCAGCGTTCTCAAAAGCCGGCAGTCATCTTCGTTTCCCGGCGTATTCGCGATGAAGGTCCGATCGAGCTTGACCGTATCCGCCGGCAGCTGCCGGAGGTAGGAGAGCGATGAGTATCCGGTTCCGAAGTCGTCAATGGCTATGCCGACACCGTGATTGCGCAGCTCCAGCAATTGCCGTGCGGCATGGTCGAAATCGGCAATGAGGTCGCTTTCGGTAACCTCGAGCTCCATCGAGGTCGGCGGCACCCCGGTTTCGGCGATAACCTTGAGAAGGTGAGCGGCAAAATCCTTCTGCCGCAAGGTGGCCGCACAGATGTTGAACGACATCCGGAACTCCGCCCCCACGCGCCCGTCCCTGAACCATGCAGCCGTCTGCAGGCACGCAGCCCGACGGCCCCAGAGATCGATTGTCGTCATCATGCCGGTCTCCCGCGCAACCGGCAGAAATGCCCCCGGCTCCAGAAGTCCGTGGTCGGGATGGTGCCAGCGCACCAGCGCCTCGGCGCCCTGAAGTGTCAGCAGGGCGGCACTCACCAGCGGCTGGAAAAACAGTTCAAGCTGTTCGAGAAAACCGGGGCTTTGCATGTCGCGCGCCAGTTCCGCGCGCAGTTGCGCCTGTTTCTGCATATCGGCAGAAAAGCACCGAAAGGTGTTCTTGCCGCTTTTCTTGGCAATCTCCAGAGCCACACCTGCGGCCTTCAGCAGGTCTTCGGCAGAGGAGTCGACCGTCGACAACAGCGCTATGCCGCTTGAGATGTTGACCATGATGGAATTGGGGCCAAGCGTGAGCGGCACACCGAAAGCCTGCCGGAGCTTTCCGGTGAAATCCGTCAGCCTGTCGGGCGACCAGTTGCCGGGCGCGATGATGGCAAATTCATCGCCGCCGAGACGGCACAGAACATGCGAAGGCGCGATCTGGGTCGAAAGCCGCGCCGCCGTCTGCACCAGCAGTTCGTCACCCGCGTGGTGGCCCATGCTGTCATTGACGAGTTTGAAATTGTCGATATCGATCAGCAACAGCGCGATATCATCCGCACCGCCCTTCCGGCACCGTTCCGTCTCACTGGCCAGAACCTGTTCAAAACGATACCGGTTGCTGATGCCGGTCAGCGCGTCTGTTTCTGCCATGCGCTGCAGCCGGGCGCGGCTTTCCCGCAGGTTTTCCTCCAGCGTGTGGCGAACGCGGCTGTGCATCAGCGCCCGGCGCAGGCGCCTGTCGCTGATGTCGCTTTTGAGAACGAAATCCTGCGCGCCGGCCTCGATGCAACGGCGCTCCTCTTCCTCGCTGGCCATTCCCGTCAATATGATGACGGCAACGCTTTGCTCCGGATCGGCGTTGATTGTCTTCAAAACATCGATGCCATCCATGTCGGGAAGGCGATAGTCAAGCAGAACCACATCGAAACTGTCCTGCCGGAGGCATTCAAACGCCTCTGCCGCGGTCGTCGCAGCAGAAATTTCAAGGTCCTGCGGGCCTGCGGCCAACAGGCGCGTCACCGTCATCCGGTCAACTTCGTCGTCATCGACAAGCAGAAGTTTCATGACGTACTGTCCCTCGGCGAGGGTAATTCCACCAGCCGCCAATAATGCTCGATCAGTCCTATGAGGTTCAGAAAGTCATCGCCGACACGCTGTTTCAGCATATAGCCCGCAACATGGTCGCGGTATGCCGCGGTAATGTCCTCATCCGCCTGCGACGTGGTCAGTACGAAAACGATCGCGTTTGTCAGCACCGGGTCACCGCGCAGGATGCGCAGGAATTCCAGCCCGCCAAGCCGCGGCATATTGAGATCGAGCAGAATGATATAAGGGGCCGGCACCTGACCGCCGCGCAGCATATCAAGTGCTTCCTGCCCGTCGCGCGCCCTGACAACCGGGTTGAGCAGGCGCAGTTTCTTCAGATTGCGCTGGATTGAAATCACATCGACATCGTCATCATCCACGACAAATATTGTTGCCTGGCGCAGGAGTGATGGATCAGCCGACTGGTTCACATTCCGATTATTGCTCATTGACGTCCTCGCTTTCTATGACCCGTGGCCATGTGAAATGAATTGCACAGCCCCGGCCCTCTCCTGAGCCGATCCATATTCTCCCCCCGAACGTCGTGACGATCTTGCGTACCAGCGCGAGCCCGATACCGCTGCCTTCGACCTCGTCGCGCGGACGCAAGGTCTGAAACATGCCGAAAACCCGGTCGTGATATTGTGGTGCGATCCCCGGTCCGTCATCGATAACGGTGAATTCGAAAAAAAACGGAGACACGTGCCGACAGCTAAGCGTGATCGTGCCTTCGGCCGGCCTGTCGTGATGCTTGATCGCGTTGGAAAAAAGATTGTGCAGGATCTGTTCGAGCGGCGTTCGCAGCGTCTCGAAGGTGGGCATCTCTCCTTCAAGCTGCAGCGTCATGCCGGCGGGCGGCGCAAGCAGTTCGAAGATATCGCGCGCCATCGCCTGAACATCCACCCGGCCGCGCCCGCCGGCGCCGCGGCCGGCGCGGGAATAGGCCAGCAGATCATTGAGCAGCCGCTCCATCCGCCCGATGCGATTGCGCAGCAGGTTCAGGTGGCCGGTGACGGTTTCCCGATCGGCAATATCCTCCTCGATCCACTGCGCAATCTGGATAACGCCGCGCAACGGCGATTTCAGATCATGCGAGGCGACATAGGCGAAGGTGGACAGTTCCTCGACGGAGCGCTCGAGTTCGGCCTGCTGCCGGCTCATCCGGCGCTCGGTTTCCACCCGCTGCGAAATATCGGTGACGAGGGCGAGCACCTGTTTGCCGGATGGCACCGCAAGTGCGCTCAGACCGATTTCAACGGGAATTTCAGTGCCATCGGCGCGGCGCAGCTTCAGATCCCGGCCATTGCCCATCAGCCGCGGAACAGGATTCTCATTGTATCTTGTTCTGTATCCGGCATGGGCCGCGCGGTGGCTGTCCGGCACCAGCCGCTCGACCTTCATCCCCTTCAGTTCATCGCGGGCGTAACCGGAAAGATACTCGAAATGGCGGTTGACCATATCGACGCTCCCCGCCTCATCCACGACAAGCACACCTGTGGGCATTGCCTCGATGATCGCGACAAGCCTGTCCGCATATCCGCTGCGTATCGCGGTGTCTTCCACCATCATGGTGAAGCCGTCAATCGTGCCGCCTGCACCGACGATCGGCGCAATAACGGCAGAAACGTCAATCACGCGGTTGTCACGATGTACGCAGGAAAAGCCGACGCTGACAGCGTCCATCCCGGGCGCGGCCCCTTCAACATGCTTGCGAAGCGCGGAAGCGTGTTCCGGCGCGACAAGCCGGTCGAACAATGAACAGTCGACGATTTCGGCTGCCGTGTAGCCGAACAGCCGTTGCGCGCCGTGGCTCCAGTATGAAATGCGACCATCCGGCAGGATGTTGAGAGCAGCTTCGCCGAAAGAACCGGTTTCGGCCGTCCTGGATTTCATCATGCTTCCCGTTCATCCCAAAAATGTGCCTATGGACTTATATACGAAAATACTTAAGTTACCCGATGGGCGTCATTCAAGCAATTTTTCGCGTAAAAATTGCTTGCACATAGAATAGTCTGCTTTGCACATCATCGCCCCGACTCCAAGCCCCGCCGGCGATTGTGACGGAACGGAATAAAGAAAACCTTCCGAAACGGCTTTCTCCGCTGCAAATGCAGTTTCGTTCCATCAGGCAAACTCTGCAAAGAACCGATTTTCTTCATAAGGCTCTAATTTAAAACGCCCGGGCACGCACTTGGCGCGAATATGTCGCATAACACCGCGAGTTTACAACAAAGCGGAGTCTCTCATGCGCCTCTCCATCATTTCCGTAGCGTTTGCGATTGTCGCCGCATTCGCCGTCCCGGCATCGGCCGAACGGCTGACCGATGCCCCTCTCGTTGACGCGGCATGGCTTCAGGATCATCTCGGCAGCGACGGGCTGATCGTCCTTGACACCCGCGCCCCGACGGATGACGCCAATCCCTATACTGCGGGCCACATTCCCGGCGCGATCTGGGCGCCCTATGGCAAGTTCGGCTGGCGGGCGACCGTGGACGGTGTTCCCGGCCAGCTTCCGGAAATCCCGGAAATCGAAGGCCGGATCAAGAGCCTCGGCATCAATGACGATACGCAGGTCATTATCGTGCCGGCAGGCGCATCGTCTTCAGAGTTCGGTGCTGCAACCCGCGTTTACTGGACCTTCAAGGTGCTGGGTCATGACAATGTCACCATCCTGGACGGCGGCATGCGGGACTGGCAGGCTGCCGACGGCGCGCTTGAAACCGAAATGGTCATTCCCCAGCAGGCCGGCAATTTCACCGCTGATTTCCGTCCGCAATACTACGCCTCGACGGAAGAGGTCGCCGCGGCTGAAGACAACGGTGTCCGGTTGGTCGATGGCCGTCCCGTCGATCAGTTCGAAGGCAAGGCGAAAAGCCCCGTTGTCCGCGCCCCCGGCACGATCCCCGGCGCGATCAACCTTCCGCAGAGCCGGTTCTACAATGCCGAGACCGCCAGCTTCGTAAACCAGAGCGAGGCACAGTCGCTTGCATCCGATGCCGGCCTTTCCGAGGATGACGAAACAATCGCATTCTGCAATACCGGCCACTGGGCCTCGATTGCCTGGTTCGGTCTTTCCGAAGTCGACGGCAAGGAAAACGTCAAGATGTATGACGGCTCGCTGGCCGAATGGGCTTCCGACGAAAGCCGCCCTCTGGAATAAGCGGCAACGCCCGCGCGGCGCACCGGATGATCCTTTAAGCAACAGGCCTCCCGCTTTTTTTGGCGAGAGGCCGCCGGTATTTTTCAGGACCTGAATTCATGGCTATTGCCCAACCGACCGCTTCCGACACACTGAAAAGCCCGGCGCCCGACCGGGGGACGGCGCTGGTTCTCGTTCTCATCTTCGTTCTCGGCGAGGTTCTGATTGCCGCCGCCGCAGGCGCGCGTCAGTCGGCGCTATTCCTGATCGGCGGGGTTATGGGCGTGACGCTCTTTCATGCCGCATTCGGATTTACCGGCGGCTGGCGGCGGTTTTCGGTGCAGCGGCGCGGCCGCGCCATTCGTGCGCAAATGCTGATGATTGCGGTTGCGGCCCTGTTTTTCATTCCGCTTTTGAAGCTGGGCACATTCGCAGGTCATCCGCTAGCGGGGGCGTTTGCGCCGGTCGGCGTTTCCGTTCTGGTGGGCGCGGCCATGTTCGGCTTTGGCATGCAACTCGGCGGCGGCTGCGGTTCGGGCACACTGTTTACCGTCGGTGGTGGTTCGGCGCGCATGCTGGTCACGCTTGCGGGTTTCGTTGCCGGTGCGCTGATCGGCACCGCGCACCTGCCGTGGTGGCTCTCGCTGCCATCGCTGCCGCCGGTCAATCTCGGCGCTTCACTGGGCGCGGCCGGCGGACTAGCGGTGACGCTTGCCGGCCTCGGGCTCGTCGCCCTGCTGACCGTCCTGATCGAACGGCGCGCGCATGGCAATCTCGAACAGGCCCCGCGCCCGGATACCGCCGGGATCGCGCGGCTGCTTCATGGTCCGTGGCCGCTGATCGGCGCCGGGATCGTGCTGGCGCTTGCCAATGTCGCAACCCTGCTGGTTGCGGGGCATACATGGTCGATCACCTTCGGTTTCGGCCTTTGGGGCGCGAAGATCGCCGAGGCCGTTGGCGTGCCGGTCTCCGACTGGGCCTTCTGGCAATGGCCCGGCCCGGCAAAGGCGCTGTCGGCCAGCGTTCTCGATGATACGGTTTCGGTGATGAATTTCGGCATTCTGGTCGGATCGGCGGTCGCAGCCAGCCTTGCGGGCAAGTTCGCGCCCAAGGCGGGCCTGCCGCTGCTGTCGCTGACAGCCGCCATTCTCGGCGGCCTGCTGATGGGCTATGGCGCGCGGCTTTCATTCGGCTGCAATATCGGCGCCCTGTTTTCCGGCATCGCCTCGGGCAGCCTGCATGGCTGGCTATGGTTTGCGGCAGCCTTTGGCGGATCGCTGGCCGGTATCGCGATCAGACCCCTTTTCGGACTGGATGGCTTCAGGAAATGAGCGACCGCAACACCTTTCTTTTCGGCACGGCGCTGACCGTCGCCGTCGTCGGCATCACGGCGGATTATGTCACCCATCGCACAGCGCCTGCAGCCGCGCCGCAGGCGGGATACAGCGCCGCCTCGCCCTGCGCTGCGGGTAGCCCGTGCGCGGCAGGCGCGTCGGTTGCGGCAAGCCCGTGCGCTGCAGCACCTGCGCCTTCCGCCAGCCCCTGCGCAGCAGCCCCCGCCCCTTCGGCCAGCGGCTACTCGCCGTTTGCGGGGCAGCAGAGCAAACCCGCCATGCCGGCCAAACCATCAGCATCGGGCTATGCACCATTTGCCGATGACCAGAAAGCACCGGACGCAACCAAGACGACAGGCTATGCTCCCTTCGCGGAAGATCAGGAGCCTTCGGACAGGTAAGGGAGCGTTTCATGACGGAAGACCATCAGCGGGCGGCAGCCGAAGCCCTGTTTTGCGAGCGGGTCCTTGCAAAAACCGGAGACAGCGTGCTTCTCGAAACGCTTGCCGGCGTCGACACCCCGACAAGCTGGGAACACTACCCGAAGGGCGAAGTTTACGACCCGGAGACCGGCGCTCAATGGTACTATCACTGCCACGAGCCGGCGCATGAAAGCGGCGAGCACGGTCATTTCCATTGTTTCCTGCGCCCCCTCGGCCCCGACGGCCCCATCCACCATCTCATTGCAGTCGGCGTCGATGCGCATGGCAGGCTGAAGCGGCTTTTTACCGTCAACCAATGGGTTGTCGGTGATGACTGGCTCAATGCGGAGGACACGATCGCACTTCTGCCGCGTTTCGATGTCCACCTCGGCCGCCCGTCCTACCTCGTCAATCGCTGGCTGACGGCCGTCATCCGTCTGTATGACGACGAAATCGCCAGCCTTATCCGCTCCCGGGACGATGTCATCGCCCACCATCAGCCGACCGACCCGTCTGTCTCGACCCACGAAGACCGGGCACTGGAGCTGACATCCGAGTTTTATGCAAACCTTCAGGACAAGGCCGAAAACCTGGACGTTTCGGCCTGACGCCGTGGCTACAGCAGCGGCCCGCCCTGCTCCTCGATCAATCCACGCAGGCGGCGGAAGACGTCGACATCCTGGCGCAGCCCGTCATGCTCGTATTCATTGGTGACCCATGTCTGGCAATTGCCAAGCCGCGCCGCCGTCTCCAGTGACAGTCCGGCATCGACATACATGTCATCGTGATAAACGGCCGCGGCGACGGGGATGTCATTGGCAAAGAGCCGGGTCGCATCATAAAGCGGCGGATAAGCCTCCCGCGCAGCCAGCGCCTCGACGGCGGGTCGGAACGGCCGCAGCGAGCGAATTTCCTCGAACATCCATGGATAGATCATTTCCCCGGTCAGCATCAGCGGCCGTTCGCCGGGATCGAACTTCGAAAACTCGGCACGCACCCGCTCGGCGGCCCAGTTCGTCGGCGCGCTGCCCTGCCCGTATATGCTCTCATGCAGAACGGCAAAAAGCGGATTGGTATCAAAACCGGTCTCGGCCATGACCGAAAACAGAAAACTGTCGGAAAGCCGTGTCTCGTCGGGATCGGCGAAAGCCTCGTCCATCAGCCAGTGCACATTCTCGAAGCCCGGCGCCATGCCGAAGGCAAGACCCAGTGACTGCAACCGGCGCACACTCAGCCGGTCACCATCGGGAAGGCGAACGTCATTGGCGGCGATATGATCGGCGATCCGCGAGACGAGCGCCGCATCATGGGGATAACGCCGGTGATATTTTCGGTTCTTGGCCAAAACACGCGGATAGGTGCGCCGGTAGACATCCTCGGCGGACGCGGAAAGACCGGACAATCCACCCGTCACATAGCAGGCCGAAAGCCCTTCCGGCGCCATCGAAAGATAGGTCAGCGTGATGAACCCGCCAAAACTCTGACCGAGCGTCTCCCACCTGCCGTCGCCCAGCAGGTTTTTGCGCACATGCTCACAATCGGCAACGATGCTGTCGGCACGGAAATGCATCAGATAGTCCGCCGCCGCCTCGCCGGTATCGAAACGGGACATGGTTCCGGCCTCGATCCGGTGGCTGCGCCCCGTGCCGCGCTGGTCGATCAGGATCACGCGATGGGTCTTCAGCGCCTCGGTGAGCCAGGCCGGTCCGCCGCCGGTAGGCCGCGGCGACTTGCCGCCGGGCCCGCCCTGCAGGAAGGCCAGTGTCGGCAGGTCATCCCGTCGGCGTGCCGGGTCCACGATTTCGCGCACGAAGATCTGGATGATCGCACCGTCCGGATTTGACCAGTCAAGCGGCACCGGCACCAGCATGTCCCGGATCATCATGCCGGGAATGATATATTGCTTTGGCATCATCGCGCTTCATCCTGGTTCGTTCACATGGCCTGCCGGCCCGTCTTCGCAGGACTATCCGCTTTTGCGGCTTGCGGAAAGGGCAGTCGGGTGAAACGCACCAAAAGAAAAAGACGGGCCCCGAAGCGCCCGCCTTTGCGATCATCTGCAGCTTGAGAGCAGTGTTCAGCGCTTGATCTTGCCGTCGAGGCTGAAAGCGCCGGGGCCGGCAAAGACAAGATACAGGAAGACGAAGCAGAACAGGATTGCAGCATCACCGCCGTTGAGCACCGGGAAAAAGCTCTGGGGCGCATGCACCATGAAATAGGCAACCGCCATTGCGCCTGAAAGCACAAAGGCCGAAATGCGGGTGTAAAGGCCGACGATGATCAGCACGCCGCCGACAAGTTCCAGAATACCGGCGACCCAGAATATCGAGAACATCGGCGGATGCATTTCGGAAATCGGAAAGTGGAGGATTTTCTGGGTGCCGTGCTCCAGATAGAGAAGGCCCGTGACCACCCGAAGCAGGGCCAGGAAATAAGGCGCCAGCGGCTGCAGCATTTTATTCATCGTCTTTGACTCCATACGGTCTTTGTAAGCAATCGGCGTCTGCAAGAGACCGCCCGGTGTGATCGGCACAATACCCAAAAACGCGCCAAGTGAAATATACACCTTTGTGAACAGACCGTCGACGGAACGTTGCCCACATCACCCGCAATACCGGTGCGAGACAAACACGGCCCTGCATGACAGCGGCGGATTGCAGTTCCCGGATTCCGACCATATAGTCGCCGGCACTGGGGAGACCGGATAGCCGGCGCCGGACAAGGAGACGAAACAATGAGCGAACCCAACGAAACCAAGGGCGCCGGAGAAGACCTGCAGCAGCAGGCTCTGTTCTATCACCGCTATCCGCGGGCCGGAAAACTGGAAATTCAGGCGATAAAACCGCTGGGCAACCAGCGCGACCTGGCACTGGCCTATTCGCCGGGTGTCGGCGCACCCTGTCTCGCCATCCACGACAACCCTTCCGATGCGGCGAAATATACATCGCGCAGCAACCTCGTTGCCGTCGTTTCAAACGGCACGGCCGTGCTCGGCCTCGGCAATATCGGGCCGCTCGCGTCCAAACCGGTCATGGAAGGCAAGGCCGTCCTGTTCAAGAAGTTCGCCGGCGTCGACGTCTTCGATATCGAAATCGACGCGCCGACCATCGATGAAATGGTGTCCACGATCTCCGCCCTCGAGCCGACATTCGGCGGCGTCAATCTGGAAGACATCAAGGCCCCGGAATGTTTCGAGGTCGAGCGTATCCTGCGCGAGAAGATGCAGATCCCGGTATTCCACGATGACCAGCACGGCACCGCCATCATCGTCGCCGCGGCAATCCTCAACGGCCTGGAACTGGCCGGAAAATCAATCGAAAACGTCAAGATCGTCGCTTCCGGCGCCGGTGCGGCAGCACTTGCCTGCCTCAATCTTCTGGTCTCTCTGGGTGCGCAGCGCGAAAACATCTGGGTGTTCGATATCGATGGCCTCGTTCATCCCGATCGCACCACCAATATGGACCGGTGGAAGGCAGTCTACGCCCAGAAAAGCGACGCGCATGCGCTCGCCGACCATATTGAGGGCGCGGATGTGTTCCTCGGCCTGTCCGTTGCCGGTGCGCTGAAGCCGTCACTGCTGGAAAAGATGGCGGACAAGCCGATGATCATGGCGCTCGCCAATCCCGTGCCGGAGATCATGCCGGATCTGGCCCGCGCCGAACGCGCGGATGCGATGATCTGTACCGGCCGGTCGGACTTCCCGAACCAGGTCAACAACGTCCTGTGTTTCCCGTATATTTTCCGCGGCGCACTCGATTGCGGCGCCCGCACCATCAATGAAGAAATGAAGATGGCCGCCGTCAGGGCGATTGCCGGGCTTGCCAGAGAGGAAGTCTGGGAAGTGCCGCATTCGTCCTCGGGCGAGCCGCTGATCTTCGGGCCGGACTACCTGATCCCCTCCCCCTTCGATCCGCGCCTGATCCTGCGCATTGCCCCGGCCGTGGCGAAGGCCGCCGCCGACAGTGGCGTCGCAGAGCGCCCGATCGAGGATTACGAAGCCTATTTCGACCAGTTGAACCGCTTCGCCTTCCGCTCCGGTCTTGTCATGAAACCGGTATTCGCCGCAGCCAAGGCAGCAGAGCCGAAACGGGTGATCTTCTCCGACGGCGAGGACGAACGCGTGATGCGCGCCGCCCAGGTGCTGATTGAGGAGGGTATTTCCCGGCCGATCCTGATCGGCCGTCCGAATGTGCTCGAAACCCGCCGCAAGCGCTATGGCCTCCGTATGCGCCCGCAGGAAGACTTCGAGATCATCAACCCGGAAAGCGATTCGCGTTTCAGGGAATATGTCGACGAATATCTCGCCTTTGTCGCCCGCAAGGGCGTCACGCCGGATCGCGCGCGCACCATCGTGCGCACCAACACCACCGTGATCGGGGCGCTGGCCGTCAAGCGCGGCGACGCCGATGCCCTGCTGTGCGGTGTGGAAGGCCGTTTCGAACGGCATCTGCGCGACATCGGCAACATTATCGGCAAGCATGAAAACGTACGGGACTTTTCGAGCCTCGGACTCCTGATTTCCAACCGTGGTGCAACGTTCTTTGCCGATACCCACGTCACCTACTGCCCGTCTGCCGAGGAAATCGCCGAAACGACGATCCAGTCCGCTCGCGCGGTTTCGCGTTTCGGCATGACGGCCAAGGCCGCACTGGTCTCGCATTCGAATTTCGGTTCGCGCGATTCCGAAACGGCCGCGCGCATGCGTGCCGCGCTGGCCATTATCCGCGAGCGCATGCCGGACCTGGAAGTCGACGGCGAAATGCACGGCGACACCGCGATTTCCGAAACGCTCAGAAACCGTGTCATGCCCAACAGCACGCTTTCCGGCGAGGCCAACCTGCTGGTTTTCCCCTCGCTCGATTCCGCCCATATCACCATGACCGTGGTGCAGGGCATGCTCGATGCGCTTCACGTCGGGCCGATCCTGCTCGGCAGTGCGCTCCCCGCCCATATTCTCTCGCCCTCCGTCACCTCGCGCGGTATCGTCAACATGGCAACGCTGGCCGTGGTAGAGGCCAATCTGGCGCAAAAAGAACCGCGCGGCACGGATTAACGGCACTCAGGGCATAAGCCCGCAACGCCATCGACACCCGAAAGCAGCCCCGCTTGCAGCAGATGCAGGCGGGGCTGCGGCGTTTTGCCCGATGGCAAGCCCCAATCCCGGACAATTGCTGCTGTAAACGCCTGCCCCAGCGTGAGCCGTTGCGGTCATTTCAGCTTCAGGCTTTCGCCAGCACGCATGGCTGCGACCAATGCTCGCATTAAGAGATACTTACTCAATATACAACTCGACTTTACCTAGGGTTTATGTATATTACAGGTTGAAATCATGAATTGACTGACTGGCTCTTAGCCACTTCACCCTTCTCTCCGGTCGCTGAAACAGTCGGATGATTTATATGAGATATCAATAAAATAAGGCTTGGTGGGAAGAGCTTATGAATTTATCTGACGAAGACAGATTGCTTCAGTTTTCGCACGATATAGACCGAGCAGCACAACCTGAAATGTTTGCAAAAATACTCGCATCGATTGCATCACATTTCGGACTGGTCCAGTTCACCCTCATGGATATTCCCGGGTCAAAAGAGGCGCCGATTTCCTCATTGATTCACTTCACGACCCTGCCGCGACCATTCGTCGAATCCCGTGACCTGACCGGCCTGTTTCATATCGCGCCCTGTCGGGACAGGCACCGGCCGGCAGGCGCACCATTGCAGTGGGCGCTGGAAGACATCGAGGCCCGCGATGACCGCAGCCGCACCGACTTTGCCCAGCGCATGCGCGCACTCAGGATCAGCATGGGCATCGTGTTCACCTGCACCACCAGCAGCCAGCAACAGATGGGCCTGCTGTTTTTCGGAGATCGGGAGCCACTCGGCAGCAAGGAAGAGGCAGCGCTTAACAACCTCGCACGGCGCGCATTGCGGCGCTACGCTGAACTGAAAGACCATCCCGGCACGCAGCTCGGAAGCCTCTCGGCACGCGAGATGGAGGTCATCCGCTGGACGGCCGAGGGCAAGACATCGCATGAAATCGGCGGGATTCTCGGTCTTTCGGATCACACGGTCAATGCCTACCTCGCAAATGCGATCCGCAAGATGGATTGCGTCAACAGAACGCAGCTCGTGGCGAAAACCATCCGACTCAGCATTATCGATTAAAACAAGCCGTTACGGCTATGCACAGCATTGCCATACTCCGCGCATCGATCCTTCACGCGTTCGGCGGCAGGCCGGGTAGCGACGATGATGGCCGACTCAGAGATATCAACTTCGCGAAGACAAACGATCTTCAGTCACGCAGTGCTGAATGGGAACATTTTGGAAAACAATGACATAACTGGTGCTGCCGGAGAGATTTGAACTCTCGGCCTCTCCCTTACCAAGGGAGTGCTCTACCCCTGAGCTACGGCAGCCCGTTTCCGTTTGACGGAAATTACCCGGCACCGTTCGGTGCAGGCAAGCGGCCTATTGCCATAGCTCCGCTTCGAGTGCAAGACGGTAAAAACAATTCTTTTCCGATATCCGCCGTTTCGGCGACCAGAATGCTTCAGGAGGGTATGGCAGCATGGACGACGCCAAACCGAAGAACAGACAACCCGACGCAGCGGAACTGCGCAGGGAACGTGCGGCACAGAAGCTGCGCGAAAACCTGGCACGCCGCAAACAGCAGTCCCGTGCGCGCCGCAAGGGCGCCGAAGATGAAACAGACGGCCTTCCCGCCGCGAAAGGCAACGGCGAACACTGAAAACGCCCCGATACCCCTGTCCGACCTTAGGCGGGTATCTGCGGACAAGCGCCATCTTTTGCCGGCGCCGAACACGCCCCTGCCATTTTTCGCTGGTTTGTGCGGCCCCGTTCAACAACTTGTCAACCATTGCAATTGATCATGGCGGGCGTTTCGTTTAATGCGACGCGCCTAAGCTTCAAGGAGAGGCCGGGTTTTGCCCGGAAAATGTGGAATGGATCAAATCAGAGTCGTCGGCGGCAACCCTTTGAAGGGTGTCATTCCCATTTCCGGCGCGAAAAATGCAGCACTGCCGCTGATCATTTCCTCGCTTCTGACCAGCGACACGCTGACGCTGGAAAACGTGCCGCATCTGGCCGATGTCGAGCTCTTGATGCGCATCCTCGGCAATCACGGCGTCGATATCTCCGTCAACGGCCGGCGCGAGCGCCAGCAGGACGGCTATGCGCGCACCATCCATTTCAACTGCCCGACGATTACCGACACCACCGCTTCCTATGAGCTTGTGCGCAAGATGCGCGCCTCGTTCTGGGTCATCGGTCCGCTTCTGGCGCGCGAGGGCATTGCCCGGGTTTCGCTGCCGGGCGGTTGCGCCATCGGCACGCGCCCCGTCGACCTTTTCATTGATGGACTGAAGGCGCTGGGCGCCGAAATCGAGATCGAACAAGGCTATGTCGAGGCCAAGGCGCCGAAGGGCGGGCTTGTCGGCCGTCACTACGTGTTCCCCAAGGTTTCCGTCGGCGCAACCCACACGCTGATGATGGCGGCAACGCTTGCCAACGGCACGACGGTGCTTGAAAACGCCGCGCGCGAGCCGGAAGTGGTCGACCTTGCCAATTGCCTGAAGGCCATGGGCGCGAAGATCGAGGGCGCCGGCTCACCGACGATCACGATCGACGGTGTCACCTCGCTTTCCGGCGCGCGCCACACCGTTCTGCCGGACCGGATCGAAACCGGCACCTATGCCATGGCCGTTGCCATGGCCGGCGGCGAGGTTACGCTGGAAAACACCGATGCCGCGCTTTTGAGCTCCGCAATCGAGGCGATCCGCGCGGCAGGCGCCGAAATCACCCCGACGGAAACCGGCATCCATATCATCGGTCACGGTGACGATATCCGCCCGGTCGATGTTACCACAGAACCCTATCCGGGTTTTCCGACAGACCTGCAGGCGCAGTTCATGGGTCTGATGACCCGGGCCAAGGGCACTGCACGCATTGTCGAGACGATTTTCGAAAACCGGTTCATGCATGTGCAGGAACTGGCCCGCCTCGGCGCCGACATTTCGCTTTCCGGCCAGACGGCAACGATCAAGGGCGTTCCCGAACTCCATGGCGCTCCGGTCATGGCGACCGATCTGCGCGCCTCGGTCTCGCTCGTCATCGCAGGCCTTGCCGCCAAGGGCGAAACCACCGTGTCGCGGGTCTACCACCTCGATCGCGGTTTCGAGCGGCTGGAAGAAAAGCTCACCCGCTGCGGCGCGATTGTCGAGCGGATCGGCGGCTGACGCGGTCCCGGACATCATTTTCCTGTCGACCCCAGGCATTCCCGGCACAACAATGGTTGCGAAACGGCCACGACCGCCTTATTTCGGTTAAAACCACAAACCCGCCGGGAATTTTGTCATGTCCACCGATCAACTGAAGCTTATGGCGCTGGATGAAGAAGACCTCGCCATCATCTCTGCGCATGTGCAGGATGCCGTGTTTCTGTCGCGGGACGTCACCTTTTCCAGGGTTGCGGGTCAGTTTCAGCTTCTGTGCAACCGCTTTGTCTGGGAAAAGAAACGCGGCTTCTTCAAGAAACCGGAGCGCCGCCGCGCAGCTCTGGTGTTCAAGCGCGTGAATGCGGTGCGCAGCATCGGGCTTGATCGCAAGGCCGATGACGAGGTTTCCAACCTGCTGTCGGTACAGTTCGAAAAAAGCGGAGATGGTCCGGAAGGCTCTGTGATCGTCACACTTTCAGGCGGCGGTGAAATCGTTGCGGATGTGGAGTGTATCGAAGTGCTTCTGACCGACCTTTCGGAAAGCTGGGAAGCACGCGGCAAGCCGCACCATCCACGGTGAGACGATCCGCAGACGAGGACAGAGTTTTCCCGAATCATTTGAGTGAGGCAAATATGGCCATCTGGCTTGACGCAGCCGACGATCGCTTCGAAAGCGCTTTCAGATCACTGCTTTCGATGAAGCGCGAAGTCTCCAAGGACGTTGGCGACACGGTTGATGAAATTCTTGCCGATGTCCGTGCAAACGGCGATGCGGCCCTTGCCACCTATTCCGCCCGCTTCGACGGCGTCGATTTTTCCGATCCGGCAACACCGATGAAGGTCGACGCGCAGGCGATTGACGAAGCCATGGCCGCCGTCGATCCGAAGGTTGTCGATGCCCTCAGGCTGGCAGAGGAGCGGATCCGCAAACACCATGCGCGCCAGCTGCCGCCCGATGATTTCTACAAGGACGAAATCGGTGTCGGCCTTGGCCATCGCTGGACGGCGGTGGAAGCCGTCGGACTTTACGTGCCGGGCGGCACGGCGAGCTATCCCAGTTCCGTTCTGATGAACGCCGTCCCGGCAAAAGTCGCGGGCGTCGAGCGCATCGTCATGGTGGTGCCGACGATGAAGGGCCAGATCAATCCAGCCGTGCTGGCGGCGGCCAGGATTGCCGGCGTTACGGAAATCTACCGGATCGGGGGTGCACAGGCCGTGGCGGCCCTTGCCTATGGCACCGAAACGATTGCACCCGTTTCCAAGATCGTCGGCCCCGGCAACGCCTATGTCGCCGCGGCCAAGCGCGCCGTGTTCGGCACGGTCGGCATCGACATGATCGCAGGCCCCTCGGAAGTTCTGGTGATTGCCGACGGTGAAAACAACCCGGACTGGATCGCGGCTGACCTTCTTGCCCAGGCCGAGCACGACACGGCCGCACAGTCGATCCTGATCACCACCGACCGCGCCCTTGGCGAGGCGGTTGAACAGGCCGTGGAACGGCAGCTGAAAACCCTGCCGCGCGGTGAAATTGCCGGTGCAAGCTGGCGCGACTATGGCGCAATCATCACCGTTTCCGACCTCGACACGGCGCTGACACTTGCCAATCGCGTCGCCCCGGAACATCTGGAACTGGCCGTTGACGATCCCGACGCCCTGATCCCGAAAGTGCGCAATGCCGGTGCGATCTTCGCAGGGCATTATACGCCGGAAGCGATCGGCGATTATGTCGGCGGTTCGAATCACGTTTTGCCGACCGCGCGTTCGGCGCGTTTTTCCTCGGGCCTGGGTGTTCTGGACTTCATGAAGCGCACATCCATCCTAAGTCTGGGGCCGGAGCAGCTGAATACACTTGCACAGCCGGCCATTGACCTTGCAGAATGCGAAGGGCTGGGCGCCCATGCGCGCTCGGTTGCCATCCGCCTCAACCGCAAGGAATAGACATGACCACGGGCGAATACAGGCTGATCGATGTTGTTCTCGACGAGAGCATCGGCCGCGCCTCGCCCGATGTCGAGCACGAGCGCGCCGTCGCCATATTCGATCTTCTCGAGGAGAATTTTTTCAAGCCGGTCGGTCATGAGGGCGGCCCCTACAAGCTCACGCTTTCGATCCTGGAAAAACGCCTGATCTTCGACATCACGCTGGAAAACGGCGACAAGGTCGCGACCCACATCCTGTCGCTGACGCCGTTCAGGCGGATCGTGAAGGACTATTTCATGATCTGCGAGAGTTATTACGAGGCGATCAAGACGGCGACACCGAACAGGATCGAAGCGATCGACATGGGCCGGCGCGGCGTCCACAACGAAGGATCGCAAACCCTGCAGGACCGGCTGAAAGGCAAGATCGAGGTGGATTTCGATACCGCGCGGCGCCTTTTCACGCTGTTCTGCGTCCTCTACTGGCGCGGTTGAGGGCGGCCACCGCCGCCATTTCGAACGTCACGTGAACAAAAAACGGCGACGGGAGCAAACATGGTTCACAAACGTTGAACTATTGTGTAGGTTCCGCCGCAATTGGGCAGCGCCGCGCGTTTTCAACGCAGCCGCCACGCTGCCGACAAGTAAAGCAACTGCATCCCCGTCTGTCTTGCCGGCAACGGCCTGACGGGGAGAGCGGCGTTTGGGCAGTTCCAGGATATGGGCCCCGAGCGCATGGAAGAAAAGAAACGACATAGATGGCTAAAGAAGAAGTACTGGAATTTCCGGGCGTCGTCGTCGAGCTTCTGCCGAACGCGACATTCCGGGTGAAACTTGAAAACGACCACGAGATCATCGCCCACACGGCAGGCCGCATGCGCAAGAACCGTATTCGCGTTCTGGCCGGCGACAAGGTGCTTGTGGAAATGACCCCTTACGACCTGACCAAGGGCCGGATTACATATCGCTTCAAATAGAAGCGCACGATCCCTTATGACCGATCGGGAACGGGCTTGACCGTGGCAAAGACAAAACTTGTCCTGGCGTCGGCATCGCCGCGGCGTGTGGACCTTCTGGCCCAGATCGGCGTGACGCCCGACCGGATACTCCCGGCGGACATCGACGAGACCCCGGTGGCAAGGGAAACGCCAAGGCTTCTGGCCGGACGTCTGGCCCGTGGCAAGGCTGGCGCCGTTGCCGAAATGCTAGATGCGGACAATGCCTGGCGCGGCTCCCTTATCCTTGCAGCCGATACCGTGGTTGCTGTCGGACGGCGCATCCTGCCCAAGGCAGAGACCGAAAACGAGGCCATCGAATGCCTCTCGCTGCTTTCGGGACGCAATCACCGGGTCTTCACCGGTCTTTGTGTCAGAACGGCCGGCGAGAGCACGGACAGCCTCCGTGTGGTTGAAACCCGCGTAACCTTCAAGCATCTTTCAAAAACAGATATCGAAGCCTATCTCGCAGCAGGCGAATGGCACGGCAAGGCCGGCGCCTACGCCATCCAGGGGCGTGCAGCAGCGTTTATCGAGCGGCTTGTCGGGTCCTATTCCGCCGTCGTCGGCCTGCCGCTCTATGAAACGCAGTCCCTGCTGTCGGGCCGTGGCTACGATATAGCAGCACAATGGAGCGAACATGGGCAATGAAAGCAAACCCCGCGTCGAGCCTTTGAGAAAACCGCGCGAGTGCCCGGAATGCGGCCGTCCCTCGACACGGGAAAACTACCCGTTCTGCAGCGACCGTTGTCGTCAGCTCGACCTTTCCCGATGGCTGACGGGTTCTTATGCCATTCCCGTGGCCGAAGACGAATCGAAGCCCGACAGCGAAGAATATTGACGCTTGGTGCGGCTACGCTAACCTACTCAAATGATTAAATAAATCGAAATCCATGTCCCTTTTTCGCCGGATTTCGGCTCTATTTGCGCGTCCTTGTTGCAATCAACGTTGGTTTTGTGAAATAATCCCCTTATACTTGTATTCGAAAGCGTGCGCTGCCGCTCGGCAGAAACGAGAGATCCAGGGGAACAAGGCGGTGAGAAGCAAGACCCTACACCACCGGCCTTCAACAACGGCCGGCGTTGATGCCATTGATCCGCAGGAAAATGTTAGCGCTACCTCAAAACAGGCAGAAGCCGATCGCGGGGCCGATGCCGCGCGAAAAATTTACCTGTCCAGACATGGCTACAAAAAGGGCGTGAACTGGGCATTCTGGCTCACGCTTGCCGGCAGCCTGGTGTTTTTCGTTATCTGTTTCACAGGCCTTTTCGCACTCGTACGCGTTCTGATGCCCGCGCTGGTCTGATCCACGCTTACAAAACCTGAGTACCTGTTGCCGGCGATTACCCGCCAGCGCCAACGGCAAACTGCTCCCAGGCACCACCCGGCGCAGTCGCAGCCTGAAGGGCCGCCAGGTTGATCTGCGCCTGCTCGGCGGAGACACCGGCCGTAGCCACCCGTTGCGCTTCCTGCTGCTTGCCCTGAAGCGCCAGCACCAGCGCGAGATTGATCTGCACTTCGGAGCTTGCGCCACGCCGGTCGTTGGCTTCGCGCAGATAATTTTCCGCCGTCGCCAGGTCGTGGGTCAAGACGTAGGAGACCGCCATGTTCGACAGCACCTCCGGGTTCTTCGGCGACAGCGACAGAGCCTGCCGGTATCGCATGCGCGCTTCCATCGGCTGGCCCATCTGGTCAAGGATCAGACCTTCCTGGGAAAAGGTCCGCCAGTCGCGCGGTGCAACGCGTTCGGCATCGCGGATCGTGCGCAGCGCGTCGGGATAATGGCCGAGTGCCGCCTGCGTTTCGGCATAGTGCAGCAGCGCATCGCCGGAATCGGGATTGCGCGCGGCAACCTCACGCATCACCTGATTCGCTTCCGAATAACGGCCTTCCGCTTTCAGATATTCCGACCACGCGACACCCGATTTGACATTGCCGGGCCGCGACAGAAATGCCGTTTCGAGCCGGTAATTCATCATCTGCCGTTGGGACGGCGAAAGGGTCGCGATTTCTTCGGCCGACATATACTGATACTGACCAGCGGTCATCGGCTTGCGCACGCTGGCGCATCCGGAAAGCGCAAGTGCTGCAAGCACGACGGCCAGCGCCGTTTTTCCCGAAAGTCCGCTGCGATCGATCATTTCCGGCAATCTCCGTCTGTTCTCAATGCCTCGATCGGCGTATGGAATCATTTTCGAGGCTTTCCGACACTTTACAGAAAGTTTTTTACCGCGAAAGTAGGCGGACACACAGTTACGAGTGACCTTTCATGCCCAGTTTCCAATTCATCGAACACCCCTTCCCTTTCTGCGAGCCCGGCGAGGCTTCAAATCCGCTTTATGCGGTAACGCCATCCGACCTCGAAAATCCGGACATTCTTCCCGAAAATGTTCGTAATTTTGTCCGTTCGGCGAAATTTTCCGCGCGCGAAGGTGAGGTCCTGCTGCTTCCCGGTGCAGACGGTACGCTTGCAGGCGCTCTGCTTGGCCTCGGATCACGGGCAGAAAACCCATTCGTTACCGGCAGGCTTTCACGGCTTCTGCCGGGCGGAGACTGGCACCTTGCCCGCTATCCCGGTGACAGGACGCAGGCTCTGATCGGTTTTGCAGCCGGCGGCTACCGCTTCGAGCGCTATCTCAAACCATCGAAAGCCGCGCCGGTCCGCCTTGCCATCCCCGAAGACTGCGATGCTGACGCGATCAAACGCAATGTCGCCGCGATCCGGCTTGCCCGCGATCTGATCAACACGCCGGCAAACGACATGCAGCCCGATCACCTGGAGCAGGCCTTCGGGGCCCTTGCCCGTCACTATGATGCCGATTTCAGCGCTGTTCGCGGCGACGATCTGCTGACGAGCGGCTTTCCGCTGATCCATGCGGTTGGCCGCGCCGGGGAAAAGGCGCCGCGTCTGATGGAGATGCGCTGGGGCCGCAAGGGTGCAAAGAGCATCACGCTCGTCGGCAAGGGCGTATGCTTCGACACCGGCGGCCTCGACATCAAGTCGGCGGCCGGCATGGGGCTGATGAAGAAGGATATGGGCGGGGCCGCCAATGTCATGGCGCTGGCGCTGATGATCATGGATGCGGGCCTCGATGTCGACCTGCGCGTGATCGTGCCAAGCGTCGAAAACGCCATCGCCGGCAATGCCTTCCGGCCGGGCGACATCTATCGCTCCCGCAAGGGGCTGACGGTGCAGATCGACAATACCGACGCCGAGGGACGGCTTATCCTCGCCGATGCGCTGGCCTATGCCGACGAGGAACAGCCCGACCTGCTGATCGACATGGCAACGCTGACGGGTGCTGCCCGCGTGGCGCTCGGCCCTGAGGTGATGCCTTTCTACACCGACAGCGACGCATTGTCCCATGCGCTTCATCAGGCAGGCGAACGGCTCTCCGACCCGGTCTGGCGCATGCCGCTTTATCCCGGCTATGACGCCAAACTGAAGACCGGTCTTGCCGATCTCACCAATGCGCCGGCCGGCGGCATGGCAGGATCAATCACGGCTGCGCTTTTCCTGAAGCGCTTCGTCGGCCGCGCCGGAACATGGGCGCATTTCGATATTTACGGCCACGCCCCCGCCGATCGCGATTTCGGCCCGGCCGGCGGCGAGGCTCAGGCAATCCGTGCGATCTTCGAAACAATCAGGACTGTCTGATGGTTATGGAACTCGACAGAAGGCTTCATGCCTTTCGACCGGATCTGGCCGATGCAAGGCTTTCCGGCATGGTGCATGCTGATCATTTCGCCGTATCGGAACCGGCGCAGATCATCGTTCCCGTCGCCCCGCTCCGTCCGCAACCGTCGGAAGCCGCGGTGATTGACAGCCAGCTGCTCTTCGGCGAAGGCGTTGATATTTTCGAGCGCAAGTCCGGCTGGGCCTGGGTCCAGTCGCATTTCGACGGTTATGTCGGCTACATGCCGGAGGCGATGCTGGCCGAGGGCGAGCGCCAGGCCTCGCATTTCATCGCGGTTCCGCGAACCTTTCTCTACCCGGAACCCGACGTCAGGGCGGGACCGGTCTGCGCCCTTTCCATGGGCTGCCGACTGACCTTTGTCGATGAAGTGGAGATGCGCGGCAGCCGGTTCTATCTCTGCTCGGATGGCACGGCCGTGTTTGCCGATCATTGTTTTCCGCTTGACCGGCCATTTGAGCGCGACCCGGTCAAGACGGCGCTGCGGTTTCTGGAAACGCCCTATCTGTGGGGCGGACGTTCGGGCTTCGGCCTTGACTGCTCGGCTCTGGTGCAGATTGCAATGATGATGGCCGGACGGGCGGTACCGCGCGATTCCGACATGCAGGAACTGATGGATGGAGAGCCGGTATCACGCCGCGCCCTGAAACGCGGTGATCTCGTCTTCTGGAAAGGCCATGTCGGCATGATGGAAGACGGCAAGACGCTGGTGCACGCCAATGGCGCGGCCATGCGGGTGACCCGCGAAAGCCTTGACCATGCCATCACCCGCATTGCTCCGGTTTACGGCAATCCGACATCTTATCTGCGGCCCGAGAAAGGCTAAACGCTCTCTCGCAATATATCGAACGTAAAAACGCCGCCCTGATGAGGCGGCGTTTTCACTCATGCCTTGCAGTGCACGCAATTACTTGCGGGCGCTGAGCGGCACGACCGAACCTTTTTCGTCGGTTGCTTCCGGCTCGTTGACGACGCCTTCTTCGTAGGCGCGACCATAGAAGGTGTCGAGCAGGACCTGACGGATTTCCGAGATCAGCGGATAGCGCGGATTGGCGCCGGTGCACTGGTCGTCAAAGGCCTTTTCGGCAACTTCATCGAGGTGATCGAGGAAGTCGGCTTCGCCGACGCCGGCCGCCTGGATCGATTCGGGGATATCGCAGGCCTTGTTGAGGCTTTCGATCCACTTGACCAGGTTTTCAACCGACTGTTCGTCGCTCTTGCCGCCAAGGTCGAGATGGCGGGCAATCTCGGCATAGCGGCACAGTGCCTTCGGCCGGTCATACTGGCTGAAGGTTGCCTGCTTGGTCGGGTTGTCGACCGCGTTGTAGCGGACCACATTGGCCAGAAGCAGGGCGTTCGACAGGCCGTGCGGCAGGTGGAACTGCGCGCCGATCTTGTGCGCCATCGAGTGGCAGACACCGAGGAAGGCGTTGGCAAAGGCCATGCCGGCAATCGTTGCCGCATTGTGAACCTGCTCGCGGGCCTTGGGATCGGCAGCGCCGTTCTTATAGGCCGAGGGCAGATATTCCTTCAGCAGCTTCAGGGCCTGCAGCGCCTGACCGTCCGAATACTCGTTCGCCATGATCGAGACGTAGGCCTCAAGTGCGTGGGTCACGGCATCGATACCGCCATGGGCCGTCAGCGACTTCGGCATGTTCATGACCAGATCGGCATCGACGATGGCCATGGTCGGCGTCAGTTCGTAGTCGGCGATCGGATACTTCACGCCGGTCTTCTCGTCGGTGACGACGGCGAACGGGGTGACTTCCGAACCGGTGCCCGAGGTGGTGGGCACGGCCACGAACTTGGCCTTCACGCCGAGTTTCGGGAAGTGGTAGATGCGCTTGCGGATATCCATGAAGCGCAGCGCCAGATCGGCAAACTCGACTTCCGGATGCTCATACATCACCCACATGATCTTGGCCGCATCCATCGGCGAGCCGCCACCTTGGGCCAGAATGATGTCCGGCTCGAACGAACGGGCCAGTTCCCAGCCTTTGCGGACAACGGCAAGCGTCGGGTCGGCCTGAACGTCGAAGAAGGTCTCGACCTCCATGCCGAGGTTCTTCAGCACCCGGACCGTATCGTTGACATAGCCGTTTTCGAACAGGAAGCGGTCGGTGACGATCAGGCAACGCTTGTGGCCCTTCAGCTCTTCAAGCGCGAAGGGAAGCGAACCGCGACGGAAATAGATCGACGGGGGAAGCTTGTGCCACAGCATGTTTTCTGCCCTCTTGGCGACCGTTTTCTTGTTGATGAGGTGCTGCGGACCGACATTTTCCGAGATCGAGTTACCACCCCACGAACCGCAACCAAGCGTCAGCGACGGCGCCAGGCGGAAGTTGTAGAGGTCGCCGATCCCGCCCTGCGAGGCAGGCGTATTGACGAGAACACGGGCCGTCTTCATCCGTTCGCCGAAGGTGGTGACGCGTTCGGGCTGCAGGTCCTGATCGGTGTAGAGAACCGAGGTGTGACCGATACCGCCGAGCGCCACCAGTTCCGATGCGATGCGGCTGGCGTGATCGAAGTTCTTCGCCTTGTACATGGCCAGCGTCGGCGACAGCTTTTCATGGGCGAAGATTTCTTCCTCGCCGGTGCTTTCGACTTCGGCAATCAGCACCTTGGTGCGCGGCGGCACCTCGATGCCGGCCATGGCCGCGATCTTTTCGGCCGACTGACCGACGATGCCGGCATTCAGTCCGCCGTTTTCCTTCATGATGACGCTGCGGACAGCACCGGCCTCATTGCCCGACAGCACATAGCCGCCATGACTGATGAAGCGTTCGCGCACGGCATTATAGACCTTGTCGACGGCAATCACCGACTGTTCCGATGCGCAGATGACGCCGTTGTCGAAGGTCTTCGACATCAGGATCGAGGCAACGGCACGCTTGATATCGGCATATTCGTCGATCACGGCCGGCGTGTTGCCGGCACCCACGCCGATGGCGGGCTTGCCCGACGAATAGGCAGCCTTGACCATGCCGGGACCGCCGGTGGCAAGGATCAGGTTGATGTCCGGGTGGTGCATCAGTGCGTTCGAAAGCTCGACCGAGGGTTCATCGATCCAGCTGACGATGTCCTTCGGCGCGCCGGCCTTGACGGCGGCTTCCAGCACAACGCGGGCAGCCTCGCAGGTCGAACGCTTGGCGCGCGGATGCGGCGAGAAGATAACCCCGTTGCGGGTCTTCAGGCTGATCAGCGCCTTGAAGATGGCGGTCGAGGTCGGGTTGGTGGTGGGGACGATGGCGCAAATCAGGCCGACAGGTTCGGCAACGGTGAAGATGCCGTATTCCGGCTCCTCCGAGAGGATGCCGCAGGTCTTGTCGTCCTTGTATTTGTTGTAGATGTATTCCGAGGCGAAGTGGTTTTTGACAACCTTGTCTTCCATGACGCCCATTCCGGTTTCCTCATGCGCCATACGGGCAAGGGGAATACGGGCGTCGGCCGCGGCAAGTGCGGCGGAACGGAAAATGAAGTCGACCTGTTCCTGGGTATAGGTCGCAAACTTCTGCTGCGCTGCCTTCGTCCGGGCAACAAGCTGGTCAAGTTCGGTCGTGCTGATGGCCGGCATGGGACTACTCCTGCGCTTTAGCCGAACCGGAAAATGGCCCGGCAATTGCTTAAAAACTGGCGAATAATGGCGGCCGATCTTGGGCTCGGCCTGCCGGCGCGCCTTATCCTTGAAATGCTTCTTTTGTTTTTACCGGCCACTGGCCACAAGAAGCTTGGGAAATCTGTCCGGATAAGGGCCGTCCGTTCTCGCCACGATGTGTGTTTAGGTCGGTTTAAATCGTTTTGTATTGATCGTGATCAAAGAAGCGAAGCTTTTGCGGAAGCGCATGGCCGGATGTGCAAAAGCGCCACAACACCGCCGCCTTCGGGGCGGCTTTCCGGCACCGGCGAAGGGGCGTGACAAAGGATACGATGACGGCCGCAATATTGAAACCGCCTTCGGCAGATTCTTGCCGGAGGCGGTTTCGAAAGCGTCAGTGCGCGGGGTTGAAGCGTTTCAGGCGCAGCGCGTTGGACAGCACGAAGACGCTGGAAAGCCCCATGGCGCCTGCCGCCAGCATCGGCGACAGCAGCGTGCCATTGACGGGAAAGAGAATGCCCGCCGCCACCGGAATGAGCACGGCATTATAGGCAAAGGCCCAGAACAGGTTCTGCGCGATATTGCGCATCACCGCACGCGACAGCGAAATCGCGCTGACAACGCCGGACAGTTCACCCGACATCAACACGACATCGGCGGTTTCAATGGCAATATCGGTGCCCGTGCCGATGGCAATGCCGGTATCGGCAGCGGCCAGTGCCGGGGCGTCATTGATGCCGTCGCCGGCAAAGGCGATGGCGCCATGCCCGGCCTTCAGCTTTTCAAGCGCTTCGACCTTTCCATCCGGCAGCACATCGGCAACCACGGTATCGATACCCACCTCACGGGCAATGCTTTCTGCGGTCTTCCGGTTGTCGCCGGAAATCATCGCCGTTTTCAGCCCGGCGGCATGAAGCGCAGCGATCGCGGCCTTCGCCGAGGGTTTGACCGGGTCGGCAACCCCGATGACACCGGCAGCCTTGCCGTCGACCGCGACGAAAAGCAGGGACCGGGCATTTTCGGCAAGCCTCTCGGCATCGCCGTCCAGCGCCTGCGTGTCGACGCCTGCCCGCGCCATGAAGCGGCGTGCGCCAACGTTCACCTTGCTACCATTGACCGTTGCCGATACACCAAAACCGGGCACGGCAGAAAAGTCGGCCGTTTTTGCAATGTCCAGCCCCTCGTCCTTCACGGTCGTCAGAACGGCTTCGGCAAGCGGATGTTCGGAGCCCTGTTCGACGGCGGCGGCAAGGCCAAGGACCGTGTTCCTGTCAAAGCCATCGGCGGTGACGACGTCAGTGACGACGGGGCGTCCTTCCGTCAGCGTGCCCGTCTTGTCGAATGCGACGATCTTGGTGTCCTTCAGCGTCTGCAGCGCCTCGCCGTTTCTGAACAGCACCCCGATTTCGGCCGCCCTGCCGGTTCCGACCATGATCGAGGTTGGCGTGGCAAGCCCCATGGCGCAGGGGCAGGCGATAATCATCACCGCAACCGCATTGACCAGCGCGAAGGAAAGCGCCGGCGACGGACCGAACACCATCCAGATGACAAAGGTGATGGCAGCGGCCAGCAGAACCGCGGGCACGAACCATGCCGTGACCTTGTCCACCAGCGCCTGCACCGGCAGTTTCGCGCCTTGCGCATTCTCGACCATCTTGACGATGCGCGCGAGAACCGTATCGGCGCCGATGGCGCTGGCCCTGAACGTGAATGTGCCGGTCTTGTTGATCGTGCCGCCGGTTACCGCATCATCGGTGTTCTTGGCGACGGGAACCGGCTCGCCGGAAATCATCGATTCGTCGACATAGGACGTGCCGGAAACAACAACGCCATCGACGGCGACTTTCTCGCCCGGACGGACGACGACGACATCGCCGAGCTTCAGCTCTTCAATCGGCACATCGGCCTGTTCGCCGTCACGTTCGACACGGGCGGTTTTCGGCTGCAGGCCGAGAAGATGGGTGATGGCAGCCGATGTACGCCCCTTGGCCTTGGCTTCCAGAAACCGGCCCAGCAGAATGAGGGTGATGATAACGGCGGAGCTTTCGAAATAGACCTGTGCCGCCCCTTCCGGGAAAATCTGCGGCAGGAAGGTCGCGAATGTCGAATACCCCCATGCCGCCGTTGAACCCAGCATCACCAGCGCATTCATATCCGGCGACAACCGGCGGAAGGACGCTATGCCGTGTCGGTAGAACCGCCGGCCGGGGCCGAACTGAACGATTGTCGCCAGCACGAAATAGAACACATGCAGGGGATAAACGCCGACAGCCGAGGTGAGTGCAGACCCGAAGGCCGGAATGAAGTGCGATCCCATTTCCAGAATGAAAAGCGGCAGGGTGAAGACGAAAGCCGTCAGCAGGTCGCGCTTCAGCGCCGCCCGCTCCTTCTCGCGTGCGTCTTCCTGCGTGGAAACAGCACCGGTTTCAGCACCCAGACGGCGCGGTTCATAGCCGGCCTTTTCTATCGCCGCTTCCACCGTTGAAAGCGTCGTTGCCTTGTCGACCGCGACGGTCGCCTGTTCGGTGGCCAGATTGACCTTTGCCTCCAGAACGCCCGGCACGCGCGAAAGCGCCCGCTCGACGCTGGCAACGCAGGAGGCACAGGTCATGCCGCCAACGCCGATCTTGATGGTTTCAAGCGGAACGCCGTAGCCCGCCTTTTCAATCGCGGCGACGACATTGGCCTTCGCCTTGCGATCGGCCAGCGCAACATCGGCGGTTTCGGTCGCCAGATTGACGGAGACGGTGTCGACGCCGTCAAGCTTGCGGACAACCCGCTCGACACTCGAGACGCAGGAAGCGCAGGTCATGCCGGAAACCGGCAGCACAAGATGCTGCACCTTCCCTGCCGTTGCGGGCTTTTTTGTAACCGTCTGTTCCATTGCGCATTCCTTTTTTTCAACCCGCCGGGTTCCATTCAGCCGGCGCCGGCAAACACCCCGACCGGGCAGCCGCCCCTTCCACGTGCATCACGCTCGGGCTTGCCCCGAGGGTATCCGGCTTCGCGAACCGGCTCTTATTCCGGCCTGTCTGTTACCCGCCCCACTCACCACTTGAGTCATTCTCGTGCCTGACACGAGAATCCATGGGCCTCTCCCCATGCGACACCGGTCGCCGGTTCAATGCCTTGAATCATAAGGCCCAACCGTTTTCCTGCCGCAATCGTGACTGGATCCTCGGGTCAAGCCCGAGGATGACGCAGGAGAAAAAGGCGGGCGTTTTCACTACCCCGCAACGTCGTAACCGACATCTTCAATCGCCTCGACGGCGCTTTCACGGGTCGCAGGCGCAGCAAGGGCAAACGAGGCGGCATTGTTGTCGAGGCTCACTTCGATTTCGGAAATACCGTCGATATCACCCAGCGCCTTTTCAACCTTGTCGACGCATTTGCTGCAGCCCATGCCCTCGATTTTCAGCGTCATTTTCTCAGCCATCATCATGCTCCTTGCTGTTGATGACTGGGAAAATGGGGCTTCCAGTGGCTGGAAGGTCAAGACCTTTGTTTATTTTCCGGGACCATCCCGCTTGTCATGCGCGCAAGGACCTGTCTTTGCTCGGAACATTCAAAAACAGGGAAGCGTGATGATACCGGACGCGGAAAAAGTGCTCATCTACGCACGACGGGGCAGCAGGGTGCTCGTCTTCGATGAGCCGGACTTTCCGGAGGTTCCGCTTCAGGTTCCCGGCGGGACGCTGGAGCATGCGGAAATCCCGATTGCGGCGGCAAAACGGGAATTTCACGAGGAGACCGGACTGCGCCTGAATGAAGGCTGGTCGGCACTTGGCAGCATTGACTATAGCTTCAGAAAAAACGGCGCGCTTCTGTGCCACCGGCGCCATATATTCACGGTTCCCATGCCGGAGGATGCGCCCGAAAACTGGTTTCACACAGAAGAACACGCCTCTGACGGCGGCGGGCCTATCCGCTTCCGGCTGTTTTTCCTTGATTGGAAAGACGCGGCCGGAAACATTGGACTTGGCATGGAAATGCCGCTTTCGTGGCCTGCCTTGACAGCATTTTTCACCTGAAGCGACAGCCCGGCAACAGATTGTCTTTCGCGCCAAGATTGACGTCCGGCAAATGCGGCGTTATCTAGCTTTTCCCTGTGGTGATTTGGCCGGCCGGCTTGCAGCCACGTAAAACAACTCGCTAAAGGGCCGATGCGAGCGGAAAATTCCTGCCCCATCCGGACCGGTAGCGTGTTGAAGGCGGCCGGTTTTTGTTCGGGATTGGAATGAACATGCCTATCAAGATTCCAGATACGCTGCCTGCCTTCGAGACGCTGATTTCCGAAGGCGTGCGGGTCAAGACGGAAACGGTTGCGGAACGGCAGGATATCCGGCCGCTGCATTTCGGGCTGCTCAATCTCATGCCGAACAAGATCAAGACCGAGCTACAGTTCGCGCGGCTTCTGGGCGCCTCCCCGCTGCAGATCGAGCTTTCGCTGGTGCGCGTCGGCGGGCACAAGGCCAAAAACACGCCGATCGAGCATCTCCTGTCCTTCTACCAGACCTGGGACGAGGTGGCAGAACGCAAGTTCGACGGTTTCATCATCACCGGCGCACCGGTTGAGACGTTGCCCTTCGAAGACGTCACCTATTGGGACGAAATGAAGGAAATTCTCGACTGGACCACCACCAATTGCCATTCGACGATGAATATCTGCTGGGGCGCGATGGCAGCTGCATGGCATTTTCACGGCGTCCCGAAGAGGCTTCTCGACAAGAAGGCCTTCGGCATATTCCGCCATCGCAACCTGAAGCCCGCATCGATCTATCTCAACGGTTTTTCCGACGATTTCCAGCTTCCCGTTTCACGCTGGACGGAGGTGCGCCGCGCCGATCTGGAAAACGTGCCGGGCATCGAAATCCTGATGCATTCCGATGAAGTCGGGCCGTGCCTGGCTTATGAGAGCTTTGCCAACCGGCTCTACATGTTCAATCACATCGAATATGATTCCGGTTCGCTCGGTGACGAATACAGGCGCGATGTCGACACCAATGTGCCGATCGAATTGCCGTTCAACTATTTCCCGGCAGACGATCCGAACCGGGCGCCGCTCAATCGCTGGCGCTCGCATGCCCATCTCCTGTTCGGCAACTGGATCAACGAGGTTTACCAGACCACGCCCTACTCTCTGGAAGAAATCGGCAAAGAGCGCGCGGGCGCTTGAAGGTCCGGACATTCCGGCGCAATATCCGCGCTGCAATGCAACATTTTAAATGTGGAGGATAAAAACAATGAGCGCGCCACAACCGGAAACCTTCGGCCAGACCAGCGACGGCAAGACTGTCAGCCGTGTCACGATTGCAGGTGGCGGGCTGACCGCGAAGATCATCAACTGGGGCGCTGTGGTTCAGGACCTGCGGCTTGAGGGGCATGACCATTCCCTGGTTCTGGGGTTTGAGAATTTCGATCACTACCCGGCCTTCTCTCCCTATTTCGGGGCTACGCCGGGGCGCTCCTCCAACCGCATCGCAAACGGCCGCTTTACCATCGACGGGACGGAATATCAGGTCGACTGCAACGAAAACGGCATCACCAACCTGCATGGCGGCAGAGACGGCATCGGCGTCAGCATGTGGGAATTCGAAGAGATTGCCGAAAACCGGGTGACGCTGAAGATCGTCGATCCGGACGGTCGCGGCGGCTTTCCGGGAAACACCACCATCCGTGCCCATTTTCATCTCAAGCCACGCGGCGTTTTCTCGATCGTCTACGAAACCACGACTGACAAGCCGACAGTCGCCAATATCTGCAATCACACCTATTTCAACCTCGGCAACGGCACGGATACGCTCGAGCACACGATGATGATCATGGCCGATCATTATCTGCCGACCGACGAACGGCAGATCCCGACCGGCGAGATCAGGTCGGTTGCCGGCACGCCCTTCGACTTCCGCAAGCCACACCCGCTCAAGCGTGAGGACAAAAATGGCCGGCAGGTTCTGTTCGACCACAATTTCTGTCTGTCGCCCGAGCGCACGGAAAAACGTCCCGTCATCAGCGCCTATGCCCCCTCCTCGCATGTCACCATGGATGTGCTGACCACGGAGCCGGGGGTTCAGCTTTACACCGCCTCGAAACTCGACGAAACGCCGGAGGGGTTGAACGGCTTTCCCTATGGTCCGTTCGCCGGCTTCTGCCTGGAAACACAGGTCTGGCCGGATGCGGTCAATCAGCAGGGCTTTCCCAATGCGGTCCTGCGGCCCGGCAAGACCTTGCGCCAGGAAACGGATTACGTTTTCCACAAGGGCTGAGGACGCGACGGCCCGGCCTTTTGGCTGGCGGCGGGAGGCAGCATAGTGTTCGTTCTGTCAAAGCTGTTCTGGCTGGTGTTCCAGCCGCTGGCCTTTGCCTTCCTGTCGGTCGTGGCGGCGCTTTTCTGCCTGCTCATTGCACGAAGCGGTGCAGCGGCAGTGTTTTCCGGCCTCGCCGCGCTGACACTTGGCATAACCTGCTTCACCAATCTCGGCACGGTTTTGCTGGCCGATCTTGAAACCCGTTTCGCCCGGCCGGAACTTTCCGGACCGCCCGCCTGCGCCATCGTGCTCGGCGGAGGCATCAATACCGGGGCCTCGGCCCGCCGCGGCACGTATGTATTCACCCGCGCGGCCGATCGGTACATCGAAGCACTCCGCCTTGCCCGACTTTATCCGGATATGAAAATTCTGGTCACCGGCGGCGATAACGCGCTGACCGGCGCCAGAAATGGCGAAGCAGAACCGGCAGCCCGGCTGTTTGCCGATCATGGCATTGCGTCCGCGCGCCTGCTCTATGAGCCCGATGCCCGCAACACCGCGGAAAATGCCGCCAATACGGCAGCCCTGATGGCAAGACAGGCAATGGAAGGGCCATGCCTGCTGGTGACATCGGCCTACCACATGCCGCGTTCCGTTGCGCTGTTCGAGAGAACGGGCATGAGCATCACGCCCTGGCCTGCCGACTACCGGACGGATGGAAAGCTCCGCTTTTCCGCAAGTTTCGACCGGCCGATGACCAATGCCGCCATGCTTTCCACGGCGCTGCGTGAATGGGCCGGCCTTATCACGGCGCGGATACGCGGCCACACGGCACAGCTTTCGCCCCGCCAGAACGGATAAGTTCAGCAGGGTGTCTCAGGCTGACGGTCTTCAAATTTCAGGATTTCTTCGGGCGCAGCCGGACAACCACATCGATATGGGCGATTTCCATCCCGTCCGGCGGCGTCGGCAGACCGTTTAGGGAAATACCATCCGCAGGCATGTCGACGACATGGTTTTCACCTTCGATAAAGAAATGGTGATGATCGGAGGTGTTGGTGTCGAAATAGGTTTTTGCGCCCTCGACGGCCAGAACCCGGATCATGCCGGCATGGGTGAACTGATGCAGCGTATTGTAGACAGTGGCAAGGGAAACCGGCACGCCGGCTTCCTGGGCCTCGCCATGCAGTTCCTCGACGGTCACATGACGATCACCCTTGGCGAAAAGCAGATCGGCCAAAGCCACGCGCTGACGCGTCGGCCGAAGACCGCTTGCACGAAGCTTTTCTTCTGATACACGATTTCTCGGTGTCATATCCACTTTCAGGGCTTCATCTAACAAAATGCAAATATAGCTCCGTATAACGGTATTGAGAATCGCTTTCAATAGGGCAAGGGCTTGCAGCGTTTGAAATTAAACTGCAAATACCCGGCTAAAACACGTTTCACTCTGGTCGCGGAAGTCGGCTTCCTGTATGGCCACGGTGAAGAGAATAACAATTGAGTTGCGGGATTTCCGGCCAACGACATATCGGCGCATTGCTGCAACAGGGATACGCCCCTATCTTGAGCCCGGTACCGAAAACCCCTCGAGGAACGAAGGGAAGCAGAGTTTTAATGAGCACAAGACAATCGCATTTCGATTACGAGGACATCATCAAGTGCGCCGAAGGTGAACTTTTCGGCCCCGGCAATGCGCAGCTTCCGATGCCGCCGATGCTGATGTTCAACCGCATCACCGAAATTTCGGAGGACGGCGGCGCCAACGGCAAGGGCCATGCCCGCGCCGAATTTGACATCACACCCGACCTCTGGTTTTTCGATTGCCACTTCAAGGGCGATCCCGTGATGCCGGGATGCCTGGGTCTTGATGCGCTGTGGCAGCTCACCGGATTTTATCTCGGCTGGCTTGGCGAGCCCGGCAAGGGCCGCGCGATTTCCACCGGCGAGGTGAAGTTTTCAGGCATGGTCACGCCGAAAAACAAGCTTGTCGAGTATGGCGTCGACTTCAAGCGCGTCATGCGCGGCCGTCTGGTCCTCGGCATTGCCGATGGCTGGGTGAAGGCCGATGGCGAAGTAATCTACAAGGCCTCCGATCTCAGGGTCGGCCTGTTCCAGGAACAGTAAGCCGCAATGCGCGGTTACGCCGGTCGCCCGGTGAATGCGGAGGAGAAAGAGAAGGATCGAATATGAGACGTGTTGTCGTTACGGGATTGGGAATCGTTTCCTCGATCGGAAACGATGCCGCCGAAGTCACCGCTTCGCTGCGCGAGGCAAAATCAGGCATCTCTTTCTCGCCGGATTTCGCCGAGCACGGCTTCAAGTGCCAGGTCTGGGGGCGGCCGACGCTCGACCCCACCGATCAGGTTGATCGTCGCGCCATGCGTTTTCTGTCGCAGGGCGGTGCGTGGAACCACGTCGCCATGAAACAGGCGATTGCCGACAGTGGCCTCGAAGACGGCGATATCACCAATGAGCGCACCGGTATCATCATGGGTTCCGGCGGTCCGTCGACACGTACGATCGTCGAGGCGGCACTGACTACGGAAAAGAACGGTTCGCCCAAGCGTATCGGCCCATTCGCCGTGCCGAAGGCAATGTCTTCGACGGCATCGGCCACGCTTGCCACATGGTTCAAGATCCACGGCGTCAACTATTCGATATCCTCCGCCTGCTCGACATCCGCACACTGCATCGGCAACGCTGCCGAAATGATCCAGTGGGGCAAGCAGGACGTGATGTTTGCCGGAGGCCATGAAGATCTCGACTGGACCATGTCCAACCTGTTTGACGCCATGGGCGCCATGACCAGCGACTTCAACGAGGACGCCGCGCACGCCTCGCGCGCTTATGACGCCGCCCGTGACGGCTTCGTCATTGCCGGCGGCGCCGGCGTTGTCATTCTCGAGGAACTGGAACACGCGAAAGCCCGCGGCGCCAAGATCTATGGCGAAATCATCGGCTATGGCGCAACATCGGACGGTTACGACATGGTCGCGCCTTCCGGCGAAGGCGCCGTGCGCTGCATGCGCCAGGCGCTTGCGGATATCGGCGGCGGAGAGATCGACTATATCAATACGCATGGCACCTCGACACAGGTCGGCGACAGCCAGGAAATCGGTGCGATCCGGGAGGTCTTCGGCGACAAGATCCCACATATCCAGTCAACCAAGTCGCTCACCGGGCACTCTCTGGGGGCTGCCGGCGCACAGGAATCGATCTACTCCCTGCTGATGATGCAGGAAGGGTTTATTGGCGAAAGCGCCCATATCGAAGAGCTGGACCCCGAATTCGAAGGTGTCCCGATCGTACGTCAGCGCATCGACCATGCCAAAATCGACACCGTTCTTTCAAACTCGTTCGGCTTCGGCGGCACGAACGCCACGCTGGTTTTCCGGCGTTACAATGGATAATGCGTATATGACCGGACTTATGCAGGGCAAACGCGGCCTCATCATGGGTGTTGCCAACAACCACTCCATTGCCTGGGGCATTGCCAAGGCCGTCCATGCCGAAGGCGCGGAACTTGCCTTTACCTATCAGGGCGAAGCACTCGGCCGGCGGGTTCATCCGCTTGCTGCCGAACTCGGCTCGGATTTCGTCGTGCCCTGCGATGTGGAAAATATCGAGAGCGTTGATGCGGTCTTCGATGCCATCAAGGAGCGCTGGGGCAAGCTCGATTTCGTGGTTCATGCCGTTGGCTTTTCCGACAAGAGCGAACTCAAGGGGCTCTATGCCGACACCACGCGGGAAAACTTCGTCCGCACCATGGTGATTTCCTGCTTCTCCTTTACCGAGATCGCCAAGCGCGCGGCAGACCTCATGACCGATGGCGGATCGATGCTGACGCTGACCTATGGCGGGTCGACGGCGGTGGTGCCGAACTACAATGTCATGGGCGTGGCAAAGGCAGGCCTAGAGGCGTCCATGCGCTATCTTGCCGGTGACTATGGTCCGCGCGGCATTCGCGTCAACGCCATTTCGGCGGGCCCCGTACGCACGCTGGCCGGTTCGGGCGTCGGCGATGCGCGTCTCGTCTATGCCTGGCAGCAACGCAACGCACCGCTGAGACGCTCGACCACGATCGAGGACGTCGGCGGCTCCGCACTCTACCTCCTCTCTGACCTCGCCTCCGGTGTCACCGGAGAGATTCATTTCGTCGATAACGGCTACAATATCCTGTCAATGCCGATCCCTGAAATGATGCGCAGAGGCGATCCCGAGACCTGAGCGCCTGCGTCACCTCTAAAAAACACAACCAAAAATAGAAAAGGCGCGACCAAATTGACGGTCGCGCCTTTTTCTTGATTCGGCTCAACTCTCATTTCCGTGATCAGCAAACCAAAACCCCGGAAAACTTCCATCTGGATTTTTCGATCGTGTTTTTTTGCACCCGTGCCGATTTTAGTCACTTAATCAAACGATTGATTTTATTGATTTTTCGACTCCTGAATCAGTCAAATCAGAGGCCCATTCTGTCATTGAATGAAGCATAAACCTCCGAAATTACCTTGTCTTCTCAAGGCATTATCGTTGCAGAACCGCAACACCGGGGTGTTAATCATTCGATTGATCCAGAATTCCATCAAAGGTTTATTGCTCTGAACGGCCTATGCGGGTTTGATGCGGATGGATGCAACGCAACGAACTGCTTCCAGCCCAGGGCAAGATTAAATGCCCCGTTTACATTCAACGAGGAGTTAACTTCATGAACCTCAAAAGCCTCTTTCTTGGCTCTGCTGCTGCGCTTGCAGCCACAACCGGCGCGCAAGCTGCCGACCCGGTCGTCGTCATCGAACCGGTTCAGAACAATTATGTCGAAGTTTGTGACACTTTCGGGGCCGGCTACTTCTACATCCCCGGCACCGAGACCTGCCTTGATATCGGCGGTTACATCCGTTTCCAGGTTGAAGGCTCGAACGGCGGCAATGTCGCAGACACATGGAACGTCTTCACGCGTGCTCAGCTGAACATCTCGTCCAAGACCGATTCCGAACTCGGCACGGTCACGGGCCTGATCTCGCTGCGTAGCGAAGCCCACTCCAACGACACCGGCAACCGCACCTACATCAACGAAGCCTACCTCGGCGTCGGCGGTTTCCAGGCCGGTCGTTTCCTGAGCTACTGGGATGAAGGTCTCGTCGGCGAAATCGACGATCTTGCCGGTAACACCCGCTTCAACACCATCCGTTACGTCTTCGCCGGCGACGGCTTCGTAGCAGGCCTCGCCCTCGACGCCCTCGAGCCCGACCAGGTCGGCATTGACAAGGACATCCCGAAGCTCGGCGTTTCCGGTCGTGTTGGCTTCCAGGCCGGCGGCGTTGGCGCCAAGTTGGACGCTGCTTACGACACCTACAACGAAGAAGCTTCGTTCCGTCTGATGACCTCGCTGGCGCTTGGCCCGGGCCAGTTGGACCTCGGTGCTAACTACTCCACCGGTTGGAACGCATACTCCAACAACTTCGAAGACGGTGAGTTCTTCGATTATTCGCTGACAACTCCGACGACTCTGCCGGGCGTTTATGCTGAATGGGCACTGGCTGCCGGTTACCAGCTCGACGTTACCGAAAAGTTCTCGGTTACCCCGGCTTACCAGTGGACCTCTGCTAACGTTCCCGGCCAGGACAACGAAGACTTCTGGTCCGCTGGCGTCCTGTTCGACTACACCATCGTTGACGGTCTGAGCGCCAAGCTGAACGTCGGTTACACCGACCTGCCCGACAGCTACTCGGACGACGACTACTGGTCCGGTTGGTTCCGTCTGCAGCGCGACTTTTAATCCAGGTTGCTCTCGGAGAGGCTCTGCAAGGAGCCTCTTCATTTATTCCCGGAATACGCCAAACGGTGCATTCCGGGATTTTTTTATCTGAATTTCGCTGATTTATCCGGCCCGGAATTCGACCAGATGCACGCCGCCACGCTCAACAGCGGCAGCGACGGCAGCAACAAGCGCTTCCGCGCTCGCCACACTTGAAAAGCCCGTCCCGAAGGCCCCGGCGATTTTTTCCATGTCGGGCGGTGTCGGCGTTACCCCCTCGGGCACAATACCGGCTTCTTCCATGTAGATCTCGATTTCGCGGTAGCCGCGATTGTTCCAGACCAGGAAGACAATATCGGCATCTTCATCCACCGCCGTTCCAAGCTCTGCCAGAGAAAACTGAAGCCCCCCATCGCCGACAATGGCGATAACCGGGCAATCCGGCGCGCCGTTCGCTGCGCCAATAGCACCCGGCGGCACATAGCCGAGAGCGCCATAGCCGGTGGCGGAATTAAACCAGTGCCCGGGTGCGCCGGCTTCAAGATAAAGATTTGCGGCATAAACCAGCTGCGTGGAATCACCGATAAACCGCGCGTCGGGAACCGCGTCGCGCAGGCGATGCAGCAATGTGATTTCGTCCTTGATCTTGGCGGAGAGCGCGCCCCAGGCCGCCGCCCTTGTCTGCCCGGCCCGCCGGACACCGTCGCCTTCATGCTCGCCGCACAGCGCCGCCAACCGCGAAAGCGCCGATGCACTATCTTCCACAATGAAGACGTCGGCAGCAGGACCGGTTGTCTCCTGCCCACCGTCCACATCAATGCGGACAAGTTTTTGAAGCGCCGGAAAGCCGCCATCGACATAGACGTCATAATCGGTCTGACCGAATTCGGTTCCAACTGCGATAACCAGATCGCTGGCGGCAATCAGCGCCCGCACAGGGGCCAGACTTGCGCTCGCCGGCACCTGCAACGGATGGCCCGCCATCAGGCCGCGGGCGTTTGCCGTTAAGATGACAGGCGTATCGCAGCGCGCGGCGAAAGCCCGAAGAGCGACATCGGCGCCAGCCGCGCCACCGCCCGCCAGCACCACAGGTGCCCGCGCCGCACCGATCAACTCTGCCGCAGCTTTCAGCACATCCTCTTCTGCAAATGGCCTTGCAGCGGGCAAGGCCGCGACTGCGGGCGGTGCAATATTTTCGACCATCACATCGGTCGGGATTTCCAGATGCACCGGCCCCGGACGCCCGGAAACGGCAAGTGCCAGACAATGCGCCAGCGCCCCGGCAAGATCGGCGCCATCGGTTAGCGTTACGGAATCCTTGGCAAAACTTTTCATCAGCGCCTGCTGATCCGGCAGTTCATGCAGACATCCCTGCCCCCTGCCCAGCGTCGGGCGGGCATTGACACCCGAAATCACCAGCATCGGCACACTATCGCCACGCGCCTGCGCCATGGCCGTAATCGTATTGGTCACCCCCGGCCCGGTGATGACAAATGCCACGCCCGGCTTGCCGGTGACACGGGCATAGCCATCGGCCATGAAGCCGGCGCCCTGTTCGTGGCGGGGCGTGACATGGCGGATCGTCGAAGCTGCAAGCCCGCGATAAAGTTCGGCCGTGTGCACGCCGGGAATGCCGAAGACGACCTCGACACCATGCGCTTCAAGAAGACGAACCAGGGCCTCGCCAACGGTGATGGTTTCGCCGCTCATGCTCCGGCCGCCGTTTTCCGGCTGGTCAGCGATGCCGCAAAATGACCAATGCGCCGCGCGGCCTCGACGATGTCGGCGTCCGGCACGGTCAGGCTGATGCGGATGAAACTATCGGCTTCGGCGCCGAAGGACGACCCCGGCATCACGGCCAGATGCTGGGCCTCCAGCAATCCGAGCGCAAAGGCCTCACCGGACAGCCCGCTTGCCGAGACGTCGGCAAAGGCAAACATTCCGGCCTCGGGCATGGCACAGGCAATACCGGGGACCGATGACAGGCCATCGACCAGCAGTGCAGCCCGACGCTTCAATGAGGCCCGCAAGGCGGTGGAAACACCGCTTGGCCGCTCGATTGCCGCCGCTGTCGCATCGGCGATGAAGGGCTGGTTGCCGAAAAGCATGGTTTCAGCCACCGGCAAAAGCCGGGCGCAAAATTCGGCGGGGCCGACCGCCCAGCCGCTGCGAAACCCGGGGGCTGCATGGGATTTGGAAATGGAGGACACCGAAATCGTTCGCGCGGCCAGCACTTCATTATCAAGGGGTGAGGCAAAGTCGCCGCCGAAAATCAATTCCTCATAGACCTCGTCAGCAATGATCCAGAGATCATGTCTGCGGCAGACCGCGCCGATTGCCGCAAGCTCTTCAGCCGTCAGCACGGCGCCGGTCGGATTATGCGGCGTATTGAGCAGAAGCACGTGGGCATTGGGCGTGATCGCCTGTTCCAGAATGTCGGCGCGCATGTGAAATCCGTCTTCCGGCTTCAGCGGCACCGGCACCATCACTGCGCCCGTGGAGCGGATCACGCCTTCATAGGTGGCATAAAGCGGATCGCCGACAAGCACGGCGTCCCCGGCCTCCACCAGCGTCAGCATCACCGCAAAAAGCGCAGTCTGGGTGCCCGGAAAACAGACGATATTTTCGGGCCCGACCGGTCGCCCGGTCCGCGCCGTGTACCGTTTCGAAAGCGCATCGAGAAGCGATGGTTCACCGCGCCCGTTGGAATAGCCGATCCGGCCTTCGGCAAGGGCGCTTGCCACGACATCGGCAAGGATCGGATCCGGGTCGACATCCGGCTCGCCGATCGTCAATTCCAGGATCGGCGTTCCGGCTTCCTTCATCGCGCGCGCCTTCAGATGGACGGCCCATTTGTCGGAGCCGAGCCCACCGAGACGATCCGAAATCCTTGCGTAGTGCATCTCAGTTCACCCTTCAATTTCATCGAGCGAAAGGCCGGTAATCGCCCCCACCGAATGAAGCCCCGCCTTCAGCAGCTCCCGGTCTTCGAAGATGTCGCCGGCCAGCGACCCCTCGAGCCAGAGCCCGTCCAGCACGGCGTTGATTTCAATCGCCAGCCGCCGGATTTCGGATGGATCGACCACCCGTCCGGCTTCCCGCCAGGCATCGGCGAGCAAGCGTTCGATCAACGCCCGGTATTCAAGATAGTTTTCCCGGTGGATCGCCCCCATGGCCGGATCGATCCGCGCCATGGCGATAAACGCCGCCCAGAGCGAAAGCCGTCGCGCGTCGATCATCGGCGGCGTCAGGCAGGCGGCAACGAAGTTTTTCAGCTTTTCCCGCCCGCTCTTGCCGTCTGCTATTCCGGCCGTGGCCGAAATCTCCGTCATCGCCGCCATGGTCTGCCGATAGGCGGCATGAAGAAGCTGTTCCTTGGTCGCAAAATAGTGGCGGATCAACCCGCCGGAAACGCCGGCGCGCTCCGCCACTTCCCTCACCGTCGCGTTCTGGATGCCACCCTCGGCGATGCAATCCAGCATCGCCTCGATCAGGGCTGCACGTCGTTCGGCATCACCGGCGCGGCGGAAGGGTTTGCGGCTCATCTCAGTCTCGCAGGATCGGCCTCGTGAGGCAGGTCGGGCCGCCTTCACATGCAATGCAGAGCGCATCGGCTTCGAACGTGCTGACGGTGCAGCCAGCGGCTTCCATCGCGGCTTTGGTCTTGTCGAAACCGGCAACTGCAATCACATCGAACGGCTTTGTCGGCAGCACATTGAGATTGAGGCCGTTCGAGGCCCTGAATTCATCTTCCGGCGCTTCGACAAGCGTATAACCCTTCTGCTTCAACAGCTGATAAAACGGTGCTGGCAAAAGCGGCGCGAACACCAAAGCAAGCTTGTCGGCCAGCGGCGAAATCACGCTCATCAGATGCAGACAGGCCTCTTCCCCCTGCCAGAGCGGCAGATCGAAGCTCAACACAGAAATGCCATGCGGCGCCAGCAGCCTGCGCACCTGGTCGATCCCCTCGGCATTGGACCGCACACCACGGCCGATGCAAAGCGTCCGCTCATCGAGCCAGACGCAATCGCCCCCTTCGACAGTCCCCGAACCGGAAAGACGCCCGAGCACGGGAATGCCCGCATCCCGGTAGATCGCCTCGTGACCATCCACTTCGCCCTTGCGCTGCCGCTTGCCCATATTGAGCAGGATTGCGCCGCTGTCGGCAACCAGCGACGGATCATGGGTAAACATCGCATCGGCCAATCCGTCGCCATTGTCCTCGTACCAGAGGATTTCCGCGCCCGAGGCAGCGACCAGATCGGCGAAATCGGCATATTGGCGGATTGCACGTTCTGCATCGAATGTCTCGCCGTAGTGCCAGGCGGCCGGATCGGCCATTCTGAGGCTTTCTCCCGGCTTGCGCATGATCAGCCGCCGAATGGGCCGCGCCATGGTTTGGGCTCCGAAACTCATTCCATTCATCTCCAGTTCTGCGAATTCTTCCCTAGTTATACACTTGCATAATAAGCTCGCAAGTGTAGTAATAATGCGAAACAACGATTTTTGAATGCCGGGTCGAGCGCACCGCAAGAAGTGCCCGGACCGCCGGCGCACCGGGAACGGCAAAACGTTTTATGAAGGCTGAAGACAATCCGAGGGATGGTGACCTCGCAGAAGCTGTCACCGTCGATGATCTCCATAAGTCCTTTGGAGATCTGGAAGTGCTGAAAGGCGTATCGCTCAAGGCCCGACAGGGTGAGGTTATCGCCATTATCGGTGGCTCCGGCTCGGGAAAATCCACGCTCTTGCGTTGTATCAATATGCTGGAGTGGCCGACACGCGGCCGTATCCGCGTTCATGGCGAGGAAATCGCCATGAAGCCCGACGGAAACAGCGGGCTGATGCCGGCCAACCGCAAACAGATACAGCGCATCCGCACCCGGCTTGCCATGGTGTTTCAGAATTTCAACCTCTGGCAACACATGACCTTGATGCAGAATGTGATCGAAGTGCCGGTGCATGTGCTGGGCCGCAAGCGCGACGAAGTCATCGCCGAAGCTGAAACCATACTGCGCCGCGTCGGCCTTTACGAAAAACGCGACGCCTATCCCGCTTTCCTGTCGGGCGGCCAGCAGCAGCGCGCGGCGATTGCGCGTGCGCTCGCCATTCAGCCCGAGGCGATGCTGTTCGACGAGCCGACCTCGGCGCTCGATCCCGAGCTTGTCGGCGAGGTGCTGACGGTGATCCGCGATCTTGCCGAGGAAGGCCGCACCATGCTGCTTGTCACCCACGAGATGAGCTTTGCCCGCGAAGTCGCCAGCGAAATCGTCTTCCTGCATGACGGCCGCGTGGAAGAACAGGGCGCGCCGCAGACCGTCTTCGACAATCCAGAATCCGAACGGCTGAGAAAGTTCATCAGCTCCGTGCAATAGCCGGAACGGGTCGCATTCAGCGCACTCCGGACCGGGCGAAACTCACAACAGAGGGAACCGAAAACATGAAGAAATTCACATCCGCACTGATCGGCGCTTTGGCCTGCACCACACTCCTGGCCGGCGCGGCATCCGCTGAAACCGTCAAGGTCGGCGTTGCCGCCGAGCCCTACCCGCCCTTTACCGTGCCCGATGCCTCCGGCAACTGGACCGGATGGGAAGTCGACCTGATGGACGCCCTTTGCGACGAGGCCGCTCTTGATTGCGTAATCACCCCTATCGCCTGGGATGGTCTCATCCCCGCACTAACGTCGGGCAAGATCGACGCCATCCTGGCGTCGATGTCGATCACGCCCGAACGCGAGGAGCAGATCGCCTTTTCCGACAAGTATTACAGCACGCCCGGTGCCATCGTCGCAGAGAGCGGTTCCGGCATTGAACCGACCGCGGAAAGCCTTGCAGGCAAGGTGCTCGGCGTTCAGGTCTCGACCACCAATCAGGCCTATGCCGAAAAGCATTTCCCCGATGCCGAGATCAAGACCTACCAGACCCAGGACGAGGTGAACCAGGACCTTTATGCCGGCCGTATCGACGCGGAAATCGCCGACCTCGTGACCCTGCAGCCCTTCCTGACAAGCGATAACGGGCAGATGTGCTGCGAAATGATGGGCACCGTCGAGCAGGATGTCGAGATCTACGGCCCCGGCATCGGCCTTGGTCTGCGCAAGGGCGACACGGCCCTGAAGGAAAAGTTCGACGACGCGATCGCCGCCGTGCGCGAAAACGGCACCTACGAGGAAATCACCAAGAGCTATTTCGACTTCGACATCTACGGCGACTGATCAAAGGGCGGGCGGCTGCGCATGGCACCGCCCGTTACCTCGCGGATGCGCCTCTCCTGCCATTCGGCATCCCCCTCGGGTCCGGCCCGAGGGGCCACAAGGCAGCAGCTCATGGATATGCGGGCCATGCCCGGACATGGCTCTGAGGGGATTTCGAGCTTTCCAGCCGCTGGCGAACTATAAAGAGCGGCATCCGCCTTTCGGATCACCGATCCTGATACCTGCACGACAGACCGGACAGAAATTTGGAACAACTGACAGGATTTCAGCTTCTTGCCTTGTCACCGCCCGGATGGGGCGGTGCACTTCTGCGAGGGCTCGTCACCTCGCTTGAGGTTGCAGCCGGTGGCTTCGCGCTCGGTCAGGTGATCGGCATTCTCGGTTCGGCCGGCAAGCTTTACGGCGGGCCGGTCATCAGGGACCTTATGGAAATCTACACCACGGTGGTGCGCGCCATTCCTGAACTGGTGCTGATCGTCCTGCTCTATTATGCGGGCACCGCCGCGCTCAACAATCTGATGACGGCCCTTGGCTTTTCCTCTGTCGATATCTCCGGCATGCTGGCCGGCATTCTCGTTATCGGGCTCGTTCAGGGCGCCTATTCCACCGAGGTTCTGCGCGGCGCCATCCTTGCCATTCCACCGGGGCAGATCGAGGCGGGCCGGGCCTATGGTATGCCGCCGGCCATGATCATGCGGCGGATCACACTGCCGGCCATGCTGCCGCACGCTATTCCGGGCCTTGCCAATCTCTGGCTGGTGACCACCAAGGATACCGCGCTGCTGGCCGTTGTAGGCTTCACCGAACTGACGCTGGCCACGCGGCAGGCCGCCGGTGTGACCCACGAATATTTCCTGTTCTTCTCCGCCGCCGGCGTGCTTTATCTCGCCGTCACGCTGATTTCCAATGTCCTGCTCCAGCTCCTTGAACGCCGCGCCAGCCGTGGCATGAAGAGGAGGCAGACGTGAGCGAACAGCCCGACGACCTCGCCGGCATCGAAACGCCGCCGCCGCGGCCGAAGTTCTCGGCCCTGCTGCGCCCACACAGGATCGCGATCATGGCCGTGGCGCTGGCGCTGCTTGCGCTGATGGCCGTAAAGATGCGCTGGGACTGGCTGCCGCAATATGCAGATATGCTGCTGGCCGGGCTCTGGGTGACCATCCTGCTGCTGGTCTCCTCCACCGCGCTCGGTTTTCTGATGGCCGTGCCGCTCGGTCTGGTACAGGTCACCGGGCCGCGTATTCTGTCCTGGCCGGCACGGATTTTCTGCACGGTCATCCGCGGAACGCCGCTGCTGTTGCAGCTCTGGCTGCTGTATTACGGGCTTGGCTCGCTGTTTCCCGGCATTCCGGAAATCCGCCACTCCTTCCTTTGGCCTTATCTGCGGGAGGCATGGCCATACGGGCTTCTGGCGCTGACGCTTTCCTATGCCGGGTATGAGGGCGAGGTGATGCGCGGCGCCTTTGCCGGGGTGCCCCACGGCGAGCTTGAGGCCGCCCGCGCCTATGGCATGGGACGCTGGAAGGTGCTGACCCGGATATGGCTGCCGCGCGCGCTGCACCGGGCTCTGCCCACCCTTGCGGGTGAAACCGTGGTCCAGCTTAAATCCACACCGCTGGTCGCTACCATCACCGTTATCGATCTTTATGCCGTTGTCGGCGACATCCGCCAGTCGACCTACCTCACCTACGAGCCGCTGCTGTTCCTCGCCTTCCTCTATCTCTGCCTGACCGGCATTCTGGTGACGGTCTTCCGTCATTTCGAAAAGAAGATACCGTCGCGGGGCACCTGAGCACCTCGCGAACGGTTCCGGAATGAGGCGAATGCTTCAGAGCCCGGCAAATTCCGTTATGGCATCGATAATCTGCGCATGAACGTCAGCGCGATCAGCGCCCTTAGGGTCGTCACAGACCGGATCGTCCTGTTCCTCCGCCAGAAGGGCCGCGCCAGCGGGTTTGCATTCGGCCAGAAAGGTGAAGTGATGGGCGGGCGCGATCACGACACGCGCGGCATCCGGCAGGCGCGGTACAAGATTGCTGCCCTTTGCGGAAACATCTGCCGCCTTCATCAGGTTCTTCTCTCCGAGATTGATCACCAGAACCGGACGCTTCATGGCCGCAATGCTGTCTGCCGTCGCCGCATAGGTGAAGCCGGGATCGATGGCGATGACGCTCTTCACCCGTTCATCGCGGCCATCGGCCGAAAACCCTTCCGGCAGACGGTCAAGGTCGAGATTGCCCTTGCCCATGAAAACGCAGTCGAGTTGAGCCGGGCTTGCGCGGCAATAATCGGCAAACGCCGAGCCATCGAACCGCAGACCGCCGAGATTGAGCGCCGTACCGCCGCCCAGCGAAAACCCGATGGCCGTGATCGCGGAACGGTCGACATGCGGACCCAGCACCGGATCGGCCAGAAGGTTATCGAGTGCGGCCGAAAGATCGCCGGCGCGCCGGTCCAGAACGGCAGAGGCGCGCGGCGACGAATCGCCCGTCGTGCTGCCCGGATGATTGACCGCCAGCACCATGGCGCCCTTTTCCGCCAGAGCCGCCATCAGCCAGGCGCTGTTGTCCATATTGCCGCCGGAGCCGTGGGAGAAGAGAAACAGCGGAAATTTGCCATCGGCAATCCGCGCGCCCATCAGGCCGGACGTACCTTCAAAGACGGCATTGCCGCCGACAATGCCGCGATAGCTCCTGATCTTTGCCGGATACCAGAGCGTGGCTGCAAGCGGCGCCGGGCGCTCGGCACTGGCAACGATCATGCGTTCATAGCCCGGCAGCAGGTTTTCAGAGGCAAGAGCGGGCATGGAGAGCGCAAAAGCGCCGACAAGACCGACGAGGGAAAGAATGAGCCGTTTCATCAATGATACCTTTTGGTTGGTTCGAGACGGCCTTTTTTGATGTTTTTCAGCGCAGCCGGCGTCCTGTTTCCGGTTTCAGGTCGCCCGGAACCGTTTTTTGGACTATCGGAGGGCATATCGAGAGGTGAAGATATGCTGGTCCTTCCGGTTCCACTGGTCACTGCGCTGGTGCTGGGTTTCATGGTGTTGCGCATGCTTGCGGGCGAACGGCGGCCGCTGGCAATTGCCGTTCTGCTTTCCGCCTGCGCGCTCCAGGGGCTGATCGTCGCACTGGTGCAGTACTACAATGTTGCGTTTCTGCGCCCGGTGCAGCCGGTGACGGCGAGCTTCGTACCGGTGCTGGCCTGGCTTGCCTTCCGCTCGTCTTTCATCGAGCCGCTGCGCCCGCGGCGGGACTTTATCCATCTTGCCGCGCCTGCCTTCACTCTGTTTTGCGTGGTGTTCGCCGCAGCGACAGTCGACGCGATCATTCCGCTGATATTCCTGTCCTACGGCCTGCGCATATTGCTGGCGCTGAAGACCGGCGGCGATGCCCTGCCGCTTGCCCGGCTGGAGGCAGGTCGCCAACCGCAATGGCTGTGGGCCGGCATTGCCGCAAGCCTGATCATCTCCGCTGTCAGCGACACCCTGATTGCCTATGTCATTTTTGCAGGCACGCCATCGCTCAAACCGTTGATCGTCAGCGTTTTCACCTCAGCCGGGCTTCTGGCGGCAGGACTTTTAAGCCTTTCACCGAATGCCTTCGGCGAAGGCGAGCCGAAAGACCCCATCCGTCCCGCACCGGCAGAGGCCACGGAGGATGATGCTGCGATCATGACCCGGCTTGATACGTTGCTGTCAGGCGAAATGCTTTATCTCGATCCATCGCTGACACTGGCCCGCCTTTCCCGCAGGCTTTCGATACCGGCAAAAACGCTGTCGGCCGCCGTCAATCGCGTCACCGGCGACAACGTCTCACGCCATATCAACCGCTTTCGCATCGACCACGCCTGTGAACGCCTGAAGACCGGCGACAACGTCACCGCCGCCATGCTTGCAAGCGGCTTCAACACCAAGTCGAATTTCAATCGTGAATTTACCCGCGTAACCGGAAAAAGCCCGACGACATGGCTGAAGGCAAGACAGGCGGATTGAAATACGGCGGCCTGAGCTTTAGTCCACGATCGCGACGGACTTGATCTGCGCGGAAACCGGCTTTCCCGGTTCCAAGGCGAGCGCTGCGGCAGAACGAGCCGTCAGCCTCGCAATCAGCGGCGTGCCGCCGACATCGACCTTGACCGCGACAACGGCGGGGTGATCACCATCGGCGATCTCCAGCACTTTTGCCGGCAGATGATTGACGATGGAGACATTGCGCGACGGTGCAAGCGCCAGCGAAACGTCGCGCGCCAGCACCATGACCCTGACCATTTCACCGACAGGCTTTTGCGGGTCCCGCACCCAGAGCGAACCACCGGCAAAGGCGACGCGCGCAAGATGCCATTTGCTGTCGATCTCGATAATCCGTGCATCGATTGCCACGCCGGCCCCTTCCTCCCGGCGGATCGGCAGGTCAAGGCGGGCCAGTGTTTCAGTCAGCGGGCCGGAGGCAAGGATGCGGCCGTTTTCCAGCACCGCGATATGATCGGCCAGCCGGGCAACTTCGTTCGGCGCATGCGTCACATAAAGAACCGGAATGGAAAGCGTTTTTCTCAGACCATCCAGATAGGGCAGGATCTCGCGTTTGGCTTCGAAGTCGAGCGCAGACAGCGGCTCATCCATCAACAGCAGTTTCGGCGCGGTCAGAAGCGCGCGGCCAATAGCAACCCGCTGCCGTTCACCGCCGGAAAGTTTCCGCGGCGCGCGTTCAAGAAGATGATCGATACCGAGCAGCGAAACCAGTTGATCGAAACGGTCCTTCGCAACATTTCGCTCGGTCCGGCCAAGCCGTTTCAGGCCGAAAACCAGATTGTCGTGAACGGACAGATGCGGGAACAGATTGGCCTGCTGGAAGACGTAACCGACAGCGCGGCGGTGCGGCAGCAGGAAGGTCGTCCCGTCCTGCCAGACTTCGCCATCAATGGCAAAATGGCCGGTCTGAAGACGGTTCAGCCCTGCAAAGCAGCGCAAAAGCGAGGTCTTGCCACAACCGGACACCCCGAACAGCGCGGTTATGCCATTGACCGGAAAATTGAGGTCCACATCAAGCTTGAAGGCGCCGAGATGTCCCTCGAAGCGGGCGGCAAGGCCTGTTTCGCGCGCTCTCATGTCAGCCGGCTCCGCATGCGCCGCTCTATCAGCATCATCGACAGGATGACGATAAAGGAAAACACCACCATGCCGCCGGCCAGCACATGCGCCTTGCCCCATTGCAGGGTCTCGACATAATCGTAGATCGCCACCGACAGAACCTTGGTTTCGCCCGGAATATTGCCGCCAATCATCAGCACGACCCCGAACTCGCCAACCGTATGGGCAAAGCCGAGGATGGCGCCGGTGAGGATACCCGGCCGTGCCAGCGGCAGCGCGACGGTGAAGAACCGGTCAAGCGGGGAAGAGCGCAAGGTTGCCGCTGCTTCCAGCGGCTCCTCGCCAAAGGCCTCAAACGCATTGCGGATCGGCTGAACGGCAAAGGGCAGCGAATAGATCACCGAACCGACCACAAGACCGGTGAAGGTAAACGGCAGCGTGAAGCCGACAACCGACTTGATCGCCTGACCGAGCGGGCTTTGTGGGCCGAGCGACAGCAGCAGATAAAAACCCAGAACCGTCGGCGGCAGCACCAGCGGCAGGGAAACGATGGCCCCGACCGCCTCCTTCCACCAGGCTTTCGAGCGGGCCAGCCACCAGGCAATCGGGATCCCGACCACCATCAGCAAAATGGTGGTCAGGATTGCAAGTTTCAGGGTGAGAAAGACAGCTTCAGCCATCAGGTTCCGGATTTTCCTGTCTGCGTCATGTGCCGGTTGAGGCCCTATTCAACCGCGTAGCCATAACCTTCGATGATCGCGGTGGCCTTGTCACCCTTCAGAAAATCGAGAAAGGCCTTTGCGACATCATCGTCGGCACCGGCGTTGGTCAGAACACCGTCCTGACGGATCGGCTCGTACAGCTCCGCCGGCACCACCCATTGTGAACCGCTGTCATCGCCGATTACCTGCGACAGGGCAACAAAGCCCAGTTCGGCATTGCCGGTGGCGACGAACTGGAAGGTCTGCGAAATGCTGTCGCCCTGCACCAGCTTCGGCTGAAGCGCATCATAAACATCGAGCGACGTCATGGTTTCGACAGCCGCAGCTCCGTAAGGCGCGGCAGCGGGATTGGCGATGGCAAGCTTGCTGAAACTGTCGGGCGCGTTCAACACCGCGCCGTTATCGTCCACGAGGTCCGCATCTTCGCTGAACAGGACCAGCTTGCCGATGGCATAGGTGAATTCACTGCCCTCGACGGCAAAACCTTCATCGACTGCCTTTTTCGCGCGGGCCTGATCGGCGGCCAGAAAAACGCTGAACGGTGCGCCATTGGCAATCTGTGCATAGAGCTTGCCGGTGGAGCCGAAAGACAACAGCACCGTATCGCCGGTTTCCTCCGTGAAGGCGGCTGCGATATCCTTGGCCGCATTGGTAAAGTTGGCGGCAACGGCAACATTGGTTTCGGCAGCACCGGCAAAGCCTGCAGGAAGAACAGCGAATGCGGCGGCCAACAATGCGTATACGGGTTTCATGGGGTCCTCACCTTGTTGCAATTTACGTTTTATTCCTCAGCCCAGCGCCAGAATGATCTGGGAGGCCTTGATCAGAGCCGTCATCTGTTTGCCGGCGGCAATATCCATCGCTTCCGCGCTCTTGCCGGTGATGATGGCGCACAGCGTCTTGCCGCCGCCAATATCGAGCACAACCTCGGCATTGACGGCGCCGGGTTCCACGGAAACCACCGTGCCGGTGATCCGGTTGCGGGCCGATGACACGACATTGTCGCCGCCCTCCAGCAGAATCGGCGTCGATGCCTTGATCAGCGCATAGGCTTCAACCCCGGGCTCAAGAGCGAGATTGGCAACACTTGCCTCCGTGACGATTACGGCCAGGGTGACATCGGGAGCGATTTTCAGCAGGATTTCGGCATTGACGGCGCCGTGGGACACGGCCTCGACAACGCCATGATAGCAATTGCGTGCGCTGGTTCGCATGAACGGGCTCCCAAACAGGTTGTCGACGGAAAGGGCAAGGCCGGGATTTGCGGAGATGACGGTTTCCAGCCGCGCCGTCACCTCACCGAGTGCTGCCGTCAGCTGCCGGTGAACGGCAAGCGCACGCCTGCCCTCCTCCGTCACTTCGGTCCCGCCGCCGCTGGCGCCGCCCGCCCGTTTGACGATCAACGGCCGCGGAAACAGGTTGTTCATGGCATTCACCGCATCCCACGCGCCCTTGTAGGAAAAGCCCGTGGCCTTTGCGGCAGCCGAAATCGAACCGAGACGATCGATCTCCGCAAGAAGCCGGAAACGCGCTTCGCCCGCACGGTCGCCAGCGCTGGTCTCAAATGTCAGTGCCGGAACAAGCCTGCTCATCATCCGGTTCCTCGAACACGTTATGTAGTTAAACTGCATAACGCATCGGACAGAAAAATCAACCGGCGCCGAGAACGGAAATCATCGCCCGCTCCGCTCAGCGGACGTCATTTCCTGAATACCGGGCAACGGCTTCCAGCCTCAGCGGGAGATAGCCGCTCTCAAGCACGCGCAAAAGCATCGCGCGCAACTTACATGCAATAGTGGTTCACAACATACTTAAGACATATTTTAGGTTGCATAGAGCATCGCGATAGTGCGCATCAGTCGTAACGATACGACCTTTCCGTGGATGAAATCGCAGTGGCCGCCGCGCAAGGAACGCGCAGCCCTGAGCGCGAGAGGAAAACCGATGTTCAAGCCCTTCGTCACAGGCATTGCGATTGCAAGCCTTCTTCTCGTCCCGGTCAGCGGCTCTGCCGCCGGTCAACCCGCCGATACCGCCGCCATCGCCGAAGAGGCGACCGTCTACGGCCTGCCGATGGTGGATCTCTACAAGCTGATGTATGATCAGGCGATCGACACGGGCAATTCGCAGTTCAAGGCGCCATTCAACACGCTGCATAACGAATCCAACGTGTTCACGCCCGCCGATATCTCCATTGTGACCCCCAACAGCGATACCCCCTACTCGGAACTGTGGATGGACCTGCGCGCCGAACCGGTGGTGCTGTGCGTGCCGGAAATCGACAAGGATCGCTATTATTCGGTGATGCTGACCTCGCTCTACACCTTCAATTTCGGCTATATCGGCTCGCGCGCCACCGGCAATGACGCCGCCTGCTATGCCGTCGCCGGCCCCGACTGGAAGGGCGAAACGCCAAAGGGCATCGCTAAGGTGTTCCAGTCCGAAACGGAGTTCGCAACCGCGCTTTACCGGACGCAGCTTTTCAACCCCGCCGATATCGACAATGTCCGCAAGATCCAGGCCGGATACACGGCAGAGCCGCTGTCGGCCTATCTCGACGCGCCCGCGCCTGCGGCCCCGCCCGCAATCGACTGGCCGAAAATCGACGATGCGTCGTGACCTGAGCCCCTGAACTTCCTCCAGATTCTGGTAGAGTCTGTCACGACACGGAGACGGACGGCATGAAGCGTTCACGGTTCACGGAAGAACA